>JAUXAN010000034.1 GCA_030619885.1 bacterium
CACCAAGAGATAGAGAAAAAAGGGATTATCAAAGATATTAGAACAAAGATAATCCAAAATTAACAGTACCAAGCCAGCCACTTCATATGACACACAGGTTCACGCTGTGCCGCCTTTTGGCGGCTTGCCCTTTGGTAAAAAATTGATATGAGAATAAAAATGTCTTGATATCACACTTTAAAAGGACATATGGGGTAAGACATTTACGCCCGCGGTTGTTTTTTTCTTGACTTTTTTAAGTTTTTATTATATTTATAACAAATCTATGAGATGGTCAAATTTTTTTATCCCGACTATGAGGGAAAATCCAAAGGAAGCGGAGACTACAGCCCACCGGCTCATGCTTAAAGCAGGACTGGTGAGGATGCTCGGCGCAGGTATCTACTCATACCTCCCTCTTGGATGGAAGGTATTGCAGAATATAGCGACTATTGTGCGTGAAGAGATGAACAGAATAGGGGGAGTAGAATTTTTCTTGCCTGTTCTTTCTCCATCTGATATATGGGAAGAGAGCGGTCGATGGGACAGTTTTGGCGATGAGTTGTTCCGATTAAAAGATAGGAAGGGAAGGAGTCTCTGCCTTTCCCCAACTCACGAGGAGATAATAACACATTTAGCAAGACAGAATATAAAATCCTATAAAGAACTTCCACAGATATGGTATCAAATTCAAACCAAGTTCAGGGATGAACCCCGTCCCCGTTCGGCAGTTGTCCGAGCACGTCAGTTCATTATGAAGGATTCATACACGATGGATACGGATGAGGATGGACTCAATAGAAGTTATAATCTCCATTTTGAGGCATATACTAAGATATTTACAAGATGCGGACTGGACTTCTTCTCCGTTGAGGCATCAGGCGGAGTGATGGGAACTGGCAAATCAGAAGAGTTTATGGTTCCCTGTGCTTCTGGTGAAGATAGAGTAGTGAGATGCACCTCTTGCAACTATCGTGCAAATCTCGTAATCTCTGATTCGAAACCGGTTGAATTCAAATCTGAAGATTTGAACCTAAAAGAAGTCTCCACACCAGGTAAAAAAACGGTTGAGGAGGTATCATCTTTCTTAAAAGTCCCATCCCATAGATTGATGAAATCTCTGCTTTATACAAATAATAATAAACCTATCTTCATACTGATTCGTGGTGATTATGAGGCAGCGGAGGAGAAGATTAAAAGACATTTTGGCGAAGCCATAAGACAGGCAACAGAAGAGGAGATATTGAACACTTGTAAAGCAGATGCAGGATTCATTGGACCTGTTGGTCTTGAAAACATCGAAATTTACGCTGACACCGCCTTTTGCAAAAAGCACGGTTTCATAACAGGAGCGAATAAGAACAACTATCATCTCACAGGTGTGACCCCTGAGAGGGATTTTAAAGTGAAAGAATATATTGACCTTAAACTTTCACACCGTGGTGATAGATGTATCCATTGCAACGGTGAACTCGAATTTATAAATGCGATCGAAGTGGGACACATATTCCAGTTAGGTAAGAAATATTCTATATCAATGGGTGCAACTTTTGGGACTAAAGATGGAGCCCGACTGCCCATAGTTATGGGTTCATACGGAATAGGGTTGGAACGGATAATGGCATCGGCTATAGAGACCTTTGCCGATTCTGATGGTATATGCTGGCCGCTCTCCATAGCACCATTTAAAGTGATAGTTGTTCCATTAGATAGTAAAGAACTGTTGGAGGCCGCTCTCAATATCTACAAGAAACTACTCCAGGAAGGAATTGAGGTTCTGCTCGATGACAGAGACCAAACCCCTGGTGTGAAATTTAAGGATGCCGATTTGATAGGTATACCATTCAGAATTACCGTGGGTGAACGGTATAGAGAAAAAAATAAAGTCGAACTCTACGATAGAAGGGAAAAGAAGACAGTCTATTTATCCCTTGAGGATATGCAAAGAAGAATAGGAGAGATATGCTCGAGAGAATAAGAGAACTTGCAGAATCAGCAGCAGAGGAATTGAATCTCAGTCTATATGATGTAGAGTATAAAGGTAGTGGACCGAGGTCAATTCTTCGTGTCTTCATAGATAAACCAGGTGGTGTGACCGTGGACGAGTGCGCCCGTATATCAGAACGGGTCTCTTCGAAATTGGATATTGAAGGTTTGATACCGCACAGATATACCCTTGAGGTATCTTCACCAGGATTGAATAGGTCGCTAAAAATAGAGAAGCATTTCAAGAGTGCTGTTGGGAAGTTGGTGAAGATTCATCTGTTGAAGGAGCTCGTGCGTGGCAGACTAAAAGATTTCAAAAATGGTATTTTAATTGTGGAAGATGAAGGAAAAGAACATTCAATCCCTTTCGATTCGGTAGAAAGGGCAAATATTGAAATGGAGTTATAATTATGAATGTAGAGATTTCTGAAGCACTTGGAGATGTCCTGCGGGAAAAGGACATAGAAAAAGAATTTCTCATAGACGCCATATCTGCTGGAATCAATGCTGGCTTAAAGAGGAAATATGGAGAACAGCCTGATACCAAAGTCTCGATAAATCTAAAGACAGGCGACATCGACATATACATTAAAAAGAAGGTCGTTAAGAGATGCCGTACCCCCTACAAACAGATCTCTTACCCAGAAGCGAAAAAGATAGACCCTGAATGTGAATTAGGAAATGAATTGATGACCCCATTCCCTGTTGAAAAATTTGGCAGGAATGCAATCATAGTGATTAAACAGACTGTGATACAGAAGATCAGAGAGTTTCAGCAAGAAAAAATTTTCGAAATATACGAAGGTAAAGTGGGTAGTATCGTTACAGGTACTATCCAGAAGGTTGATAAGAAGGGACTGATCGTAATACTTGGACAGGCAGAGGCATTTCTCCCTGCAAAAGAACAGTTAAAAATCGAGAAATATCGTCAGGGTAACCCGATAAGGGTTTTAATTTTAGATGCGAAACGTTCGTCGAAGGGGCACCAGATCGTCCTTTCGAGAACCCATCCCGATTTTCTCTTAAAACTATTTCGTTTTGAAGTGCCCGAGGTATACGAAGGTATCGTTGAAATAAAATCTTTAGCGAGGGAACCAGGCGAAAGATCAAAAATAGCTGTTTACTCAAAAGATAATAAGATAGACCCAGTGGGTGCGTGTGTTGGGGTGAGAGGTTCGAGAATACGGTCAATAGTCAAAGAACTTTCGGGTGAAAAGATAGATGTAGTGCAGTGGAGCTCTGACCGCATAGTTTACATAACCAGATCTCTGTCGCCTGCAAAACCTTCTAATATCATAATAGAGGATGAAGAGGAAAAGACTCTAACCGCTGTTATACCCGATGACCAATTTTCCCTGGCAATAGGCAAAGGAGGACAGAATGCACGTCTCGCTTCCCGGTTAACAGGGTGGAACATAGATATTATTAAAGAATCCGAATACATAGAAAGAATAGACAGAGAGAGAAAATCGAAGGTCTTGGTAAAAGATATAGCCCGATTGAGCGAAACGGTCAAGAAGATACTCATCGATGCTAACTTCATAACCGCATACGATATAGATCAAGCAGAAATTGAAGCGCTAACCGCACTTCCGAAAATTGGAGACAAAACCGTCCAAAAAATTAAAAAGATCGTAGCAGAATCTGTTAAGTGAAATATAATGGAGAAGAAGAGATTACATCAAGTTGCTAAAGAATTTAGAATATCTGCTGAGGCACTCATCAAAATACTTGCAGGACTTGGTTTCCCTCACAAGGGGTATATGAGTCCAGTTACCCCGGACATGATAGAGGCGGTGCGACACAAGTTCGAAGAGGATAAAGCACATTTAAAGGAAGAGTACGAACGGAAGCGCAAATTTGAACCACACCCAAAAGTTGTGAAAAGGAAAGACAGTAGAGGAAGGTGGCGGAAATTTCGCAGACCACCAATTGACCAGGCTAAAGTTGTAGAGAAGGTAAAGGAAACCTTTGCAACCTTCGAGCATAAAGAAAAAAAGAAAAAGAGAGAAAAGATCTTCCATCCTGAGGAGGAGGCCGTTATCACCAAAAAGATAAAGCTCTCTGAATTTTCGACTGTCTCTGAACTTGCCTCTGCAATTGGTATATCATCCACCGAAATAATAAAAAAATGTATGGGACTTGGTTTTTCGGCAACGATAAACCAAAGACTCGATATGGATACGATAATGATGGTGGCGGACGAGTTTGGCTTTGAAGTGGAACCATTGGAGGAAATAGATGTAGTAGAGGGGGTAGGGGAAGTTAATGAGCAAAAACCTCCTGTGGTTACGGTTATGGGACATGTTGACCATGGAAAGACATCTCTTTTAGACTATATAAGAAAGACCAATGTTACTGCAAGAGAATCAGGAGGGATAACACAGCACATTGGGGCATACAAAATTCTACACCAAGGCAAGAAGATTACCTTTTTAGACACACCAGGACACGAAGCATTCACCGCAATGAGATCCAGGGGAGCCAAGGTTACCGATATAGTAGTTCTCATCGTTGCTGCTGACGACGGTGTGATGCCACAGACGATAGAAGCAATGGACCATGCAAAAGAAGCAGGGGCACCAATCGTGGTTGTGATAAATAAGATTGATCTTCCAAACTCTCAACCAGAGAGGGTTAAGAAACAACTGGCGGATAGAGGTGTATTGGCTGAAGACTGGGGTGGCAAGGTACTCTGTGTTGAAATATCTGCAAAAACAGGACAGGGAATTCCTGAACTGTTAGAGGCTATATTGTTAGAAGCGGAAATGCTCGAGTTGAGGGCACCACGCAAAGGTTATTCCAGAGGTGTCGTGGTAGAATCGAGTATGAGTAAAGGGAAAGGTGTTACTGCTACAATTTTAGTTCAGAAAGGGATGCTAAAGAAAGGCGACCCTTTCGTGTGTGGACTCGAATCAGGCAGGGTAAGGACTATCTTCGATGAATGGGACAAACCGTTCTTACATGCATTTCCTTCCGACCCTGTTGTCGTATTGGGCTTTGATGGAATTCCCCAAGTTGGCGATCTGTTTACTGTCACAAGGAGCGAAAGAGAAGCACGAGAGATATCACAGAAGAGAAAGCTCGTAAAAGAGGAACAGAAATTGAGCGCTGCTAAAAAGATAACCCTCTCTGATTTTCAGAAAAGATTAAGTGAGGAAGGTGTAAAGGAACTAAAACTCATTTTAAAGGGGGATGTTGCAGGGTCCATCGAAGCATTGTCAGACTCCATTGAAAGTCTATCTACTTCGGATGTTAAACTCACTGTAATACACAAGGGCGTAGGGACCATCAATGAATCTGATGTGACACTGGCATCCGCATCGGATGCTATAATTTTAGGCTTCCATGTTGGTAAAGACCGCAATGCCTCCGAACTCTCGGAAAAAGAAGGGGTTGAGATAAGACTCTATGATGTCATATACGAGGCAATTTCTGATGTGAAACGGGCTATGAGTGGACTCTTGGAACCGGAATATAGAGAAAACATACTTGGAAAAGTAGAGGTGAAAAAGATATTCAAAATTCCGGAAGTTGGACTCGTAATAGGATGTCTCGTTACCGAAGGCATAGTCCAGAAAGATGCAAAGGTGAGGATAAACAGGGATGGGACTTTGATATTTGAAGGCAAGATCACTTCTTTAAAGAGGTTCAAAGAGGATGTCTCTGAAGTCAAATCAGGGCTCGAATGTGGTATCGGGATAGAAAATTGTACCGATGTAGAAAAGGATGATGTGCTCGAGGTCTATACTGTGGAAGAGATAAAAAGGGATATAGAATGGTAGTTGGCACCTGTGAGGTAGATCTCTACATTCCAGAAAGTAACTCTTTGAAGACTAAAAGGAGGGTAATAAAGGGGATAAAGGACAAACTCCGCAGTAGGTTCAATATATCTGTAACTGAGATAAATGCGAATAACCTTTGGCAGAGGGCAAGTCTGGCTATGGCAGTCGTCAATGAAAACTCCAAGGCTGTAAATCAGACATTACAGAATGTATTGAAGGTAGTCGAAACTGATAGCAGAGCCCAACTCCTCGATTACAGAATTTCATTGCTATGAAAAGACTTGTTATATTTTTTATCTTGTCCATTTTACCCCTCTATGGTAGCTCCAAAGTTGCAGTGATAAGATCGAAAGGATTTGCTCCATACGAAGATATATTAGGTGGTTTCAAAAAGATATGTAAAAATGAGTATCAGGAATTTGACCTTGCCACTCTGGAACCTGCCAAGGCGGTGGAGAAGATACGCAATGGAGGATTCTCTTGTGTGTTGACCGTTGGAAAACAGGCAACAGATGAAATTGCAAAAAGCAGAGGATTAAAATTGGAGAAGATAACGGTGAAGTATGTAAAAGGAATGAAAGCAGCCCTCTATGTTGCAAAAGAGCACGATATCTTGTGGATGATTCCAGACCCGACAAGTTCATCACCAGGGATATTTGCAGGAGAGATCACAAATACAATTTTGACAGGTGGAAGTGCTACATCAAAATATACTAAAAGTCCAAAGATAGTAATCAACAAAAAGACAGCCCAAAAATTGGGTATCAGTATACCTGATACGGTGATAAAAAAAGCAGCAATCATATACGAATAATAAACGGGAGGGATACCTATGAGAAGTTTTAGATTTAAATTTGTTCTCTACTTCCTTATCTTGATAGCCTTCACAATGGTTCTGTATCTCATCTTCTTCATCAACCGCTCCAACTCTACCTTGAAGAAGACATTGATAGAGAAGGGATATACACTTGCCAACATTTTTACCTATTCCGTAGAACTTGGAGTGCTTACCGAAGATGAGAGCATGTTCGCATCCCCATTGAAAGGGATATTCAAGAATGAAGATGTGGCATACATTTCTGTTTACAATAAAGAAGGCGATCTCATTGGAAGTGAAACCAAGATTGAAACACCCCAGATTCCTGCACAGATTGTAGACAGTCTTTTAACAACTGAAAAGTCTATGCACAGAGAACTGGAAATTGAAGATGGAAGTACCGTCTACGAATTCCTTGCTCCAATCATCTCGGTAGGTTTAGGATTTAGAGAAACTATAGGATATGTGCGTATAGGTCTTTTTCCTAAAAAGATAGAGAGAGAAAGTAAGGATATTCTTTCTATGGGAATTATGATGTTCCTTTTTGTAATTCTTATAGGCTTTTTATTATCGATATTTTTAGCAACAAAAATCTCAAGACCATTAAAAAATTTGGCAGAGATAATGAAAGATATTGCAGAAGGTGAAGGAAATCTGATGAAGAGGATGAAGATAGAGACGAAGGACGAGATTGGTGTGCTCGCCTCCTCCTTCAACAAATTTACCGATGGGATAGAGAAGATAATTGCTGAGACATCGGAGATAGCAAAAAAACTAATAGGACAGTCGGAGACTGTATCGACTTCTTCAGCAGAGATAAACTCCTCATCTCAGCAGGTCTCATCCACAATTCAGGCTATATCTGAGGGTTCAACCAAACAGGCAGAGAACCTTGTCACCACCGTCAAGGCGGTGAAACTCGTATCGGATCTGGCAGTATCATCTGCCAAAAAGGCGGAAGAGACAGAGTCATTTTCTAACAGCATCTCATCTTTGGCGGAGATAGGTAGGGGGTCTGCTGAAGAAGCGCTTGTGAAGATAGACTCGATAAGCAGGATCTCAGCTCAGCTTAAAGAGGTGGTGGAACAACTTTCGAAGAAATCAGAGCGTATTTCCTCAATAACAGAAACCATATCTGCGATTACGAAACAGACCAATCTTTTAGCTCTAAATGCTGCAATAGAGGCTGCAAGGGCAGGTGAATTTGGAAGAGGATTTGCTGTTGTAGCAGATGAGGTGAGAAAACTTGCAGACCGCACATCAAATGAGGCGTATCAGATTACACAGATAATTGAGGAGATGAGGGAAACTACAGAAAGGCTTAAAGATACTACTGAGACCACTACATCAGAGGTGAGTACAGGAAAGAATGTTCTAACGGATGCTGCAGAAGGCCTAAAAAAGATCGCAGACCAGATAGGCAAATCTGGTGAAGGTATAAGGGAGATCGCTCAAGCGAGTGTCCGCCAGAGAGATGAGATGGCACAGTTAAGTATATCTATTGAAGATGTTGCCTCAATAGCAGAGGAGAATGCTGCGTCTTCACAAGAAGTCGCAGCAGCAGTGGAAGAACAGACGGCATCTACTGAAAAGTTAGCATCATCCGCCACAGAACTTGGGAACCTGTCCGGAAGTTTGAAAAGGATGATTTCTCGATTCAAATTCAGTGGGGCAGAATGATTTTAAAAGTGCTTGGTAGTTTTTTTTTGTCGGTTATTTCCCCTATGCACCAGCGAGCTGCGCATCCTTTGTCTGTGCACTCACCCTCTTTTTACTACCTGATTTGAATGTATTCACCCACCTATCCGCGGTGATTTTGGTTTTTTTAGGTGGTACCATATTATCAACCAGATTAGAGATTGTGTGGGGAGAAGATGACCGCAGGATAGTCATAGACGAAATCTGCGGATTTCTCATAACGATGTTTGCAGTGGAGAAATCTCTAAAATCACTTGCAATAGGCTTTATTCTCTTTAGAATCTTCGATATCCTGAAACCTTTCCCGGTTAAAAGGTCCCAAAATCTACCAGGAGGATGGGGGGTTATGATAGATGATCTATTAGCAGGGGTATACTCAAACATAATTTTGAGAATAATTATACATACTATTAAATTATGAGTAAAGAAAGTTTCGTTAATCGTTTAAAGGTGACGAAGCCCGTATCGTTTAGCGTCAGTCGGTTACGTCAAAAAGACGATTTACGTAGCCCTATGACGAAACGGGCATCGTAACCGATCAACGCAAACAAGTGTATGAATGGTGCTTTATTGATAATAGGAGATGAACTGTTATTAGGCACGACCATAGATACGAACTCGGCATGGCTCGGCAGACGCCTCGCTGAAGTGGGGATAGAAGTCAAATATAAATTGACTGTTGGTGACAGTCCAAAAATCATCGAAGACGAGCTGAGGAGACTGCTCGAAAAATTTGATATCATCATAACAACCGGCGGATTAGGTCCAACACTCGATGATGTAACAAAAAAATCGATAGCCAAAGTTCTTGGAAAAAAGTTGGTGTTAAACGAAAGAATATTGAAAGCCATTAAAAAACATTTTCAAAAAAGAGGTGTCGAAATGCCTGCGATAAATATGTCGCAGGCACTTATTCCTCAAGGTGCACACTCGATTAAAAATCCTGTTGGAACAGCACCAGGACTTTTTTTAAAAGAGGGTGAAAAATGGATTTTCATTCTACCAGGTGTCCCATCCGAGATGAAGGCAATCTTTGAAGAAGGTGTCCTGCCTGTTCTGTCCAGAGAAGGAAAGAAAGAAATAAGATTCAGGACCATAAAGACGACAGGTATTACCGAATCTCGCCTCGCAGAGATTCTTGACAGAACGGTGAAGGAGGTGAGCGGCTATGTAATAGTATCGTTCTTACCGCGCCATACAGGAGTCAACATAAGAATTAAAATAAAAAAAGGAACAGAGGGGGGTGATGAACTCCTGAAAAAAGTAGAAGAAAAATTTACAGAGAAGATTGGGATTTATACATATGGAAGAGACGAGGAGACGATGGAGGAAGTAGTCGGCTATCTTCTGACGATGCGCAATTTTACCCTCTCAGTTGCCGAATCTTGCACTGGTGGGCTCATAAAACACAGGATTACCAATGTTTCGGGAAGTTCCAAATATTTCATCGGTGGTGTAGTCGCTTACAGTAACGAAGTGAAACAGAACCTTCTCGGTGTCCCAGAACAGACTTTACAGAGATATGGTGCGGTCTCGCAACAGACTGCAATATCTATGGCTAAGGGTATAAGAAGTTTGCTCAAAACCGATATTGGGCTTTCGGTAACAGGTATTGCAGGTCCAAGTGGTGGAAGTGTGGAGAAACCGGTAGGACTGGTCTACATCGGACTCTTATCAAAGGGAAAAACATCTTTTGAAGAACACAGATTTCTTGGAGATAGGATAAAAATAAAGGAGCAGACTGCTCAGGCAGCACTCGATATGTTGAGGAGATATCTACTGAATGCGTAAAGAGAAAAGGAAACATTTAAGAGTAACAATGGTATAAATTATGAAAACCACAACTTATTTGAAATGGCAAAGTCCAATTTACCTTGAAACTTATGTTTTTACAAAAACTTGACCATATCGGGATAGCAGTGAAGAGCATTGAGGGATGTTTGGATTTTTACTCAGGTGTTCTTGGTTTGGAAGTAGAAACTCTCTTCTCTGTGACGGAACAGGGGATAAAGGCATGTATGTTGAAGATAGGAAACACGAAGATCGAACTATTGGAGTCAACAACAGAAGGAAGCCCGATCGCTAAATATATAGAGAAGAGAGGCGAGGGGATACACCATATATGTTTCGAGGTTGAAGATATTGAAACCAGTTTACATACACTCGAGAGAAAAGGCATTACATTGATTGATAAAACGCCGAGGATGGGTGCTGAAGGTAAGAAGATTGCCTTCTTACACCCGAAGAACACCCATGGAGTTTTGATTGAACTAACTTCGGTTTTTTGAAGATGGGGGTGAAAGTATAGATGTTATCTTACGATGAAGCTATAAAATTTCACGGACACAACGGTCCACTTCTTGCGTTGGGATATAAGGCAGGTGTATACGCCCTCAAAAAGTTGGAGCCTGAAGGAATTATGGGACTCGAGTGCAGTGTTGAAACAATCGGCGAGAAACCATATACCTGCCTCATCGATGGCATACAGTGTTCAACCTGCTGTACATTCGGGAAATGTAACATCAAACTAACAGATGGTGAGGAGATAAGGGTTACCTTTCAGAATAAAAAGACGAACGAAAAGATAAGACTGCTTCTTAAAGAAGACATTCTGAAGAAGGCATTAAGTGCTGAAGACCTGGAACAAGAAGCAGAATGGATTAAAGAACAACCAATCTCTTCTCTATTCAGTATTCTATTATAATGACATGTCCAGATTTTAGGAATAGGTCTTAGGATAAAAACCAGGTCCATTCCTGGAGTGCATTCCTTAGAGTTCATCATGCGTCAGATATTGACATAGGACTTTTTGGTCTACGCCGTTTTGCCAATTATTTCTCAAATCCAAGCACCGTATATCAAGAAAGCCATTCTTCACCTTCTGATTTAGCCTGTTTTACCCTTTCGATTCGCCTACGATGTGCATCATCAGAAATTAATTTTAATGCTGATGCGCATTTATGTTCAAGGTTCTCAATGAACTCGTCATCGATCTTTATGTAACCAGAAGTTTCTTCACGAGTGAATTTTTTAAAGCCAGCGGTTTTTGTCTTACGAAAGAGTTCCTCAATTGAGGAGTATCTCTCCGGTTCGATATTTAGTACTTCCGGAAAATACCTCGATAGACTTCGACCTCGTATATCGTTCTCAGAGTCAGTCACTATGATAAGTATTCCACTCTTCTTTAACATACGATAACTTTCATTAAAAAACATTGTGAGGTTGGTTAAGTGGTGAATAACATCCACGCAGAATAGCATATTAGCAAAATTATTTGGATGAGGGAAACCTTCGTCTACATTTCCAACACGAAATTCTACCTTTTCACAGCGTGATTTGGCAATGTTTAGCATAAGTAGAAGCGAAACCGCTATAATTCATCGGTAGCCCCATAACTTTATCCTTTTCTCTGGATAAATTTTTCAAGACTTCCTTTACAATGATGAATATTTTTAAGAAGCCAAGCGGCTGAGTCAATTTCGCCCTTTTCGTTCTTAAAGACTACCTTTAAAAGAGGTCGAAATTTAGTTTTGCCTAAATGTGATTTTGGTGTTTCAATTGACCCTTTCATAATTTTGCCCTCCGTTTGTTAGTTATAGAATAAAAACTACAGAAGAGTCCGTGTTAGGCGATGTAAACTGGCATCCTCTAAACTAAATGTTCAATCAGTATTTTTATTCCAATACCAATTAAAATGAAACCTCCTACGATTTCAATTTTACTTTCAAAAAAGTGTCCAAATCTATTACCAACAAAAACGCCAAGAAAAGATAACAGAAATGTCACAGCTCCAATTACTATTATTGGAGTTGCAATAGAAATTTTTAAAAATGCAAAGCTTACCCCAATGGCTAAAGCATCAATACTCGTAGCAATGGATAACATCAACAAAACATAAACATTCAGCGGGTTTATTTCTTTTTTGCTCGATTTTATCTTAATTGATTCATAAATCATTTTACAACCAATAAAACTTAGAAGCCCAAAAGCTATCCAATGGTCGACGCCTGCAATAAAATCTCTCAAGCTAAGTCCTGCTAACCACCCTATTACTGGCATAACAGCCTGAAATGATCCGAAAAATATTGCGATCTTCAAGGCATTATTGATTCTTAAATGTTTTATTGTTAATCCGCTTGTGATAGATACAGCAAAAGCATCCATTGCCAATCCAAATGCTATAAATATAATTGTAACTATGTCCATTTAATATCACTTTTGCACAGCCAGTTTATTTCGCCTGACTCGGTTATTTCTGTACAAGGTACATATATACATCCCTTCCCTTCAATCATCATAGTATATGACAAAAATTTCAAAAATGTCAACTTTTAAAATCTATGCTGAAAGTATAAACCACCACTACGGGTCAGACGACAAATATGGGGACAGAGCCCATATTTGAGAAACCACAACACCTTCGGTGTAATTTCAAAATCCAAATATCAAAATCCAAATTAAATCCCAATTTCCAAATCCCAAGGGTATATGGCAGAAATTGGTGACATATAGTAGACTGGGTGGACGAATGACATCAATGGTACCCAAATTCTGCTTGACATTGCCATATTTTTAGATTATGATTGTATAAAATGGAATTAACAAAAGAAAAAGCGAAGAAGAATTTATCTAAATTAATAGCAAAGTTTGAGAAAGAGTTGGCGGCTGGTCGGATAAAAGATTATCTAGAAGAGGCGACCAAAATATCATTTATACAGCCGCTGTTAGAAGATGTATTAAGGGCGTCTAATGGGGTCGGGCTGGAATCTGGAAACTTATAAACTGGGGAGCAAGAACAGGAAATATTAAGAAATATGTGACGTCCAAAGTTATGGACAGGTCCGCCATTGGGGGGTCGGGCTGGAATCTGGAATTTATGTAGTCTTTGGGGTCAGCCTTTCAGATTTCAGATTTTTGGATTGACATTGTGAAAAAACTTTTATAATTAAAAGACAGTGAAACCATTAAACCATACAGACCACCTTGGTTCTGTAAGACTGGCAACTGATCAGAATAATGCAGATTTAATCCCACCCCTGGGGTGGGATTTTGGTTTAATTGATAAGGATGCGGGAATGAAAATGGTGTCAGGTCTGATTTTTCTCAGATAAACCTATGTTAGGCCGCTGCATCGTGGTCTGAAAAGGAGTAGAGATGAAACGCTCAACATTGGAGTTACTATGTTGTCCTAATTGTCAATCTGCACTTTCTCTGCGCGATGAACGCGGTGATGGGACTGTGGATGAGGGGGACTTGTTCTGCCCGTACTGTGAGCGGAGCTTTCTCATCAGGAATGGCATTGCTCACTTTATCTCTCCGCAGGAATTAGAGGGCCTTAACCGCCGTTTCGCTCGCTTCTATGACTGGTTTTCGCACTTCGCCATCTTCAATAAGGTGTTTTTTTTATCTATGGGCGGAGAGCGCAAGGCGCGCACAGAGATTTTGGACCGGCTGGACTTGAACGGTGGGCGTATTTTGGAGGTTTCGATAGGGTCTGGTGATAATCTTCCCTACCTGTTTGAATCGCCAACAGCGGGCGAGGTATATGGTCTGGACATCTCTGCGGCCCAACTGGCCCGCTGTCGCAGCTTCGTCACCACTCGAGGCTGGTCGGTAGACCTCTTCCTAGCGATGGCAGAGGTGTTGCCTTTTAAAGCAGAATCGTTCGACAGCGTCTTCCACATTGGCGGGATCAACTTTTTTTCGGAAAAAAAGAAAGCCATTGACGAGATGATCCGTGTCGCGCGGCCAGGAAGCAAAATTGTAATTGCCGACGAATCGGAACGGGTGGCACGACTCATCGCTCGTACCCTCGGTTTCTCGCGTTCGTGTCAGGGCAAGAAAGTGGACACGTCCGTGCCCGTTCACCTGGTGTCAGATACAATGGAAGAGATACGAGTGGACGGTATATGGAAACGGCATGGTCAGTATCACGGGTATTGTTTAGAATTCAGAAAACCTGCATAGCACTTTGGGACAGAAATATGGGGACAAATATGGGGACAGAGCCCATATTTGAGAAACCCCAACACCTTCGGTGTAATTTCAAAATCCAAATATCAAAATCCAAAGTAAATCCCAACAAGGAGGGATGGGGTCGCGCCCTTCGGCAATCTCAGGGCAGGCTCAACTATTTGATTTAAATAGTTTTCTTTGTTTCTTCCTCCGTCACAGAGTTATGGAGGACACTGTAAGAAAGTGAGAAAGTAAAATCAATGAGGGAAATTCTGGGTCCACGGGAATCTGTCATGCGATTTCTACGAATTCGTATGGACCCGTATGGGCGTTTTATTTTTTCTTAAATAACGAGAATATAAACGCTGTTTGAAAAAGATTTTTGACAAATTTCTGGTTTTGTGGCATATCCAACCTGATTATTCGTGTAACCTGCCCCGCACTTATGCATAAGTGCGGGGTGAATGAGATTCGTGGTTTCCCATACGGGGTCTGCGACTTTTTACTTGACAAGGAAGATTTAGTTTGTAAAGATACCGAGTATGTCGAGAATAGGAAGAAAACCTGTAGTAATTCCAGAAGGTGTGGTTGTGGATGTCCATAATAATGTAGTCTCTGTTTCTGGTCCCAAAGGGTCGCTGAAGAAGGAATTCCATCCGACTATGAAGATAGATATTAAAGATAACAGTCTCATTGTCAGCCGACATTCTGATGACAAATTTCATCGTTCGCTTCACGGACTTACCAGGTCGCTTCTGGCAAATATGGTGGAAGGCGTGGTTGCTGGGTTTAAAAAAGCCCTCGAAATTCAGGGAACAGGCTATCGGGCACAACTTAAAGGCGATGAACTTATTATGCAACTCGGGTATTCACAGCCTGTAGTTTTTAAAAAACCTGATGGGATAAATTTTGAACTTCAGGGAACTACAAAGATAGTAGTTACAGGTGTGGATAAGGAACTGGTTGGAGAAACTGCTCGAAGAATTAAGGCATTTCGCAAGGTTGAGCCGTATAAAGGCAAGGGTATAAGATACGAAGGTGAATGGATAAAAAGAAAAGTTGGAAAGAAAGGTGTGTGAAATTTAATGACAAAGAGTAGATTTAAAACAAGTGCGAGAGAGAAAAGACATAGGAGGGTAAAGAAAAAAATCTTTGGTACTAAGGAGAAACCAAGGTTGTGTGTCTATCGAAGTTTGAAACACATATATGCCCAATTGATAGATGATACAGATGGCGGGACGATACTTGGAGTTTCGACTCTTACAAAAGATGTGAAAGACAGAACTGAAACTTCGATGTCGAAAGTGGAGAAAAGTAAGATAGTAGGACTGGCACTTGCTCAAAGAGCGCAGAGTAAAAATATTAAACGGGTCGTTTTTGATCGCTCCGGATACCACTATCATGGAAGAGTTCGCGGCGTGGCAGAAGGAGCAAGAGAAGGAGGATTGAAATTTTGATTGCAAAGATAGATTTATCAGCGCTTGAGTTAGAGGAAAGGGTTGTATCCGTAAACAGAGTATCTAAAGTTGTAAAAGGTGGTCGAAGATTCAGATTTTCGGCTATTGTCTGTGTGGGGGACAGCCGAATGCATGTCGGAATTGGGCAGGGAAAGGCGAATGAAGTTACCAGTGCGATTAAAAAGGCTACCGAAAATGCAAGAAGCGATGTGAGAAGAATTCCCCTTATTGAAGGAACTATCCCATACGAGGTTATAGGACGCTACAGTGCATCTCGTGTGCTTCTGCGTCCTGCATCTTCAGGGACAGGCATAATCGCATGCGATACTGTGAGGGCAGTGCTCGAACTTGGAGGTGTTAAAAATATATTGACAAAATCTCTCGGTTCCCATAAACCAACGAATTTAGTTAAGGCTACGATGGATGGACTTATGAAGTTAAAGACGGTTGAAGAGATTGCCAGAATGAGAGGAAAGACACTTGAAGAGTTAATAGTGTAGAATATGAAATTAAAGATAACACAGATTAGAAGTACCATAGGTAGAGAGAAAAGACAGAAGAGAACAGTGAAGGCGTTGGGTTTGAAAAAACTCAATCAGACCGTTATTCATGATGATACTCCCTCTATCAGAGGTATGATAGAGAAGGTAAAACATCTACTGAAATTGGAGGAGGTGTGATGGATCTATCTTCACTCAAACCTCCGAAAGGTGTGAAGAAGAGGAAGAGGGTTGGAAGGGGCCCAGGTTCAGGGCATGGGAAAACTTCTACAAGAGGGAGCAAGGGACAGAAATCGCGTAGTGGTGGAGGGAAGCATCCGCGATTTGAAGGCGGTCAGACACCCCTTTATCGGAGGGTACCCAAAAGAGGGTTTAGACCACTAAAGAGGGTAGAATATCAGATAGTGAATCTGAGGGATTTGAACAGGTTCAGACCCGATACCGAAGTTACCCCCGAAGTCTTACATAAAGAGGGACTCGTAAGCAAAAAGAGACTGCCTGTCAAGATTCTTGGAGAAGGTGATATAAAAATTCCTCTAAAAATAAGCGCTCATTTCTTTAGCAAATCCGCACGCAGAAAATTAGAAGCAATTAAAGCAGAAATAACAGACCTCTCTTAAACCCGAATTTGGGACCAAAAGATAAGTAGAGTAGATTTCTTTTTAGACAGCCCCTTTATCTGTGATAATCAGTGTCTACATTGCGATGTATTCTTTTTTGAGAATTTTTTATTTTATTCGTGTGCTTTCGATTAACCTGCCCCGCACTTATGCATAGGTGCGGGGTGAATGTGATTCGTGGTTCTTTTTTCTTGACTTTGGTCAGAGAATTTATATCCTCAATATATATGACAAAAGTGAAAGATTTGATTGAGAATTGGGGAACGGAAAGATTCGAGATTTTAAATACGCGTATATCCGATTTTAACCTACGAATCGGGAATACACTCCTTAAGAAATATATAGATAGACTCTACCGTGAACTAAATCAGAAGGGCATTCGATTCAAACCGAAATGTTACCTCAGTAATGAGTGGGGCTGCACCGATGGAGTTCCGACCATAGGAATTCCCTTCTATCTTTCCGACGAAGATATAGCTGCTATCGAAGAGGAGATAACAGGAGACCTTGAGGATGAGTCTGAAATTATGTATCTTTTGCGACATGAGACAGGACATGCTATCAACTATGCCTACAGACTCTATCGAGATAAGGAATGGCGTAAAATTTTTGGTCCCATCAGCAAACCATATAGAGAAAAATACAGGAAATACCGTCCGAGTAGAAGATATGTAAGGACGAAAGATATGAACGCCCAGAAACATCCAGATGAAGATTTTGCAGAAACTTTCGCTGTATGGTTGACCCCGAAATCAAACTGGCAAAAGAAATACAGAAAATGGGGTGCATACAAGAAACTGCTGTATATCGATAAAACTATGAAGAAGATGGCAAAGAAACGCCCCATCGTTAAAGGGGACGAGTTCGACAGACCCGTTGAAGAACTCGACTACACATTGCTCAAATATTACCAGAGGAGAGGGTATGAGATTGAAGATTTAAGAAAAGAAGCACACGGTTATTTTGATGATGATTTGATTGAGATTTTTGAACCAGTAGGTAAAAAAGAAAATTTCTCTGCAACTAAATTCATAAAAAAACATCAAAGAAAACTCATTAAGAATGTGTCTCACTGGACAGGTGAGTGGGAGTTAGTCGTTAGACCAATAGTTGAGAAATTTATAAAGAGGACGAAGGAACTGGAACTTGGCTTAAATCCTAAGAAAGAACTACAGAGTTTGGTTGAATTGACCGCACTTATTACAACCGTAGTGATGAACTTTTCCTATACAGGTAGATTTACATTATCAGAATAAAATCTGCACTCCACTATTTCATGAATTTTATATATATCTTAAGAAAAAAGATGGAAGGGATAGAACTTTCCAGAGAAGAGATAGCATATATTGTAGACAAATTTACCAAAGGAGAGATTCCTGACTATCAAATGGCTATATTTCTTGCAAGTGTATACTTCAATGGTATGAACTTTGAGGAGATAGCTCACCTCACCTCTGCGATGATGCATTCTGGAGAAGTTTTGAATCTCTCGTCTGTTTCAGGTATTAAAGTGGATAAACACTCAACAGGTGGAGTGGGGGATAAGGTGAGCCTGATTTTAGCGCCCCTGGTGGCTTCCTGTGGAGTAGTAGTTCCTATGATCTCTGGTAGAGGACTTGGACACACAGGTGGAACGCTCGATAAATTGGAATCCATCCCTGGTTTTAGGACAGCTCTCGATGCAGAAGAGTTTATAAAAATTTTGAAGCAGACAGGGGTTGCTATAATTGGACAGACAGAAAAGATTGTTCCTGCAGATAAGAAACTATATGCGTTGAGGGATGCGACGAATACAGTAGCCTCAATACCGCTCATCGCTTCGAGTATTATGTCAAAAAAACTTACGGAAGGGATCGATGGACTGGTTCTCGATGTGAAAACTGGAAATGGTGCATTTATGCAAAAATTAAAAGATGCAAAGTTATTGGCAAGAACTATGATTGAAATAGGAAAGAGATTGAACAAGAAAGTTGTGGCAGTCATAACAGATATGAACCAACCTTTGGGCAGAACGGTCGGAAATGCACTTGAAGTTGAAGAATCTGTATCAGCATTGAAAGGGGATGGGGGAGAGGACCTTATGGAAGTGACTTATGAACTTGGTGCGTGCATGCTTTTGCTTGCAGGAAAGGCAAAGAAAAAGGAAGATGCGAAGAGAGTACTAAAAAAGAAAATCTTAACCGGGGAAGGGTTGAAGAAATTCAAAGAGATGGTAGAATCTCAGAGTGGCGACAGTTCAGTAACAGATGGAGGTTCTCTACAGAAAGCGAAATATAAAATAGTAGTAGAGAGTGAAGAGAGTGGATATGTTAAGACTATCGATACATTAAAGATTGGTTCAATTGCCTGCTCTTTAGGTGCGGGGAGGATGAAGTTAAATGATAGAATAGACCACTCAGTAGGTTTAACCATAGAGAAAAAGATTTCTAAAAAGGTTAAAAAAGGTGAACTTCTCGCATACATCCACACAAACGATAGAAAAAAAGGAGAGGAAGCGGGGAGAGATATTTTAGAATGCTACAAGTTCTCAAAAAACAGGGTTCAACCACCAAAGACAATCATTTGGAGTAAACACTAAAAATTATTAGACAGGATAGACAGGATTTTTATTTAATAGGACGCAGATTTATGCAGAAAACCGCAGATTTTATAATATTTAATCCTGTTTATTCTGTCGGCCGGCCCCAATAAAAGTTTAAAAGTTTACGCCTGTCCCCATTCCATTCTCACCCAAAATTTTTACTTTGCCATAAATCTTGGTATTATGGTTGCTTCTTCTGAGAGGATGAGTCTGTCACCAGCACTCAATTTGTCCTTTGGTTTCTCCTGAAGCAGTTTTTCATCTTTTGGAAGGGAGAATATTCTTATACAAGTCCCTTCTTTTGTGTAACTTTTATTAATGTGAACTAATCCGAGTTGGACACCTCCAATTAAGGCACAACTTGTGACACGACCGATGTATTCTCCTCGTCTGTTCGCTACCGGGTCGTCTATTTTAATGGTTTTAACACCTCTGGCATTCATTCTGAACCTGGCAATTGATGGCTGTCTCTTTGCCCGCTTTTCCATGAATGGCTTCTTTCCGATGAAGAAGGGTTTGTGGAGTTTCACGAAATGGTCGTAACCTGCCTCTGATGGAACTATATCATATTTACCTGCCAATTCATGTCCCCATAGTGGAAATCCTGCCTCTGTCCTCGTCGAATCTCTTGCACCAAGTCCTGTCGGCTTTATTCCAAATTCCCTACCTTTTTCAAGAAGTAGATTCCATAGTTTTGGAGCATCATCGGGGTGGACATAGAGTTCAAAACTAACATCTTCTCCTGTATAACCTGTATGTGAAATCATAAGGTCCATCTCTGCGATTTTAGTTTCTATGAATTCTGTCCGTTTTATTCTTGCAAGTTTTAGTTTTAACTCTTCATCATCTGTTAAACTTTGTAATATGAGCAGGGAGTTTGGACCCTGCAAGGCAAGGTCGACTTTTCTGTCTTTGCCACATTCGGGCGACCTCAAATCTCTTACAATTGGTTCCCCTTCTATCTCTTTTGCTGGATTTTCTCTATCTATTATGTATTTTTTCGAGTTGACCGCATTCAGCCACGAAAATATCTTTTCTGCATTCACCGCATTTACTACCATAAGATATTTATCCTCTGCCCTTAGATAGATAAATACATCATCCAAAACACTGCCATCTTGGTCGAGAATGTAGGAATAATGCGCCTGGTTAACCTTGAATCTGCGCACATAGTTCGTAGTAACAACATCAAGAAATCTTGTTGCACCTTTGCCTTTTATCTCCAAAACGCCCATATGGGAGACATCGAACAGTCCAGCAGTTTCTCTCACGGCCATGTGTTCGTCTGAAACGGAAGTATACCAGACTGGCGTCTCCCATCCTGCAAATGGTATCAGTTTGTTGGTCAGTTTCTTGTGTTCCTCATAGAGTGGACCCTTCCTCGTAGCATGCTCTTCTGGCCTGTACTGAAAAACTGCTTTGGTGTCTGAGGAGGTTTGTTTTTTTAACAAAGATTTCTGTCCGATGAAATAACATTTAGATAATTTCACATAATTCGACTTTACCGTATAGTCCTCACCTTCTTCATAAGATGGTAGTCCTCTTTCTCTTCTCAAAAGGTTTAGCACTTTGAGCCCGCAGGGTTTTATGCCAAATTCTTCCCCTTTTTGCAGAAGTAGATTCCAGAGTTTTGGAACATCATCAGGATGGGGGTAGAATTGAAACTGGCCCTCATCTATACGGGAAACGATGATTCTGTTTCCCTCAATTTCAAATTCAGCAAAATGACGGATTTCAAGATTTGAAATTTCTGGTATGATTTTTTTGAGAATATCTATGGATTTCAGACCGTATAAACCGATTATAACCTTACGATGATTGGCAGTTTCTTTTAAATCTTCGACTACTACAGGTCCTTCGATCTTTGCATACACATCGTCTCTGTCAAAAGTGATGTATCCGTCGGATAGACCTCTCAACCATCCCTTAACTTTTTCAGTATTATTCGACACTACGAGATACCCATCAGATTTGATGCGGTGAATAAAAACATCATCCATTACCTTACCTTCTCTGTCTAAAAGGAAAGAATGTTGTAGTTGTCCAACTTCAAGGTTTAAGTCTGTAGTTATTACTTCATTTAAAAATATATGTGCCCTCTCACCTCTGATTTCTAATAGCCCCGTATCGGATAGATCGAAGAGTGCTGCCTTAGTTTTTGCCGTTTCAAGTTCATCAGGAGCCGATTCAGATGGCTTCTTTTCCGTTTCAACTTCTGGTATGGAATAATGGGGATAGCCTCTTTCTTCTATATCAGTCATCTCTCTTTTAGCCCTGCTCTCGAGTTTCGTCACTTCCTTTTTTATCTCTTCCATTATTTCTAAATCTATCTTCCCTCTTCCTATACTTATCTTTGCACCTTTATATTCAAAGGCGTGTATGTTTGTTAATACACGGTGGACGAGTTCTGCCAGTTTTTCCATCTCTGGTTTTCCCATTCCACGCTGAGTCACCCATGTAGTGCCAAGTCTGATTGCACTTGGATGTATCGGGTTCGTGTCACCACCGATTGTATTCTTATTGCAAGTAATGCCGCACAGATCGAGGATACGAGATGCTATCTCTCCTGTAAGTAAAAAACCTGTGGGTGTCTTTATGCTTTTAAGGTCTATCAACAGCATATGAGAGTCTGTGCCGCCATAGGCGAGTTTCAACCCTGACTTTTTTAATGATGATGCGAGCCATTGAGCATTCTCCACAATCTTCTCCTGGAGTTTTTTGAACTCTTCTGTTTGTGCTATTTTGAAGGCAACCGCTTTTGCTGCGATATTACAGATATGAGGTCCTCCCTGTTCGCCCGGAAAGACAGCGGTATTTATCTTCTTTGCTTTCTCTTCATCTGTGGTCATTATTACTGCGCCTCGGGGTCCGCAGATAGTTTTATGGGTAGTAAAAGTTACCACATCTGCATAACCTATGGGATTTGGAAATTTTCCTGCCACAACTAATCCTGCAGGGTGTGCTATATCCGACATCAAGTATGCCCCAACAGAATCGGCAATCTCTCTGAATTCAGCCCAGTCCACACTCCATGGATATGCGCTGTATCCACCGATGATCATTTTCGGACGGATTTCAGAAGCAATTTTTTTAATCCTCTCATAGTTAAGTTTACCTGTAGCGGGGTCGGCTTCGTAGAAAAATATCTTGTAATATTTACCAGAACGGTTCACAGGGTTTCCATGGGTGAGATGTCCACCATAAGATAGGGACATCCCCATAACAGGGTCGCCGGGTTTAAGGAATGCCTCATAGACCGCATTATTAGCTGCTGCACCGGAGAGGGGTTGAACATTTACGAATATCTGCTCTGGGGGGACCTTATCCGTGGCAAAGATTTGGGCACATCTTTTCTGGGCAAGTGCCTCAACAAAATCTACATAATCGCATCCTTTGTAATATCTCTTATCTGCATATCTTCTAAAAAATGCGAGTTCTTCGTTCAAGTCCACGAGCACTTTCCTTTCGATAGTACTCATTCTGGGATGGGGGTATCCTTCGGCGTATAGGTTGGTAAAAACCGAACCCAATGCCTCACGCACAGGCTTTGGACAGATACTCTCCGAGGCGATCAGTATGATCTTTTTAGCCTGCCTTTCCTCTTCAAAGTTGATTATGTTAGCTACATCTTTATCTACTGCGGATAAATTCTTTTCAAAAATATCATAATATTCCATAATTTCCCTCCCTGTAGTTTAAATCCATCATAAAATATAAAATTAAAAAGTCAATATTTTTTTCAAGTCTTTGAATCAGAAAATAGATTATTGAAGGTCTGAAGCAAATAAAAATCTTGACAAAATTACCTTTAATTAATAAACTATTAGAAATTGGAGACGGGAAATGGGGACGGTTCTGTTTTTTTGTCAAATGTCAAGAACCGAAACCTTTCATAATTTTATGTTGTTAAAATTTAAAGGAGGTAAAAATGAAATTCAAATGTAATAATAAGGTAATATTTTTGTTGTTCTATATCTTTATTATCTCCTGCTCAAAGCCTGAACCTGCAGGAATCTATTCACAACAAATAGATGTTTTATCCGAACCAGTTCAAAATGTGATAGAACCGGAAGTTATAAAAACGGACGAGTATAACGAGTTCAACTGGACATTGACAGCAGTTAAGGAATACGAGTTAAGTGGAATAATCAGAGGTATTAAAACTTATCGCTCTGGCTGGAAGGCCCATTTTTGTCCTCTTGATATATGTATAACCTGGGGAGATTTGAATACATCAGAAGTTGAAAAATATATTAGATATAGTCAGTCTGGACGATGGTATTATTACAGGTTCAAAGCGGGTTGCCCGGTAGACAAAATCTATATAGAAAGTCACGCAAGTAATAATCATATTATACCTGATAATGAAAATATTTTAAAGGCGATTAAGTCCGCAAAAAAAGGAAATAAAATTATACTAAAAGGTTATCTTGTCAATCTACTTGGGGAAAAAGGCGAAGCAAAATATTGGTGGAATTCTTCTCTTTCCCGTAATGATAGAGGTGATGGTTCCTGTGAGGTGTTTTATGTTACCGAGGTAATACATGGCAATAAAATTTATAATTAAAAAAGGAGATGGGTAGGGATGTGTGGTGTGTGGGCTGTGTGGGGACGGTTCATTCATTATTCATAATATCGTAATTGTTTTAAAGTCAAGGCAAAAACAACTAATATTTGAAACCAAGTAACTGTAAAAACTGAAAAGCTTGATAAAAAATGAAAAAGGATTTAAATAAAATTATGTCAAGATAAGCAAGATTTGATTACGAAGGTGCTTTTCATCATATAGAGATGAGAAAGCATGCACGTGAAGACGAACACGAAGAATATAGCCTATTAAATATAATACAAAAAAGAGAGTATGAATAATGAATGGACCGTCCCCATCTAGCTGCCATCTAGCCCCTGGTTCGAGGGTTTGCTGCGCAGTCGAAAATCATGGACCTGACCATAGTTGTCTAGTTGTTATGTCTTGACAGAATGTTATTTTTATTGGTATAATATTAAAGCATATGAAATATAAAAACTTTGGAAGAACTGACAGCATGTATCAGGCGTTGGGAACAGTAAAAAGACATCGAAGGTTTTCGCGAAGAAGCGAATAAATTGAACATTCACCTGAATAAACTAAAATAAAAATTTCTGTGTAATGAATCCTGCATTATCCAATATTACTTATTCCAGAATTATTCACGGAATCAAATTATTTTTGATTCTTACTTTCATAGGTATAACAATAATTTTTTATCGTTCGTCTTTTTCCGAAAGCCTGATGCATTTAAGCAGTTTCAGACTTGACTTTCTGATTCTTGCATTAAGCCTTGCGATATTAGACTGGATCGTCGGAGGTGCACGCATCTATATTTTTGCTTCAAAAGTCCATGAAGGATTATCCTTCGCTTCTTGTGTTCGTGCATCTCTTGCAAATATCTTTATGGGCGGCATAACGCCCTCTCAAACCGGTGGTGGTGCAGGACAAATATATGTACTTTACAAGGAAGGCATGCGGATTTTAGATGCAACTGTCACAAGCTTTCTGGGGTTTCTTGGTACGGTGATTTTTTTGCCACTTTGCGCAATTCTTGTTACCATTTTTGTTCAATCAAAGATTGACAGTTTTTCTTTCAGGATTTTTTCCGGTACCACAATTTCACTTTTTAGTTTGATTGCGATGGCTGTAATTTTTTCTCTGATAGCTCCAAAACGATTCGAGGCGGCACTTAAATTTCTGATTCGAAATTTTTCAAGAGTAAAACGACTGCTTGAGAGGAATAATCGGCTTGAGAATATTGTTCAACTGGTGAAGGAGTATCATGAACTTATGCTATACTTTTTACAAAAGGGAAAGCGATATCTCTTTGGCGGATTGATACTTACATCAATACTTTATTTTAATAAATTTGTTATCGCTTATGTCATCCTGCGAGGTCTTGGTCTTGAAGCTGCATTTTTTGAGGTTATTTATATTCAGTTGCTTTTGATTCTTATTTTTTACTTCTCACCTACTCCCGGTGCATCAGGAGTTGCCGAAATCAGCTCTGCAATATTAATGAGTAAAATCGTTCCTGTGAACTTTGAAGGAAGTTATATACTGTTATGGCGATTTTTTACTCTGTTTGTTGGTATGCTGGCAGGGGCTATTATTATATTTGGCTACCTGTTAAAGAAACCCCGATAATGATGAAGTTAAGCCTTTCCATACGGATCCCATACGGGTCTATGACCGTTTGGATAAAATTTCCTTGAGAAAAAATATGGGGTAAAACATTTACGCCCGCGGTTGTTTTTTCTCTTGACTAAATTTTTATTGTATTTCATAATGAGCCTATGAAATGGTCAAATTTTTTGGTCAAGAGTCAAGACTCGACACCATATATTCAAATAAAAGGAGGTGAGAATATGTTTTACAAATTTTCTATTTATGTGTTATTACTTGCTATTTCAGTTTCCGTTCCCTCATTAGTTGGATGCGGTAAACTTTCTAAGGAAACTGAAGAGTTTTACAAAACTTACAAGGTTAAAGCAGGTACAAAGATAGAGGTTTACAACAAAAATGGGGATATTGATATACATAAATGGGATAAAAATTATGTTGAAGTACATGCATTAAAGTCAACGAGACATGGTAAAGACGAATTGGAAAAGGTAAAAATTGAGGTAAACACAAACGGTGTTATGGTTATCGAAACGAAATATATCAAGAAAAACGCAAAGGTCTCAGTTAATTACAAGATTAAACTTCCAGCAAATGTAATAGTGGATCAAATTGACAATAAGAATGGTAAAATAGAGATTGAAGGAACAAAAGGGGATGCATTAGTAACTAATTCAAATGGCAGGATAGAGATAATAGATGTAGATGGTTATGTAAGTGCAAAAACGAGTAATGGGAATATAAATATTACAGGTACAACTGGTATTTTTAAAGCAGAAACTTCCAATGGTAATATAAAGTCTGAAATTTCCAATGTTAAGACTGATGTAAATATTACAACAAGTAATGGCTCTATAGAATTGTTTATACGTCCCAATTTGAATGCTAATATTAAAGTGAAAACTTCAAATGGTAAGATATCTGTTCATGATATTCAAATGGTTGTAAGTGAATCATCATCAAACCACTTAGATGGTAGAATAGGAGATGGCGGAA
Organism: bacterium; assembly: GCA_030619885.1. Lineage (GTDB taxonomy): Bacteria > Hydrothermota > DG-26 > JAUXAN01 > JAUXAN01 > JAUXAN01. The sequence continues at coordinate 26,529 of JAUXAN010000034.1, forward strand.
GTAAGATATACATCAAAACTTTAAATGGAAACATAGATTTGTACAAATTATGAAGTGAGTATCTATTGGGGACGCTTCTTGGAAGTTTAAGACAGACCCCAATGATTTTGCGTGAGAAAATGGGTTGTGGAGAGAATTTTAAGACGCTTTCCCGAATTTTATGCAAAAAATTAGGTTAACTTATTGTAAACCAAAAAGTTGCCGCATTTTTTCGTGTTTCAAGTCAAGTTCTATTTTAAATATAATATTAGCCTACTTTTTAAACGGATGTTTAACTTTGCAG
>JAUXAN010000086.1 GCA_030619885.1 bacterium
CTTACTCCCTTTCCTCCCCACCTCTGTTGCCTGAAAGCCAATAAATCTTATCGTATTCTCGAAATCATATTGATTGAAGACCCTTGCGATTTCCAGAACCGTTGCAACTCCACTCGCATTATCATCTGCACCAGGTGCAAGAGTATCGTATCCATCTGAATAAGAATCGAAGTGACCACAGACTATATATACATTTTCTGGAAATGCAACACCCGGTTTTGTAGCGACTACATTGAACTTGGTATAATTTTCAATCTTAAATGTATCGAAGAGAACCGAATCGTAACCGAATACAGAAAATTTCTCTCCGATGTAGACACCAGCGGAATCTGATTGGGCACTGAGGGCAAATCTTGTGTTCAGTGCCTGCAAATCAATCACATGATAAACCAGATTATTCATATCAGATTCCGCAACCATCGTGTCGATAATCGCATCTGTAGCGAAGAAAAGAGAAAAGATTAAAAGAAATTGTGTCATTCTATCTTTTTCGCTTCTATCTCGTTATAAAAGGTGTATCTTCCTACCTTCTTCTCTTTCTTGAATACCCCCTCAACGGTAACCTTTCCACCTTCTTTTATCTGTGGGTGACCGAAGGTGAATACCTTAATCTCATTGACCCCATCATCCACCGAAAAAGTTGCATAAGGGTTCCCCTTCTTCGATACTTTTAATTTCATATTCTTCACGATACCTGAGGCAGTAACGCTCTTACCGTCATAGTAATCTCTTTTTTGCAGTATATTCCCGATCTTTGAGGAAGGTCTTGGGGATGGTTTTATCTTTTCTAATTCGGATGGTGTGGAGTGAGACCACATTTTATCAAAATATTTTTCAAAATCGGCTGCAACGGATTTGGATTTGATTAAGACATTCGTCTCATAATTTTTATCGAATGCGTAATAAGTCCAATTTGTCGAGCCGATGACTACTGTTTCTCTATCTACTATGAGCAACTTGGAGTGTGTAGTAACACCCACCGGGTCGAATCTGATACTCACCTCATTCTCTTTAAAGTATGGAACAACCTTCATCACTTTTTTTCTGAAATTATCACCTAAGAAATCTTCACCACCCTCGACGATGATTTTAACATCCACCCCACCCCGTTTAGCCTTCACAATATCATCCGCTAAAATGTTGGTGTAACTTTCAGGATATTCTGGGTAGTAAAAGAATTCAAACAATATTAGATGGATAGATTTTTTTGCTTCTTTTATAAGTGAGCATACAACAGGGTAGTATTCTCTGTCCACAACCACCTTCATCTTGACGGTTTCTTTTTGGACCGACAACTTTCCGATAAAGAAAGTGAAACCTAAAAAGATTATCAAAATAACTAATGTAACGGTTTTTTTCTTCATAATTCTCCTCGCAGTTGTTTTATATATTTATTACGCACTTTTTCAAAAAACTCGAGTGCAGTTCTCTCTCTATAGTCAGGGTATGTCCATTCAAGTACCTGGAAGGACCTGTTTCTATAAATCAGAGTAACTTCTCCATAGATACCTTTACCG
>JAUXAN010000026.1 GCA_030619885.1 bacterium
TGATTGGCCCCTTCGGAATGCATACTTTGATAGAAGTGACTGGGTAGTAGGGATAACCGAGGCTCCTGTGGTGAAGCCGGCTATTCTTGCATCTTTGAATCACTATCCTGAACCATTTACCCAGTATGCAGATATCAGGTATCAACTTCCAGCCAGAACCAGGGTCTCCTTGAAGGTTTACGATACAGCAGGAAGACTGGTAAAGACCCTTTTGGATGGCGAGAATGGACCCGGAAGTTATGTAGTTAGATGGGATGGTAAAGACAAAAACGGCAGAAAGGTTCCAAGTGGAGTCTACTTCTACAGGCTAAATGCGGGTAATTTTGCAGCGTCTAAGAAGATGACCCTCTTGAAATAGCCACTGAAAACAGGCCTGTCTAAAATCCGCAGGACAGGCCTGCCTTTTTTCTACCAATAAGTTACCTACGAATGAGCATCTATCTATGTTCATCTAAGAAATCCCAATACTACCAAATCCAAAATCCAAATTAAATCTCAATTCCCAAATCCCAAGGATACAGATGACAGATTTGAAAATAATGACTCAATAACCAATGACCAATTTATCCGCAGTTATCCGCGTCAGCATCCGCGGTGCTCCGTGTTTTTGTCTTGACACAACTGAAAAAATTACCATAATAACAATAGATATGGTTAATATGGAAAAAGAAGAACTTGCTACTTTATACGATATATCACAGATTATAAATTCCATTTTAGACATAGGTGTACTGCTCAATAAAGTTATGGACCTGGTCATCGAAACGACAGGTGCAGAACGCGGTTTTTTGATGCTTAAAGAGAATGGAAAACTAAAAACAAAGGTTGCAAGGAATATTGATAAAAGAACAATCGAGACCGAAATTTCAAATACGGTCGTGAATAAAGTGTTCTCATCAGGTGAATCGCTTCTGACGAGTGATGCAAAAGCGGACCCGAGATTCTCCTCTTCAGATTCAGTCTTCCTCTATAACATAACATCCATACTTTCCTGCCCTCTTGTAAGTAAAGGAAAAACTATAGGTGTGATTTATGTTGATTCGATAACTAAAAAGAAAGTCTTTACCAAAAAAAACCTCAATTTTTTGCAAGGGTTCTCTAACATCGCTGCAATATCCATCGAAAATGCAAACCTCACTTCTAAACTAAAAGAAGAGAATGTGGTGCTGAAAAGAGCAATTGGAGACAGATACAGTTTCAAAAATATTGTGGGAAAGAACAAAAAGTTCAAAGAAATTCTAAATGTTATTGAAAGGATTATAGACTCGAATGTTTCAATTCTATTAGAGGGTGAGAGTGGAACAGGAAAGGAATTGCTTGCAAGGGCTATTCATAACAATAGTCAACGGAACAAAAAAGAATTCGTCGCATGCTACTGTGGTGCTATGCCAGAAACTCTTCTTGAAAGTGAACTCTTCGGTTATAAAAAGGGTGCATTCACGGGTGCATACGAAGATAAGAAAGGACTCTTTGAAGAAGCCCATCTCGGCACATTCTTTCTTGACGAAGTGAGTGAGATTCCACCGAGAGTCCAGGTGAAATTGCTCAGGGTACTGCAGGATGGTGAAGTAAGAAGACTCGGTGAGACGAAATCGAGAAATTTTGATGTGCGACTCATATCTGCTACAAACAAAAATTTAGAAGATGAACTTAAAACTGGAAAGTTCCGTGAAGACCTGTTCTATCGATTGAAAGTCGTGAAGATAACACTCCCCCCTTTGAGAGAAAGAAAGGATGATATCCCAATTTTAGCAGACCACTTCTTGAAGATTCAGTCAAAAGAGAGTGGGAAACATGTAAATAAAATAAGTAATGAAGCAATCAGGGCTCTGGTAAATTATCTGTGGCCTGGCAATGTGAGGGAACTTGGAAATGCAATCCACTATGCTGTGGCAATGGCAAGAGGAGAGGAGATTACGCTCGAAGACCTTCCTGCCAATATTGTAAATCCTGCAGAAGAGGTGAAGTCTATTAAGAAACTAAGAGAATGGGAAAAAGAGATAATACTTCGAACCTTCAAAGAATGTAACTATGCTAAGGTAAAAACGGCAAGAGTTTTGGGTATATCTCAGCGCACACTCCATTCAAAACTCAAAAAATATAAACAGGGAGGTGATTATGGAACATGAGATTTTATATAGACCATCTTATTCACTTTTGAAGATACAATTGGGGACTGGTGAGTCAATACAGGCAGAGGCAGGTGCTATGGTGAGTATGTCACCCGATGTTTACATCGAAACTAAAGCAAAAGGTGGATTGTTTGGTGCACTGAAACGGTCTGTCATCGGTGGCGAAAGCTTCTTTCTGAATACCTTCTCAACCCAGATAGGTGGGGAAGTTACCTTTGCCCCCTCACTGCCAGGTGACATTTCACACCTCGCATTGAAAGGGGAGACCGTTTTTGTCCAATCGGGTTCTTATATCGCCAGTTCACCAGATGTGAACATAGACACAAAATGGGGTGGTGCAAAGACATTCCTCTCCCGTGAAGGACTCTTTTTATTGAAACTTTCTGGAGAGGGCGAGTTGTTTGTCTCAAGTTATGGTGCAATCCATCAGACAGATTTGAAACCGAATGAATCATACATCGTTGATACAGGACATATGGTCGCATTTGATGAATCAGTGAGATATACTGTGAAGAAAGTTGGTGGATTAAGATCTACGCTCTTCAGTGGAGAAGGGCTGGTCTGTGAACTGACAGGACCCGGTCGGATATTTATCCAATCGAGAAGTGAAGATGCCTTTCTCTCCTGGTTACTTCCTAAAATACCAAAGAAAGGTTGAAATTACTCTAGATCTTTAAGTTCATCTTCACTTAGACCGAAATAATGTCCGATTTCGTGTTTAACTACTTCTCGAACCCTCTCCTCTATTTCCTCCTCCGAGTTGCATACAGATTCAATCGGCTCCTGATAGAGCGTCACTTTGTCGGGTAATACACTCCCATAGCGTATTCCACGCCTTTTCAAAGGGACACCCTGATATAAACCCAATAAGAGTCGAGGATGTCCAATTTGCAACTTTTTTAGAACCTCTGAAGTCGGTCGAGTTTCTACTACGACTTCTATGTTTTCGAGTTTCTTCTTGAAATACTCTGGAAGTTCTTCGAGCGCCTGAACGACAAGGTCTTCAAAATCTTCTCTTCTCATCAAGTAAAAAGGTAGATTCAGAAAAATCTCAATATGACAACTTCTGTAATGAATAAAATTAATACTAACCAGAGAATCGGTCGGGTCAGTTCACTAAAGGCTTCTTTCAATATAGATTCCTGGAAAGTCTTTGCCTCACTGATTTTCTTCCGTTTTAGATTCGATTCTTCAGGGTCTATGTTTACCGCGAAGGAGGCTAATAATCTATCTTCTGTTTTTAAACTGTAAACACCAGGTGAATCTGTGGTCTTAAAACTCACAATCAATTTCCCAGAAGATACTCTGGGCAGTAGATCTATTCTCTCATCTGTTGGTGTGAGACATGAAATTTTGTATGCTGTTTCTTCGCTTTCATAGTTAAACTTTTCATCTACTAACAGATTGAGTCCTGTTTTTTGTGTCTGTGTCAGATGATAGAAAATACGATGCATAAATGGAACAAAAATGGCTCTTTTGACAATGTTACTCATTCCAAATGATGATGTGAAAAGAATGCCACCCTTCCCTTCCAAAATTGCAGGCATCCCGTTTGAGTAAGATGCAAGGATTTTCGCCGAGCGAATACTAACAGGAAAGTAAGAATAGAACCTGGACAAAGAAAAATCTCCGAGTCTCTTTTCTTTAAATAGGTTGAATATTTTATGCTCAAAGGCGACCCTATCAATAGTTAAAAAATTTGAGCCCTCGAGTGTTACCATATCGCTAACCTTTGCACCAAAACCATTTTCTAAAATCTGCTGATTGTAAAAATCGACATCAGATTTATCACCTAAAAAAATCAGCACCTTTCCACCTTTATCTATGAAATTTTTAACAACTTTCAACTCATACGGCGTCAACCTTGATATATTTAATAGGGTAACTATCTTATATTTTTTCATATCAACCGCAAAAATTCCTTTCGGGGAGATCACTTTTACTTCAAACGGTGTCGGAATTTCAATAGAAGGTTTTAACGCTTTTTCAAGATACACCGATTCTTCAAAAGAATCGGTTATAACCAACACAGAGATTGATTGGGGAACAAAGAGAGTAAAATATCTTATGTCATCTGCTGCGAAAGCATCGTTTTCTATTGCTGCAAAACCAGAATGGAACCCTGCATTCTTCAATCTTATTTTGAATTTTGCCATTCCTTCCATATCAGGCTTGATGTTAATTTCCTGTACCCCTACTTTCCTTCCATCAAGATTCAGAACAATTTTCCTCTTTGTTTCAGTGTTGGAATAATTCTTTACATCCACACTGAAATTAACAGGTTCTTCTATGTTAAGTACTGTAGATTGAAACTCTATTCTACTTACTCCAATATTGTCTACAGGAATGCCAACTTCCCCAAAATGAATATTTTCGAACTCTGTTATCCCTTTGAAATTAATCTCCTGCATATCCGAAATGAAATAGATAACTCTATTGGGCTTTTTAGATTTGGCGAGCATTGCATTAGAATAAGAGAGCAAATCTTTTAGTTGAAATATTCTATAGGAGAGGGAAGCATCTTCTATTTCTTTATGCAATAATCTAAAATTATTTGTAAGGGGATACTCTGTACCATCTGAAAGGATGACCCCAGCCTCATCTTCTGCTTTTAAATGGGTGAGCAGTTCCTGTGCCTTCTTCTTGGCATTTTCAAACAGGATCTCTCCCCCAATCTTTACTCCCATACTTGGCGAATTATCAACTATTATGCACACAGCCACTGGTGGATGGACAAAAATAGACTTTCCAAATCCGAGCTTTGCCACAGGTCTGGCTAAAGCAAGGAATAAAAATCCACATATCGCTGTCCTCAGTATCAACAACAATATATTTCGCAGTTTCAACCACCGCTTTCTTTTCTGTTCGACAGGTTTCAGAAGGCGCAGGGACGAAAATTCTACCACAGGAAGTTTCTTCCTTCCAAAAAGATGTATTAGAATCGGTATAGCCATCGAAGCCAATCCTATAAGATAAATTGGATTTAAAAACTTCATTAAAAGTATCCTCTTAGTTCGATTGCAAACCTATGTTCAATGGCTTTCCCTTCTCTTTTTTCTCCAGAATAGTTGAGAAGAAATACGAGATAGTTATTTAGCATATAGTCCCCACCAACCCTCCATTCATAAGTTATGCCAACGGGTGCTGTAAGGGAGACATCGTATGGGATGAATTCTACATTCGAAGACCGTTTTGTCACTTTGATACTGCTCTTGAACCTTCCTTTCCCTTTTATCTTATAGATAACCTCTGGAGAGACAAACAGCGATTTTAGTTCGATCTCTCCTATCTGGGGATAGTAAAATGGCTGTCTTATTTTAGAAATCGTCCCACCTTGTTCCGATGAGATATCAATATTTGCCCGGGTATGGATTACCTCGAATCTTAAATTTCGCTCTCGCTCAAGTCTTTCCAGACCGTTCTCCGTTGAACTTTTTTCATCTTCACAGAGTTCTCCTTCCAAAATGAGGGTTATTTTCTTCAACTTTTTTGATTCAAACCTTACCGAACGCAGTTTTTCCATTTTAGACTCATGTCTTCCTTCCGAGCGGTTATCTTCGATTTTCTCGTCTCTCTGTCTTATTCTCACTGAAAGAACTTTGTTCTTTGGAAAGAGAGTGAGAATATTTTCGAGAGAAATCTCCCCTTCTATTGTCGTCAGATCTTTTTGAAACTTTGTAAAGTTAAGGAGATATATTGATTTCTTATCTTCCTCTTTAGTATTCTCCTCAGCAGAAGCAAATGTTTCTAATTCTAAAATTGGCAACACTGAGAAGTTAGAAGAGAAGGATGTATTCAGATCAACTGTAGATACAGGGTCCCCGACCAAAACTATCTCTTTTATATAATCACCTTCTTCATCCCTGTAATATTCGCCTGTTTCAGGATTTTTTTTATAATCTCCCCTGCCCTCCTGTGTAGGTTTAAATATCTCTTTTGTCAATTTCTCCTCTTTGTTATTCACGGTATAGAATGCATCAAAACAAAACACATCTTTAAATGGCGTTGAGTTAAACTTGAATGAGGCGAGACTGTAGTCGAAATTCTCTCCAGGTTGTCCCTCCTCAAAGATTTTTTTTCTATAGGTATAATTTACTACAAGGGCTGAGGTAGAAGAAAACCTTAAATCCCCGTGAAAATTTCCGCCAATCTCTTTCGAAAGAGGAGACCATATATCCTGGAGAGTTTTGTCTTTCCTATATCTTATTCCTGTCTTTAAAAAAATCCCATCTCTGTTGAAAGAAGTGTTTCCTCCATACTCATCGTATTGTGTGCTATCTCTATCCTCGGTTTTATACGAAACGGACGGTTCAAATTTGTAGATTTTATAACCAATAGATCCTCCTTTCCTTGTCCTGAAGTTACTATTCCCCCCTTCTTTACCTAAAACATTTTCATACCACAGAGATAGATATGGGAAGCGGTGAGGAGAAATTTTAGTAGCCACCGTTTTGGTTTCTGACTGTGAATTTTCGTATCTCAATATTCCATAGCCTCCATTTATTCCAATGAAAGACAAAGGGTTATATCCGCCATAAATTTCTGTGATATTCTGTGCAGAAGTCTTCTCTTTTGTATTCCATTTATCTTCAAAATTGACGGACGATTTCCTTCCGGGTGGAGTAAAGTTCTTGTCAACATTTTTATGATATCCTGAAAGTGATAGTTTACCAAAGTAGGGTATGTGGAAGTCTTTAAAATCGAACCCAGATGTATATCCGAACGATTTATTGTCACCATCATCTATTTTTGAAAAGGTGTTCAAATCCTCATCGGAAATGGCGTATTCAAGATTTATTTTTAGAGGCTCAACTGGATGTGACTGGAGATGGAAATCATAAAAAGAATAGGAATGAGGCAGAGGTAGTTTCACCTTTGCTACATAACTCCCGTTTCCCTCTCCACGGTAAAGATAATTATTTACACTATTGTCATATGCATAATCACCCTTTCCTTCTCCAATGTATGTAAAAGCCACACGATAGTCTCCTCCATTTTTCCCCGCATACTCATAGTAGTCGTCAACTCGTCTATAGTCACCATTCCCTTCCCCGACGAATTCTCCTCCATCCACCCATGCAGAGAGTGTATCATCTCCTATATTTGATAAATATCTTTTTCTCTCATCAGAAAAACTTGTTCGCAGTGGATTACCTGAATCATCGCTTTCTGTCAAGATTGTGGCACCAAATGACAACTTCTTATCCAATAGGAATGTTTTACATAAACCAGCGTAGAGATTTCGCTTAAAGTCTTCATCCGAATATTGAAAGTCCACGACTATTTTAGACTCTGAGGTAATCGGTTTTTTAGCAGTAAAAGTTATACTACCCATTGAATAGTCAATCGTATAATCGTTTATCTCGCCTCTTTTCAAAAGTTCTCCGTCAAACCACACCTTTTCAGAACCTGCTACTATAGCACAGCCTTCTCCCTCTTCTGTTTTCAATTCGTAAGGACCCTGTCTATTGTCCTCTCCATTAAATCTGTTCGTTGCAAACCTGCCTTTGGTAACTGCGCCTGCCAATACAAACTCCCCATAAGGCAGGTTAGCGTTCCCTGTTGCCCCTTCCAATTTTCTGTTCACAGACCCAAACTCTCCATTCTTTATTGAAAGGTCATAATCTCCTAATTTACATCCCAGTGACTTTGATTTGATTTCTATGTAGACATCATCCAGCTCAGAAAGTTCTTCAGTAGTTCCTTCCACATCCAATGGACCACTTTCATCCGACAATACACCTGTGACCTCCACACCCGAAACCTCGCCTGCAAGATTTACATGAAGCGACTGGTTCAAAGCCATATCCTGTTTTGAACCAAATGAAACAGAAAAGGTTTTACATCCATTTACAAACAGTTGAGCGTCGTCTGGTGGGCTATATATATCCACACTATTTTTCTCTTCCACGCTTTTTTCGAGAGCGGTCCCGATTATTCTTTTATGATAGTATTCTCTACTGATATTGAATGGGAAGATTTTGTATCTCAATTTCGCAGTAGTGTTCAGTTCTTCTTGAAAGAGCACATATCCGAAATCATAATTTATTTCATATTCTTCTGTTCTCAATTTAATACTGTCAACCCATATCTCCTCCGAGCCCTCAACTATAAAGAAGTGTGGAAGTTGATATGGTCCAACTATCCCCCTACCAGAAATCTCTACCTCTTTTTCGGCAAGGCTATAACTTTCCAGAAAAAGAGCACAAAATAAAAAAACTGCTACCATCATGTAAAGATTAACAAAAAAATGAACTTATGTCAAGTCAGGGAAATCACTATTTCATGCTAAAAAGATCTCGGAGGGAATCCTGTGGATACTTGTTCTTTACTTACTCGGTTTAATTCAATCTTATCGGCATCAAGAGGTAGAGGAGTTCTTCGTTCTCTTTCTGTTTCGTCGAAATCATTGTACCAGCTTTATCAGAACTTTTTAGTTGGCAAACTACATCATCACCCTCAATACATTTTAGCACGCCTAAAAGATAATTAGCATTGTATCCTATCTCCAGCTCTTCACCTTTATAACTGCAGACGACTTCATCCGATGCCTCTCCAGATTCAGTGGAGGAAGAGAATAATTTAATGAGATTTTCTTTTAGAGAAAGTTTTATAAGGTGTGTATGTATATCTGAAAAGAGAGAGACCCTGCGTATTGCTGAAATGAATTTACCCTTGTTGACTTTTATTATCTTATCATTATCTTTGGGGATAACAGTATTGTAATCTGGATAAGCAGCATCTATCAATCTCGATATTACCACTGTATTATTGAAATAAAATCCTATCCTTCCCTCTTCAAATCTTACATCAATTTCAATCTCTGGTGAAATCAATCTGGTGAGTAAGTTAAGAACTTTGGGGGGAATTATAACTTCCCTCTTTTCTCTTTTGGGCATATTCAGTTTTCGCAGGAAAGCCAATCTATGTCCATCTGTTGTAACAACCGTCATCTCCTCTCCGGATATTTGCCACAGAAGTCCACATAGAGCAGGTCTCGTCTCATCAGTAGAAACTGCAAAAGAAGTCTTGTTTATCAAACGTAAGAGTGTAGCTCCATCGATTTTTATTACAGATGCTTCGCCCAATTCTGGAACATCAGGATACTCCTCTTTGCTAATACCCGTCAGCCTGAAAAAACTTTTTTCGCATTCGATAGCAATTACATCTTCATCTACCCTCATATAAATTGGAACCTCAGGAAGCTCTCTTATTATATCAACAAATTTTCTTGCTGGAACAGTGATAGACCCTTCTTCCTTTACTTCAGTCTGAATGGAAGATGAAAAGAAAATATCGAGGTCTGTAGCTGCAAATTTCAATTGGTTCTTCTGTGCTTCGATAAGAAAATTTTGAAGAATTGGAAGGGTAGTTCGTGGAGGTATTATGTTCAAAACGGATTGTAAAATGTCTGAAACTTCTTCTTTTTTAATTACGAGTCTCATTTCTTCTCCTTTCTTTGTTATTCACATATAGATACTTATACTATATAACTTATACTTATAGTAGATGTAGTAGGGGGATTGAAAAAGTGGATAAGAAGCGCGTTCTAATGTATGGAGTGAGATATGACTCCACTCTCTTTGTGGATAAACTGTTAAGAAAAACTCACTTATCCACATAACAGTAATTTTCCCCCATTAATACCAGTGCTATTCACCACTTATCCACATAACGAATTTGTAATCCTTTCAATTATCTCATTCAAATTTCCGTCTTTTCTTATCAATCTCTCAATCTTCCCATATGCGTGAATGATAGTAGTATGATCTTTACCTCCAAATTTTGCACCTATCTCCTTGAGTGACTGATTAGTCAATTCTCTCGCAAGATACATTGCCAATTGTCGTGGCAGCACGACCGAAGCACTCCTTCTTTTTCCTCTTATAGCATCTTCCGATAAATTATAATATAGAGATACGCTCTTTACAATATCGTCTATCGTTACGCGCTTTTGTGTTCCTATAATATCCTTGAGAACATCCTTGGATAGCTCTAAATCCACATCTACATTATCACAGGAAGCGCATGCAAGTAACCTGATCAAACATCCTTCAAGTTCTCTAACATTTGATTTGACATTACTGGCGATATAGAAAATCACATCATCAGGAATAAGAATATCATCGAGTTCAGCCTTTTTTCTTAATATTGCTATTCTGGTCTCTAAATTTGGAGGCTGGAGGTCAACCACCAATCCCCATTGAAATCTTGAAATTAATCTATCTTCTAAATCTGGTATCTCCTTCGGGGCTCTATCAGATGTTACAACTATCTGTTTCCCTCCATTATGAAGAGAGTTGAATGTATGAAATATCTCTTCCTGTAAACCTTCTTTATTTGTAAGAAAATGAATATCATCTATGAGCAACACATCTCTCTTCCTATATTTATCTTTGAACTCTATAGTAGTTCTGTTCTTGATCGCTGATATCATCTCGTTCATAAAATTTTCTGTTGGAACATAATATACCTTATAAGAAGGTCGTCTCTTTTTTACATAATTACCTATCGCCTGCATGAGATGTGTTTTACCAAGTCCGACACCTCCGTAGATGAATAATGGGTTATAAACCTTCGAAGGGGCATCGGATACTGCCTTCGCTGCTGCATGGGCAAACTTGTTACTTTCTCCGATAACAAAAGTTTCAAAAGTATATCTTTTATGAAGATTACACTCATTCTCATAGAACTCTTCATCCCGCCCGCTCACCTTTTCTTTATCTTCTTTTGGTATGAACTTTACTTTCAAATCTGTGCCAAAGACATTCTGCATGGCATCTCTGATAGCAGGCATATACTTGCCCTGAATGAAATCAGCAAAGAAAGCAGAAGGAACTTTTACAGAGAGTAGATTATTCTCAATCTGCACTGCCTCAGTTTTTGACAGCCAGTTCACATAGAGATGCTCATCTATATTATCTCTGATATAAAGCAGAGCCTTTTGCCATGTATCGTTTAATGTCATCTCACCCTTCCATACCGATCCACACGGACAAACTATTCACACACTAAGTGCCGATAGTTCAACGACAAACAAAGGTGCTCCTCAACTTATTCACAGAGTTATCCACACTCCACATCTTCCGTAACTCGTTGATAATCAAAGAGGAAATCAAAAACTGAGGGGAAATACGCTTAATTATCCACATAAGAAAACCATCGAAAATTTCGGGTGAAAAGAGAACCTTATCGAATCCAATTCTAACATAATTAAAATTTTTTGTCAAGAAAAAAAGTTCAAAATCGAGAAAAAAACCTTGATTTTTATTTTTTTTTTAGTAAAATCTAATGAGATGTTAATTAGAAAATATATTTTAAAGGAACATATTGTTCCTTTTGTAATTGGATTATCTCTTCTCACTTTGATTTTGATATTGGACAGGATTTTTGATCTTGTAGACCTCATAATTGGTAAGGGGCTTGGTATCAAGATAGTATTAGAGGTTTTGGTGCTGAGTCTTCCATTCATAGTTGCGTTAACTATTCCAATGGCGGTATTGGTCGGAGTAGTGATTGCTTTCGGAAGACTTTCGGAGGACAATGAACTACTTGCTTTAAAATCAAATGGAGTCAGTTTTATCTTCTGTTTAATTCCAGTGCTCGTCGCTGCTGCAGTAGTATGTTTAGGTATGATATATTTCAACAACTACATCCTTCCCGAATCGAATCATCTTGTAAAAAATCTAATGATAAACATTTCAGAAAAACGTCCAACAGTAAAAATAAGAGAGAACATATTTATACCTGATTTTAAAGGTTATAAAGTGTATATAAGAAGAAAGGATGAGAAGAGATCAAAAATAGAGGGCGTTACTATTTACGAATTAAAAAAGAAGGGAAAACCGAGATTGATTCTTGCTAAAAGAGGAAACATAGAATTTTCTGCTGGCAAGAAAATTTTCACCATTATTCTTGAAGATGGAGAAATACACGATGTGGATGAAAAAAATCCGGAGCGAAGCATCTCAATGAAATTCAAACGTCATACTATAAATATACCATTAGATACTGAACTGGTGAGAAAACAGAGGGAATACCGGAGTGATAGGGAGTTGAGTGCAGGGGCAATGAGAAAGAAAGTCGAATACTTGAAGAAAGAATTGAAAAGAGAAAAAGAAAGACTAAAAAATGCGAGTAGCCCACAGGAACGAACAAATATTGAGAAACTCATAAATCTTAAATTGCGTCAGATAAGCAAATATATGGTGGAAATTCACAAAAAAATTTCTATACCTTTTGCGTGTATCATCTTTGTACTCTTAGGTGCACCTATTGGAATGATGGTAGGAAAAGGAGGAATAGGTATAGGTTTTGGGGTCAGTGTGGGTTTCTTTTTATTATACTATCTATTTTTAGTTAGTGGTGAAGAACTTGCAGACCGCGGGCTGCTCTCTCCATTCTGGGCGATGTGGCTTCCAAATGTTGTGATGGGTGCAATTGGAGTATACCTGACATACCTTGTAAATAAAGACAAAAATATAGAGCCATTAGTTGAGAGACTTCATTCCCTGTCGAGGAGAATATTAAGAAAATGAGTCTACTTGATAGATATATTGTATCCGACTTTTTAAAATTTCTGTTTTTAAGTTTATTGGCAATTGTAATTATATTTGTTGTGGTAGACCTGTTTGAAGATCTGGACAAGTTCATAGACAGAAAAGTGAGTGTTATGAGTGTGGTAGAATTTTATCTGTATGAGATCCCGAATATAGTGATATTGATAACACCTGTAGCACTCATAGTATCCTGTTTTCTCTCTTTGGGGACACTTTCACGGCACAACGAACTGCTTGCTATGCGTTCAAGCGGTGTATCACTTTTCAGAATTCTCATTCCCCTGTTTATAATTGGCATCGTAGTCAGTGCTGGAGTTTTAATAATGGATGAACTCCTCATTCCATATACCAATCAAAAAAAACAAACTGTAAAAAGAGTAAAGATAGACAAAAAGCCGAAAATAAATTATGAAAGAAGGTGGAATTTATATTACGCAGGTGAAGGGAATAGGTTCTACTTTATAGGTTTCTTTGATGCAAGAAAGAAGATCGTCAGGGATATTATGATTTCAGAATATACAGCTGACTGGAAACTCTCGCAAAGATTGGATGCAAAGAACGGTTACTGGTCAGATAGTGTATGGTGTTTCAGAGATGCTGTTGTCACAAAGTTTATACCAGGAGGAGAACAAGTGTCAGAACATTTCAAAGAGTTGAAGATGCCTCAGATAAAAGAAGTTCCCGAAGACTTTTCCAAACCTCAGAAATTTCCTGAGGGAATGAATTTTCTTGAATTGAAAAAATATTCGATGAGATTAAAAAGGAGTGGAGGGAATTATATTAAATATTTAGTAGAACTACATTACAAACTATCATTTCCATTCACGAGTTTTATAATCATCTTATTTGGTGCACCTTTGGCGGCAAATTTAAGGAAGACAGGATTTGCTATAAGTTTTACGGCGAGTCTGACTATATGCTTTGTATACTGGGGTGTGATACAGATATTTCGATCTTTTGGACAGAATGGGGTTTTGCCTCCCAGTATATCTTTGTGGATTCCAAACATAATATTCTTATCCGGTGGGATTTACTTATTATACACAACAGCAAAGAAATAGCCGACGACCCGATTTGAACGGGTGACCTGCGGTTTACGAAACCGCTGCTCTACCACTGAGCTACGCCGGCATCTTTTGGATTTTACCATCCCACTAATTTTTGTCAAGAAAAAAAACCGCAGAGGCGCAGAATTCACAAAGAAAAGGCAGAATAAAAAAACAATTGAAAAATCTCTGTGTTTCTTCTGTAATCTCAGTGAATTCCCGTACGGGTCTGCAACCGTGTCTTTTTTTCTTGACAAAGTATGAAGAAATTGCAATAATGGATTAAAAGCGGGAGTAGCTCAGTGGTAGAGCACCACCTTGCCAAGGTGGGAGTCGTGGGTTCAAATCCCATCTCCCGCTCTTTGTCCCCACCCATCCAAAGGGATATGTAAGCCATTTTAAAAATAGGGACATAGATAAGAACTGGGTAGAGTAGTGACGGATGTTATCGTGAGTTTGGGCCCGGAAGGACTTGAACCTCCGACCAACTGATTATGAGTCAGCCGCTCTACCAACTGAGCTACGGGCCCCTGCTATTTTTAGTAATAGAATAAAAAATTTACATTTTGTCAAGAAAAAAACACGAGAGTACGGGGTCAGTCCACCAAATTACAAATTACGAGATTGCCACCCCCAAAAGGTCGGGGTCGCAATGACATTCTCGGCTCTTGACATTCCTCAAAAAATCTTATAGATTCAAAAAGTGGAACCCACTCTTTATGACCCGCTCGAACTATCAAAAGAGATACAAAAAGTAGTGGTTAAAGGAAACAAAAGAAAATATTATCGCATTCCAAGAGGAGGAATGTGGTACGGAGGTATTGCAACTGGTGACTGTTGCGGTTGTAACCTGCGATGCATTTTTTGCTGGAGTAATGCACCGAGAGACCATCCCGACAGTATTGGAAAATTTTATTCACCAGAGGATATATTTTTTAAAATTACATCCTGTGCGAAGAAGCATAATTACCGCTTATTAAGAGTCAGCGGGAATGAACCCACCTTGAGCAAAGAACATCTATTAAAACTTTTGGAACTCGTTGAAAGGACAGAATACCTATTCATATTAGAGACTAACGGAATTTTAATTGATAACAAATTCGCCCGTAGCCTTACAGGATTCAAATCGCTTGAAGTAAGGGTGGCTTTGAAGGGTACTACGCCAGAAGAGTTTTCGCTTTTAACAGGTGCCGTTCCTGATGGTTTTGAACTTCAGATCGAAGCACTGAAAAATCTTGCGAACAATGGGGTAAAAGCTTTCCCTGCTGTGATGTTATCATTTTCCTCAAAAGAAAATTTTAGCAAATTAAGGACAAGACTGAGAAAAATCTCCCCTGCATTTGAGAAAAGTATTGATGATGAATATGTCATTTTATACCCTCATGTGAAGGAGAGATTAGAGAAGGCAGATATTAAACCTTCAATCGCATATAGTTCAGAAAGATGATATGAAGGTAAATTCAGAAACCACGAGACAGCCCCGCCTTACAGTTGACATCATAATCGAATATGGAGATGGGATAATTCTCATAAAAAGAAAGAACCCCCCTTATGGATGGGCAATCCCTGGCGGATTCGTGGATTACGGCGAAACCGTAGAAGAATCTGCAAAAAGAGAAGCGAAGGAGGAAACATCTTTAGATATTGAAAAATTAAGACAGTTCAGAGTCTATTCAGATCCGAACAGAGACCCACGTGGTCACACCGTTTCGATCGTTTTCACAGCAAGGGCAACGGGAACACCTAAAGCCTCTGATGATGCCAAAGAATTGGGAGTATTCAAAAAAGATAACCTCCCAGCAGAGATAGCCTTCGACCATCGAAAGATTTTAAACGATTATTTTCAAGAAAAATAACACGGAGCACCACGGATGCTGACACGGATAAACCCCGCACCAAATCATGGTGCGGGGTAAATACAGACTAAAACATAGGAGAAAAGGAGAAAATGGGAGATGGAGAGGGATAAATCAGAGTTAATCTATGTCTAAGAAGATGCTCTATTTATTTAATAATGCTACTGCTACAGCATATTCTTTTATATGAGAAAGGCTCAAGGTAATTTTTTTCGAGCCTACAATTTTTTTAACCCTTCTTCTCAGTTTCACAACAGGTGCATGATGTCCATCATCAATTATCTCCATATCTTTCCATCTTATGCCTGAAGATTTGCCCGTTCCAATTGCCTTCAGTATCGCTTCCTTGCATGCGAACCTCGCAGCATAAGATTCATACCTATCTTTCCTCTTCTCGCAGAAACTTATTTCACCTTCTGTAAATACTCTGGCTAAAAATCTCTGTCCAAATTTTTTTTCTGTGGCCTCGATTCTCGCTACCTCAATAATATCAATTCCTATTGAGAACATCCTCGGGGACTATATCTAAAAGTTCTATTATATCATCTATATCATAGTCAGCACCTGAGTGAACTGTTTCAAATGTATCACCATAACGAGTAAATACTGTAACCATTCCAATCGCTTTTGCACCTATTATATCTCTTTCTGGCCAATCACCGACCATTATGGTCTCTTCTGGTTTGATTCCAAGAAGTTCAATGACTTTATTGAACGGTTCTTTGGAAGGTTTTTTTACTCCACTATCGTCAAAGGTGACAACCACATTGAAGATATGCTGCAGTCCTAATTCGCACAATCTGAGCCATACCTGTGCTCTAGGTGCGTCTGAAACTACAGCGAGTTTCAACCCCCTTTTTGTCAACTCCATCAGTGTGAAGTTTACATGTGGATATAAAACCATAGATGCGCTTTTCGCCTTTCTATAACCCACAATTCCAGCTGCATGAATCCTGTAGTCTATCTCTCCAAATTCCTCTTTTAGAAACCTATCAAACACTTTCTGATCTTCTATCCCTTCCTTGTCATAAATTTTGAATATCTTTTCTTTTGCGGTTTTGGAGTCGAGTTTGAGACCAGCATCTATCATAGCATCTACTGCTGCACCGATAGCATTTTCTTTCATCTTCATAAAATCTATCAGAGTATTGTCCAGATCGAATACCACTGCTTTTATCATAGACGAAGTGTTGTGAGATAGAACTTAATGTGCTCCCTGTCCTTTAAGAACAACAGGGATGGTTTTAAATAATACCTTAAAATCGAGCAGCAGAGATATGTTATTGATGTATATCAAATCGTATTCGAGTTTCTTTTTGACATCCTTCAGTAATGTATCATACTTGTGGTCTACCTGTGCCAGACCAGTAAGTCCGGGCTTCACTTTGAGGCGTTCCATATAATCGGGGAATCTTCTTTTTAATTTTCCAACAAAAAAAGGTCTTTCAGGTCTTGGACCCACTATAGACATCTCGCCCTTCAGTATATTAAGAAACTGGGGTATCTCATCGAGCCGTGTTTTCCGTAATATTCTTCCTATAGGAATGACCCTGTTGTCATTTTTCTCTGCCCAGATAGGTCCGGTTTCATCTTCCGCTTCATGAACCATAGTTCTGAATTTATACAGGGTGAAAATCTTCCCATCCTTTCCAACCCTCTTTTGTTTATAAAAAACAGGTCCATTAGATGAAACCCTTATCAAAAAAGAAATTATTGCAATCAGTGGAGTAGATAGCATTAGAATTAGCAACGAAGAAAACATATCTATACTTCTTTTGGCGATCTTATATGTCTGAGTGATAGGAACCTTCACAAGCTGTATGAGCGGCGTCCCATTCAATTCCAAAAAATGTACCTTGTTCGTTATCATTTCATAAAGGTCGGGAACGAATAGAAAATCTACAGGAAGATTCTTACATCTGGATATGATTTTCGACACCTTATACTGTGAGTGTATTGGAATGGTGATGAGAAGGGTGTCGATATTATTCTTTTCGATTATCTCATTTATCTCTTTTGCAGTACCAAGATAATTTGGGCCGTTGCTTCTCTTCTCTGAAATCTGTCCAATGAATTTAAATCCAATATCGTGTTTCTTTTCGATATTTTCACACAGGGATTTCGTCAAATCTCCATTACCAACGAGAGCTACTCTTTTTAAAAAATGTCCCCTTTTGAACATTGAAATTTTTATTTTCCACACAGTAAATCTTCCTATCGAAATTAAAATGAGCGAGAGGAAACAACCAAGCAAAAATACGAATCGAGAATATGCAAACGGTCTAAAAAAGAAAGTAACTGCAAGTATAATACAACTTCCTAAAAAAGAGCCTTTTAAAGCTCTGTAAATATCTTCTGATAGGGTATAAATTCTTTCAGTAGTATACAGATTGAAAAGATAGAATACGAATACCCAGACTGCGGAGACAATTACCGCACTCTGCATATAATAGACTATGGAAGGTACGAGTAGAGGTATATTCATCAATCCCGAATGGAATCGCACCCAGTATGCTATATAGAAAGAAAACAGAATTGCCAGGATATCACTTACTAAAAACGATAAAATGTATAAGATCTCTCCCTTTTTTCTCATTTTCCGATTAGTTTAGTTAATAAAAAGATTTTGTCAAGAGAAAAATGGGGTTAAAAATCTGTGTTAATCTGCGGGTTTCTTTTTTCTTGACTTTGCAATCAATTTTTAATATTATTTCTGCTAATGGAAATTATCAAATTTATTGGTGTCTGGATTCTCTACGGTCTTTTCATCCTTATAGGGATCTTCGGTATCCTTTTTCTCATTCTGGCAGCATTTCGATCATTTAAAGGCATATCCAATGAGAGAAGGAACGAAATATTGGGTCTTTTTTTATTACTGCTCTCTGCACTTATTTTTTTAAGCCTTTTAACTTATGACCCGCTCGATTTTCCTGAACTTTCAAAGGTGCATAATCTCGGTGGATGGGCAGGTGCATTCGTCTCTCATTGGTTAATAACCTATCTTGGTATCGCCTCTTTTGTAGTTCCTGCGATTCTACTTCTATGGAGTATAAACAGATTCCGGAAGTTACCGTATCAGAGACCTTTTCAAATTACATTTATCCTAGCAAGCCTTTCAATTCTGTTCATCGCATTTCTTGCAACAACTAATCTTGAGTTCCCCCTCGAATATTCTGCTTCAGGAATAGTTGGACAAAAGCTGAGTCTTTGGGTGATTACTTACTTGGGTAAATTAGGTTTCTATATTTTGATGGTCTTTCTCGTATTGATTATTGTTACAGCAGGGGCAGAAGTGAGCGTTATTAGAATAATGAGAGCACCGCTTAAAATTCCCCTTGTTTTTAAAAAGCTACCAGAGAAAAAAGGTCCAAAGGCGAAAATCTCTAAGAGAGCAGTAAGAGAGAAATTCATTGAAACTGCTCGAGTTGAAGAAAAGACAGCAGAATCTGTGAAGCGTAAACCTGTAGTTCTAAAAGCTAATTATAGAGAAGCATTCCTTGCTCTACTCAAGTCTCCAGAAGAACGGAGGGAAACTGTATCAAAGGAAGAATTGAAAAAGAATGCTGCAATATTGGAAGATAAATTTTCCAATTTTGACATTGAAGGCAAGGTTACAGATTTCTCCCCCGGTCCCGTTATAACCAGATACGGATATGAACCTGCACCAGGAATAAAGTTGAGTAGAATCGCTTCTTTATCAGATGACCTTGCTCTCGCAATGAAGGCAAATCGTATCAGAATTGTTGCGCCAATTCCAGGGAAATCCGTTGTTGGTATCGAGATACCTAATAGACGCAGATACAATGTTTATATAAAGGAGATGCTCACAGAAGATAAATATTTGAACTCACCTTCAAAACTACAGATAGCATTGGGCAAAGATATAGCAGGGAATCCAGATTCGGCAGACCTTTCCGTAATGCCCCATCTCTTGATAGCAGGAACTACTGGCTCAGGTAAATCTGTCTGTATAAATTCTATAATTACAAGCATACTATTCAGGGCAACAGAAGGTGAAGTGAGATTTATAATGATAGACCCAAAACGACTTGAACTTCCAGTTTATAATGGCATACCACATCTTCTAATGCCAGTGATAACAGAAGCTCAGGAGGCATTGGAAGTATTGAAAGAGGTAATCGAATGGATGGATAAGAGATACAGAAAATTTGCACAGGTAGGTGTGAGGGATTTAGAAGGATATAACGAAAGGATAGAGGATAAGAAACCTTATATAGTCGTAATAATTGATGAACTTGCAGATTTGATGATCCAGGCTCCATCCGAGATAGAAGAAAAATTGACAAGACTGGCACAGATGTCAAGGGCGGTCGGTATTCATCTGGTTCTTGCTACACAACGCCCTTCAGTTGATGTACTTACAGGACTCATAAAGGCAAATTTTCCTGCACGCATCGCATTTCAGGTGGCATCCAAGACAGATTCGAGAACCATCCTCGATATGAACGGTGCAGAAAATCTACTCGGGAAGGGCGATATGCTCTTTCTACCTCCTGGTAGGGGTGAACCTGTGAGACTGCATGGGGCGTATATATCTACTTCTGAAGCAAGGCAGATTTCAAATCTTTTGATAAATAGATACCTTTCTAATTTACTCGAAGAAAGATTTGGTCCTCCTGGAAATTTCGTGGAAAGGCTCATTGAGAGGAATCTTATAGATGCGCTCGCTGAAGAAGGGGCAGCCAAGGATGTGAAGCTCTCTGCCATTACAGAGATGCTGGAAGAAAATTATAGTATATCCACTGAAGAAGCGAGGGACTTCCTCGATGGATTCAATTACTATCGACAAATAGAAGAGGAGACACAACCCACAGGAGAAAAAATGGAAGGGAAAAAGGAGGAAGAGGAAGAAACGGTAGACGAATTATTCAAAGATGCGGCAAGATTAGTTGTGCGTCATAAACTGGCATCGGTATCACTCTTACAGAGAAGGCTAAAAATAGGATACGCAAGGGCAGGAAGGATAATAGACCAACTTGAGGCAGCAGGCATAGTAGGTCCATTTGAGGGGAGCAAAGCGAGGGATGTATTGGTGGATGAAGAAGAATTGGAGAACATATTGAAAACTCAGTAGCCTGAACGTTGTGTGTCATGAAAGGCCTGGAAGTGAGGCTTGAACCCATTGACCGTGATCGGATTCAGCCTGGTCTTCATACTCGTCAAATAAGTTGGAATAAATAACTTGTAAACGGGAGGCAAAATGGAACTGATGGATGTGATTAGAAACAGAAGAAGTGTCCGTTCCTACGAAAGTAAGCCTATACCAGAAGAGAAGTTGATGAGGGTGCTGGAAGCAGCCAGGTTGGCACCTTCAGCGGCTAACAGACAGCCATGCAAGTTCGTGGTGGTCAGGGAAGAGAGCAAGCGCAAAGCTCTGGCAGTCGCAGCTGCAAATCAATCTTTTGTAGGTGAGGCACCCGTAGTTATTGCTGCTGTTGCAACGAGTCCTCATCATGTAATGAGATGTGGTGTCCCCTCTTATGCGGTCGACCTCGCTATCGCAGTAGACCACATAACCCTCGCAGCAGCAGATGAGGGGTTGGGAAGTTGCTGGATAGGCGCATTTGATCAGGATGAAGTGAAGCGAATATTAAAGATACCAAAAAGCTATAAAGTCGTTGCACTGCTTCCCGTAGGCTATCCAAAAGATAAACCATCTCCCAAATCCCGCAACCCCTTGCAAGAGATAATCTGCTGGGAGAGTTTTTAGTCGGAATTCCTAAAGGAGAGGTTTCATTGATATGCAATGTAACTATTCTATAGTAATCAAGGGTGTTGTTCAGGGGGTTGGATTCAGACCATTTGTCTATAGACTTGCATACAAATATGGTTTGAAAGGCTGGGTCTTGAATTCTAATGAAGGATTGAAGGTTGAGGTAGAAGGCGATGAGAAGAGAATATTTTCATTCATCTCGGATTTAAAACAGAACCGCCCCCCAATTTCTATTGTTGAATCAATCGATGTAAAAAAAGCCAGGTTGCACAGATATAGGGAATTCAGTATAAGAAAGAGTATTGGAAAGGGTAGAAATATAACTCTCATTTCACCCGATATTTCAACATGCGACCAATGTCTAAAGGATGTTATGAACAAAAATAACAGAAGACATAACTACCCATTTACAAACTGTACAGACTGTGGTCCAAGATTTTCCATAATTAAAAATACACCATACGATAGGGAGAAGACTACTATGAAACATTTTGTTATGTGTAGTGAATGCAGAGACGAATATGAAAACCCATTGAACAGAAGGTTCCATGCCCAACCAAATGCATGTAATGTGTGCGGGCCCCAGCTTGCGCTTTTCAAGAATGGAAAATCTGAAAAAGTAAAAGAAGTAATATCAACTACTGTGAGACGACTCAGCTCCGGAGGGATTGTTGCAATAAAGGGTCTGGGAGGATTTCATATAGCGGTCGATGCATCAAATGAAAAAAAGGTGAAAGAATTGAGAAAAAGAAAGAATAGACCGCACAAACCTTTTGCAGTTATGATGTCAAACATTAAGACAGTTGAAAAATACTGTGTAATAACAGACAAAGAGAAAGATATATTAAAAAGTCCTCGCTCTCCTGTAGTGCTTTTAAGAAAGAAGAAAGGCTCAAAAATAGCCTGTTCAGTTGCACCCTCCAATCCATATCTCGGTGTGATGCTGCCGTATACGCCTCTGCATCATCTTCTATTTAAAAGAGGCAAGTTCGATGCATTAGTTATGACGAGCGGAAATAGAAAGGACGAACCCTTAGTTGGAGAGATTGAAGAGGCAGCCGATAATCTGAGCGGTATAGCAGACTATTTTCTATCGCATAACCGCGGTATAAAAAATAGAAACGATGATTCTGTCGTATTCTATTTGAAAGATTCTCCAACCATTATACGCCGTTCGAGAGGATATGCACCCTACCCAATACTCCTTGACCGTAAACTCGAACCTACTCTTGGGGTTGGTCCAGAGTTGAAAAATACCTTCTGCTTAGCAGAAGGGGAAAAGGCGTTTATCTCACAACATATAGGTAACCTCGAGAATTTAGAGACTTTTGAATTCTATAAGGAAATGATAAACAAATTCAAGTACTGGTTCAAGATAGACCCCCAAATAGTTGCTTACGATTTACATCCAGACTATTTATCCACGAGATTCGCAAAAGAACTTACAGGAGTGAAGTTAATTGGAGTTCAACATCACTGTGCTCATATAGCAAGTTGTATGGCTGAAAATAGAATTAAGAAAAAGGTGATCGGGTTATCATTTGATGGAACAGGCTATGGGACAGATGGAAGGATATGGGGATGTGAATTTTTAGTTGGAGACTACAATGGGTTTGAAAGAAAAGGTCGGCTCAGGTATTTACCGTTGCCAGGTGGCGAGGTAGCTATAAAAAAACCTTACAGAATAGGCATTGCATATGTCCTCTACCTTTTGGGAAAAGATAGGTTAAAAAACGAGCTGTTTAAAGGAATTGATAGTCGGGAGATAGAGGTGATAAAGAAACAGATCGATCGTGATATAAATTTAACCTGGACTTCGAGTTTAGGCAGACTCTTCGATGCGGTCTCTGGAATACTGAGAGTCTGCAGTAGTATAACCTTTGAGGCACAGGCCGCAATGGCTCTCGAGTATGAGGCAAAAGATACAATTCTATCGCCATACGACTATGAAATAGTTGAGAAAAATGGATGTTTCATCATCGAACCAACCAAGATTATCGAGGGGATCCTCTACGATTATTTACATAATATAAATCGGTCTGAAATTTCAACCAGGTTCCATTCCACAATAATTAAATTCTCAAAGGATATCTGTTTAAGGATAAGAAGGGAGACAGGGATTGATAAGGTTGTGCTTTCTGGGGGTGTGTTTCAGAACAGGTTATTCTTAGGCGGTATGATTGACGAACTTTCAAATGCAAAATTTGAGGTATTCACGCAGAGATTAGTTCCACCTAATGATGGTGGAATATCCCTGGGGCAGGTGATGATAGCAAACGCTCGTTTACATTAGGTATCGATGATAGCCCTGGGAAAACTGCTCACGGAACTGTTCATTAAGTTGTTTTTTCTTGACAAATTTTGCAATGAATACTAAAATAATCTTTATACAAGGGAGGAAGATGATGAGAAAATTTATCGTAATTCTGTGCATAGTTTTTCCTTTCAGCCAATCTCTTTCTGGGGTGGGAACTACAACCTATAATTTTCTGAAAATTGGTGTTGGGGCACGTCCAACATCATTAGGAGGTGCCTTTACCGCCCTTGCAAATGGTGTCACTGCTATCTACTGGAACCCTGCAGGATGTATCAACTCAATATATCCTGAAGTTAGTGTAAACTACAACCACTACATAGCAGGCATCAAGAAAGGATATGTTGCCTATGTCGCCCCGATGAGTGAGAGAACTTCTGTTGGAATTGGACTGAACTACATCACCATAGGTGATATGGTTAGGACAGATGAGTGGGGCGATAGTCTCGGTACATTCGGTTCATCAGGGATAGAAGCGACTGTAAGCTGTGCGAGGGTGATTAAAGCAAAGGTCGATTATGTAAAAGTAGAATCTAAAATGATTGAAACATACGAACCGATACTCGTTGTTGGTGGTAGTATAAAAGGTATCTATAATTCAATCTATGAATACAATTCCCATGCGATTGCATTAGACCTCGGGGTATTATACAGACCGAAAATTGAAAATCTAAAAGTAGGATTCTGTATACAGAATCTTGGAGTTCAGACAAAACCTTTCGACGAGGAAAAAGAGAACTTGCCTCTCAACTTCAAATTAGGCGGTGCATACTCATTGATGGATGAGAAATTGACCGCTTCTTTAGACCTGAACCAGTGTATAGATTACCGATTGGTTATCTGTTTCGGTGTTGAGTGGTTCCCTTTAAATCTACTCTCTTTGAGATTTGGTTATAATTCTACTGGCGCCGATTATAAATCTGGCTCAGAACTCGATGTACTCGGTGGACTTTCATTCGGTTTCGGATTGATATGGAAAGAATTCACCTTTGATTACGGATTGATACCTATGGTCGAATTGGGATCTTCAAACAGAATATCGCTCTCTTATAAATTTTAAAGGAGGTTATGTTGTTCGGATGCACCACTGCACCACAGGGTAAACAGACAAATCCTTTTGTCAGTATCCTTCCCCTCATTTTAATCTTCCTCGTCTTCTACTTTCTACTCATATATCCTAAAAGCAAAGAGCAGAAGAAGCATCGGCTCTTACTCTCAAAATTAAAAAAAGGCGATCAAGTAATTCTATCCTGCGGCATACACGGAAGGGTGGTCGGCGTGACAGATAAGATAGCGGTTTTGAGAATTGCAGAGAATGTCAAAATTGAGGTGGAGAAAGGACATATAGTTACAGTCATGAAAAGTTAAATGAGTTTAAAAATAAGATTATATGGTGATGCTGTATTAAGAAAAAAGTGTGAACCGGTCAAGAATTTCGATGCCGGATTACAGGAATTCATAGATAATTTAGTTGAGACACTTATGGATGCTGGAGGCGCAGGTCTTGCAGCACCCCAGGTAGGGAAGTCGAGTGCAATCATAGCTGTTAACCCTACCCTATTCGATCCGGATAGTAAACCTTTTGTACTGATAAATCCCCATATCGTTGATCAGAGTGGAGAGATTATACAGGAGGAAGGGTGTCTGAGTTTTCCAGGGATTTATGAGGAAGTGAAAAGACCTGCAAGAGTGGTAATTAAAAGTCTGACAAAAGATGGGAAAGAAGTAGAGATGGAAGGCAGGGAAATTCTTGCAAGGGTGTTTGCACATGAGATAGACCATCTTAATGGTATCCTTTTTATAGACCATATCTCACTTGTGAGGAGGGAACTTTTAAAGGGGAAATTGAAAGAACTGAAAAAGAGATGAAAATAGCCTTTTTCGGCACCCCTGACTTTGCATCCGTATCTTTGGACTTTCTTTCAAAGAATCGTAAAAAGATAATTTTAGCCGTAACACAACCCGACAGACCTAAAGGAAGGGGAAGAAAAATAGACTATACCCCTGTTAAAAAAGTTGCTTTAAAAAATTCAGTTCCTGTGCTCCAGCCAGAATCACCCAAGAGTGTTGATTTTATTGAAAAACTAAAAGAAATTTCTCCCGACCTCATATTAGTGATATCTTACGGGCATATTTTGAGAGAAGAACTTTTGTTAATTCCACAATTAGGATGTATCAATCTTCATCCGTCACTCCTTCCCAAATACAGAGGTGCTGCGCCAATAAACTGGGCTATAATAAAAGGCGAAAACGAAACGGGTGTTACAACTATGTTTATGACGAAGAGGATGGATGCAGGTGATATTATAGAACAAAGACATGTAGATATAGAAAAAGATGAAATCGCATCAGAACTCGAAACGAAACTTGCTGAAGAAGGCAGCAAACTTCTGCTTTCAACACTCGACCTCGTGGAAAAAGGTAAAGAAAAACGCACCCCTCAAAATGAGTCCGATGCTACATACGCCCCCAAACTTGATTTGGAAATGTGTCGAATAGACTGGAGACAAGATGCAGAGTCTATATCAAACCTAATAAGGGGGCTCGCATATACACCCGGTGCTTATACATATTTCAGAAGCAGACGGGCAAAACTTTTGAGGAGTGAATTTAAAAAAGGTGAAACCGTAGAAGAGATGGGTTCAATTATAGTAAAAAAAGGACTCTCTGTGGCGGCTAAAGGAGGAGTAGTTATTGTAAAAGAAATTCAGGTCGAAGGAAAAAAAATTATGAACGCAGTCGATTTCATAAACGGCTACAAACCAAAGCATGGTGAAAAATTCGAATGAACCCAAGGGAAATCGCCTTATCTGTTTTAAATAGATTCGAAAAAACCGGAGTATATCCAGAAAGAAGCCTCAACTCTTACTTTCATAAAGAATACCTTCCTTTTAAAGACAAAAGATTGGCAAAAGAACTCGTCTGCGGAACGATACGATGGAAGAAAAAATTAGACTATATAATAAACCACTTTGTAATGAAAAAGAGATTCAAAACAGATGTGAGAAATATACTCAGATTGGGTGTCTACCAGATAATATTTTTAGATAGAATACCGGACTATGCGACTGTGAACGAATCCGTCAAACTGGTAAGAGAAAGAAGAATGAAAAATTTTATAAATGGTGTTCTGAGAAACATTGTGTCGCAAAAAGAGAAACTGCCTCTTCCAGAGCTCGAAAATTCTGTCGGGTCTATCTCGACTTATTATTCTTTCCCTGAATGGCTCATTGAAAAGTGGCTTGCAAGGTTCGGATACAAAGATACCGTTGAACTCTGTGAGTCAAGCAATTCTAAACCCGAGCTTTCCATAAAAGTAAACACATTTAAAACGACACCAAAAAGACTGAAACAATCACTGAAAGCTGGGGGCATTGAAGTAGAGGATGGAAGGTATCTCTCAGAAAGCTTAGTCATAAAGCCAGCGATTCCTCTCTATGAGATGGAACTTTTCAAAGAGGGTGAATTTTTCATACAGGATGAGAGTGCTACATTGGTGGCTTTGATTCTTTGTCCAAAACCAGAAGAGACGGTTGTGGACCTGTGTTCCTGTCCTGGTGGTAAAGTAACCCACATTGCAGAGCTAATGCAGAATTTGGGAACCATAATTTCTGTAGACAAAAACAGGATGAGATTTAAAGAACTTGCAGAAAATGTAGAGAGATTGGGTATTAAAATAATATATCCTGTAGTCTCCGATGGGAGATATTTTTCTTTCAAACACGCAGATAGGGTCTTGATAGATGTTCCATGTTCTGGTCTTGGAACGTTAAGAAAGAGACCAGATTTGAAATGGAACATCACTAAAAAAGGAATAGAAGAGTTATCGGACATTCAATATGCTATGCTACAAAATGTAGCATCACAGATAAAAATTGGGGGGGTAATAGTTTACAGCACATGCACGATTGAGTTTGATGAAAATGAGTATATAGTTGAAAAATTTCTAAAAAATCATAAGAACTTCGTTTTGGACGATATATCCAAGTATATCCCAGAGGAAGTTACTGAAGGAAACTATGTAAAAACCTTTCCACACATACATGGTATAGATGGCTCCTTTGCAGCAAGATTAATAAAGGTAAGATAATGAAAATATAAACACGAATGTTCATTCACTCCGCACTTACCTGCCCGCCGCTTTGCTTTGGCAGGCGGGTGCATAAGTAGGGGCGGGTTGGACAAATTGCACGAATTTCTTTTATTCTTCTTTTTGAGAATTTTTTATATTATTCGTGTGATTTATGGTTGCAATTTTTCCTTGACAAGATTTTTAATAATATTATATTATTTACATTTATAGAATTTAAAAGGAGGTGTAAATTATGCCGGTTTATGTATGGAAAGGCAGAACACCTACAGGAATAGCATCCTCAGGTGAATTGGCCGCAAAGTCAGAAGCGGAGGTCATTTCACATCTCCGTGCAAGAAAGATAATACCCACCTCTGTTAAAACTAAACCCAGAGAGATTACTATACCGTTCCTTGGCGGTAAGGTAGGAACGAAGGATCTTGCTGTGTTTACCCGACAGTTTGCCACTATGATAAACGCAGGGCTTCCCTTGATGCAATGTCTGGACATACAGACACAGCAGGCTACAAACCCTGTGCTCAAAAAAGGTCTAGGTCAGGTGATGACAGATGTAGAAAGTGGGTCAACCCTCGCGGAATCTCTGCGTAAACAGGATAAGATTTTTACCGATCTATATGTTAATATGGTTGATGCAGGTGAAGCAGGTGGTGCACTCGATGTCATCTTGACCAGATTGGCAGGGTATTTAGAGAAATCGGCGGAATTGGCGAGAAAGATAAAAAGTGCGATGATATATCCTGTAATGATTACTGGTGTTGCCCTAATGGCAACTCTCGCACTGCTCATATTCGTGATACCTATCTTTGCAGGAATGTTTGAATCCTTCGGACAGGAACTTCCAGCTCCCACCAGAATCGTAATGAAATTGAGTGACATAGTCCGTGGCTACTGGTGGGTGATATTTGCCGTGTTGATAGCTCTCTTCATTGGATTTCGGACATGGAAAAAGACTTCCGGAGGGGAGAGCGTAATTGACAGAATGAAGTTGAAGATTCCAGTGGCTGGCACCCTCGTTCGAAAACAGGTGATCGCAAGGTTCGCCCGTACCCTTGCGACACTCCTATCCAGTGGTGTTCCTATATTAGATGCCCTTGAGATAACAGCGAAAACATCAGGGAATAAACTCGTAGAAGATTCGATAATGGAAGCAAGGAGTTCTATAGCAGGTGGTGAAACCATTGCAGAGCCACTCAAAAATGTGGGCGTATTCCCTCCTATGGTTACACAGATGATCGCCATTGGTGAAGCAGCAGGAAATCTCGATGATATGTTAAACAAAGTTGCTGATTTCTACGATTCGGAGGTGGATACCGCTGTGGAAGGTCTTATGTCAGCACTTGAACCGGTAATAATGATCTTATTGGGCCTCGTAATCGGTGGTATGGTAATGGCGATGTACCTGCCCATATTCAAGATGGTGACACTTATAAGTGGAGATTAAACCGTACTACAGGTTCCGCCCCATAGGAATCCTGCCATATGGGGCCCGTATGGGCGATTGTAGTTAATTTTTTCTTAACTGTTGGGAATTACCTATTTCCAATCTTTACATGAAAAAGCGGCTGGATAGAAGTATAGATTGGTTACTTGCTGCAAGACCTCTGATTGTAACTGCAATATTAGGAACAGGGATTCTGGTATTGAGGGGAGAATTTACTGTCTCCCTTTTACCATTTTATATACTGATTGCAGCGAGTTATGCGCTGAGTTTAATCTACTGGATCTGTTTCAGAGTTGGTTTATCTGCTACTCTCATTCTGTATATTCAGATAGTCGGTGATATTCTATTGGTTACAAGTATAACGGTGCTCACCGGTGGCATCTACTCCCAATTTTCAGTTCTTTATTTTCTGCCCATAGTTTATAGCAGTATATTTTTGATTATAAAAGGGGCATTCACATCCGCATCTCTATCTTCTATTTTCTATACACTACTTCTTGTAGGATTATATAAGGGATACTTGAAGGAGATATTTCCTTTGGAAACAGATGTGACTGGGTCTTATGTTTTTTTCAGATCCTATCTCCACACACTGCTTTTTTTCCTCGTTGCATCTATGAGTGGGTTTCTTGCAGAACGATTGAGGAAGAGGATACATGAACTGGCAGAAATTAGATTGACTACCGATGATATACTCCTCAACATCGGCAATGGACTTTTTACAGTAGACAGTGAAGAAAAAATCGTATTCTTCAACAAAACAGCCGAGAATATCTTACAACTGAAGACAGAGGATGTGAAGGGACATAAATTCGAAGATATATTTCCAAAACGACTATCAAATCTAAAAAATAATATAGTTACTGCAGTAAAAGAGAAAAGCAGTTCTTATACCGAGATTGAGATAGAAAAAAAAGAAGGCGAGAAAATACCTTTGGGTTTGAATATAACATCTCTTCTCACACCTGATGGGAGAGAAAGAGGGGTGCTCTTCTTATTCGAAGACATGACTCTAAAAAAGAGAACAGCAAGAATGGTGGCACTTGGGGAACTCTCATCCGGGTTGGCTCACGAAATTAGGAATCCTTTAGCATCCATAAGGGGTGCAACAGAGGTGCTCTCCAGTTCCATTAAAGTTGAAGATGCTAATAAAAAACTGTTTGAGTTGATATTGAGAGAAACAGACAGAGTGAATAGAAGTATAAGAGAATTCCTGAGTTTTTCCCGCATCCTTCCGCTACACTTCGCAAAATTAGAACTCGGGAAAATTATTGGCGAGGTTATCACATTGGTAAAGAATAACCCTTCATATAAGAAGGGGATTACTATAAAGAACAACATTAAAGAAAAGATATATTTAAAAGGTGATAGAGAACAGTTAAAGCAGGTATTTTCTAACATTCTTCTGAACGGAATCAATTCGATTGATAAAAAAGGCACACTTAAAATATCAGGTGACCACAATGGAGGGAATGTTTCTATCACAATCGAGGATAATGGTGCTGGTATAGGTAAAAAGGATTTGGAAAAGATCTGGATACCCTTCTATACTAAAGGCAAGGGGTTTGGATTGGGTCTGCCGATTGCCAAGCGCATAGTCCAGCAACATAAAGGCAAAATTTATGTTAGAAGCAGACCAAACTACGGCAGCAAATTTACTATCGTGCTGCCAAAGGGATGAATGGTATGAAAAAATTAATTTTTATATTGAGCATCATCTTCTTTGGAATTATTTTAGTGTATGCTGTTAAGGAATATTCCACCAAAGGAGATGCTAAAAGTTCAATTCGTATATCCGAGCATGGAATACCCTTTAAAGAAGAATGGATGGGAATCTATATCGGGGAGCAGAAGATTGGTTATTCATATACACTCACACAGAAGAGCGAAGACGGTGGATATATCATAACCGAGAGAACGAAGATGGTTATCAAATTGCTTGGGGAAGAAAAAAAGATTGAGACATTTATCAAATCTTATGCTACAGAAGATTACGCTATGAAATCTTTTATTTTCGAGTTTCCACAGCCGACTCATCCGATGAAAATAGAAGGCGAAGTCGTCGGTTCCCTTCTCAAAACGAAAATTTATACGGGTGGAGAAGTAAGAACAGAAGAGATACTCCTCGGTGGAGATACCTACCTCCCTGTTTCGATAGAAGGTATAGTTGTCAAATGTGGATTGAAAGAGGGGAGCAGGTACGAATTTCCAGTGTTTGACCCATCAACATTTTCAAAGGTGAATTTGGTTATAAATGTTGGAGGAAAAGAGAAATTGACCATAGGTGGTAAAGAGTATGAAGCAAATAAATTGGAAACAATCTTTTCAGGAATCATATCATATATATGGGTAACAGAAGAGGGTGAGGTATTGAAAGAGGTCTCGCCAATGGGTATATCTATGATAAAAGAATCGAGGGAGGAGGCTCTCAAAACAGAAGCGAAAGAGATGCTTTTAGAAATTATTGCTTATTACTCTATACCTTCATCAGTAAAGATCAAATCACCTCAGAAAACACAATATCTAAAGGTAGAACTCGATGGGATAGACGACCTTTCGTCGTTAGATATAGAAGACGAACGCCAGAGAATCCTGTCGAAGGAACCGCTCTGTGTAGAAATAGTAAATAGGCCAACAGTTAACAGCCATGAACCGACGGCTGAAGACCTATCATCTACTCCAATGATACAGGCGAACGATAGATTGATAAAAGAGACTGCCCAAAAGGTAATGAATCATAAAAAGACAGATTCTCTAAAAGTAGAAGCACTTCTGAAATGGATGTGTGAAAATATTGAGAAGCGCCCCACACCATCTCTCCCTTCAGCCATAGATGTATTAAAAACTAAAGAAGGTGATTGTGGGGAACATTCTGTTCTCTTCTGTGCACTTGCAAGGGCAGAAGGTATACCTGCGAAGGTCTGCCTCGGAGTGATGTATCATAATGGGCTATTTTCTTACCATGCATGGAACAAAGTTTTTTTAGGGGAGTGGGTTGCAGTGGACCCTATCTTCAATCAGTTTCCCTGTGATGCTACACATATCAAACTTGCAGAGGGAGAAATGGATCGTCAGATTTTGTTGGCAAATATAATTGGCAAGTTGAAAATCAAAGTCATTGAATATAGATGAGTATAGTTCGGCTATGTGGCATTACAAAAAAATTCGGAGAGACTATAGCGGTCGATAAGTTAAATTTAGAAATCGAGCGTGGCGAACTCTTCAGTCTGATAGGTCCGAACGGGGCAGGGAAGACGACCACGATTAAACTCATAGCAGGACTTCTCCACCCCACAGATGGCAAAATTTTAATAGATGGGATAGATATGAAAAGCGAGCCCGAATCTGCAAAATCCCGCATCGGTTACATACCTGACAATCCTTATATCTACGATACACTCACAGGGCGGGAATTTTTAGAATTTATCGGCAGATTATACTCTATGAAGGATAGGGATATAAAAAGGAGGATTGACGAGTTATTCGAAATCTTTGAGATAACAGAATGGGGGGATATGAGATCTGAGGGGTATTCGCATGGCATGAGACAGAGGATAGTCATTTCATCTGCCCTCATTCACTCGCCTGAACTGATAATCATAGACGAACCGATGGTCGGGCTTGACCCCAAAAGTGCAAATACAGTAAAAAAGTTATTCAGAGAAGAGATAGAAAAGGGGCATACCATATTTATGTCGACTCACACATTAAGTTTGGCAGAGGAGGTATGTTCGAAAATAGGTATCATAAACAGGGGAAAGTTGAAAGCTATTGGGAGTTTGAGTGAATTAAGGGAACTCTCTGCAAGAAAGAGCAAGAGTTTAGAAGAACTATACCTTGAAATAACAGAGACGGTATAAAATGGGGTTCGACTCTTATTTGCAATTTCTAATAAATGACTTCTCCATTGGCTTATCAGTGTCCAATACGGTGCTGTTAGTTATGCTATAGTCGTCTTCACTCCCTTTTCTTCTTATTCCAAATGATACTTCTCGAATTCCGGATGATTTGTTAAATTGTAACTTAATTTGAAAATATCCTTTTCTGTTTGGAACAACTTTGTGATTCTTTCCCGAAGTGAAAATCATCAGTTCATTTCCTGAAGACAATATGTTGCCTGCAAGTTCGAGTTCATACTTGATTTGGCATTTTTCTTCTATTCCTGCATAAATGATCTTCAGTTTTGCATGGTCCTCTCTGGATATTATTGATTCGGATGGCTTTTTGTATGTATCTATCTTCATAGTAACTAAATCGAGAAAATCCTCTTCCGAACCTGAACTGCGAATTCCTACATCGATTGTGTGGATCCCGGAATACTTTTTAAAAACCATTTTTACGATGAAAAAACCAATACTATGTGCTTCCTTCGTGCTGAAATGCTGATTATCGAGAAATATACCTATCTCATTTTGTTTTTCTGTTTTCAAGCAGATAGTAAGAATATACTCTCTGACTTCTGTTTCGTAAACCTCGATTTTATGTAACTCTACATCTCTATGGACAAAAACCTGAGTTGCATAATAAATTCCATCTGCAGTTGCTGTTACACCGACTCCTGTGTGAGTAAAATCTCTGTTCAGAATGTTCCTTCTATGCCCAGGGCTTAACATCCACCCCTCCACGATCTTTGTAGGCAGAACATTAGTATTGTATCCATAGACAGTGAAGATATTCTCTGCCATAGACATCTCTGTAAGTCCGGCATTTCGAACTCTATCTCTCACCTCATGATTTTTGGCAATTGGTGATGTATGTGAGAAATAATTTAATTCTCCCATCTCTTTAGAATGTTGTCTTGCAGCAAGTTCAAGTTTACTATCGTAAATGAGGGTACTAAGACGCTGTTTCTCCCTTTCTTCATTCACCAACTGAGATATCTCTTTCTCTAAAATTTCAATTCCTGAGATTGGTGGATAGACAGGTTCAAAGGATACTTTCTGTGCAATACCTGCCAGAGGAGTTAGAGAAAACACTACTAAAAGAAATGCTCTAAAACACTCTATTCTTCGATTTTGTATCATCTTCCAAGATAATAATAATTGAAAGTCAATCTGTCAAGAAAGAAGAAACCACAGCATTGACATTCAGGTCGATTTTTGCTATATTGTACTCCTATGAAGGAGCTAACGAGAAGAGATTTTTTTAAAAAATCTTTAGCCACTGCCTCCATTACATTGTTATCTGGAAGCCTTCGTATGGTAGAGGCACAGGAGTTGGGCTTTACGATTCCTAAAAAGGCAAGATACTATACAAAATTGGACAAAAAGAAAATCCAGTGTAATTTGTGTCCAAAGCAGTGCTATGTCACAGATGGGGCAAGAGGGGTATGTGAGGTAAGGGAAAATAGAGATGGTGAGTACTATACCTTGGTGTGGGGTAATCCCTGTGCCGTCCATATAGACCCGATTGAAAAAAAACCGCTCTTCCATTTTCTGCCAACGACCAATGCATTGTCGATCGCAACGGCAGGATGCAACATTGAATGTAAATATTGCCAGAACTGGCAAATATCCCAGGCAGTTCCGGAAGATACATATAACTACGAGTTACCCCCAGAGACTGTTGTTGCACTTGCTTTAAGAGAGAAATGCAAGACAATCGCTTATACCTACACCGAACCATGTGTATTTTATGAATACATGCTTGAAACTTCGAAACTCGCAAGAGAATCTGGAATACGAAATCTCTGGATTACAAATGGCTTTCTCAATAAGGACCCCCTTTTAGAACTCTGTGACTTCCTTGACACTGCAAATGTTGATTTGAAAGGATTTACAGAAAAGTTCTATGCATCTGTCTGCAGCGGAGCACTCCATCCTGTTTTGAATACATTGAAGACATTGAAAAAAAGAAATGTACATTTTGAGATTACAAATCTCATTGTCCCAACCAAAAATGATGATATGGCAACCATTAGAAAAATGTG
The DNA here is from genome assembly GCA_030619885.1 of bacterium. GTDB lineage: Bacteria > Hydrothermota > DG-26 > JAUXAN01 > JAUXAN01 > JAUXAN01. The sequence continues at coordinate 35,105 of JAUXAN010000026.1, forward strand.
TATGTGGATAAGGGATGAGTTGGGCGCCGACTACCCTCTCCACTTCTCAAGATTTCATCCTATGTACAAGTATAAAAATCTACCACCGACTCGAGTAGAAACACTCGAACAGGCAAGAAATACGGCACTTGATGTTGGTCTAAAATATGTCTATATAGGCAATGTCTACGGACATAAGGGCGAAAATACATACTGCCCAAATTGCAAAAAGGCTATTGTAAAAAGGACAGGTTTTTTTGTATCCGAATACAAAATTAAAAATGGGAAATGTCAGTATTGTGGATATAAAATCTATGGGGTTTGGGAGTAAATTATGTTTGAGGAATTAACTAATCGTCTCCAAACTATTTTTCGCAAGTTACACAGCTATGGCAGACTGAGTGAGAAGGATGTGAGGACAGGTCTTCGTGAGATAAGGGTAGCTCTGCTCGAAGCGGATGTGAACTATAAGGTGGCAAAGGATTTTATCCATCGTATTGAAGAGAAAGCAGTTGGGAAAGAAGTTTTGCAGGGCTTGAGACCTGCCGATGCTTTAGTGAAAATAGTCTATGAAGAATTAACAAACCTTCTCGGAAGACAGAAGGTTGGGATAAATTTTTCATCCATACCAACTATAATTTCACTCGTCGGTCTGCAAGGTTCCGGCAAAACCACCACCGCATGTAAACTCGGTTTGAAGTTCAAAGCCAGAAAGCCATTGCTTGTAGCCTGTGACTTTAAAAGACCTGCTGCTTACGAACAGCTCCAGATTCTCTCAAGACAGACAGGATTAGATTTCTTTGAAGTAAAAGAGAAAGATCTTACCAAACTCTGCAGGTCTGCGATAGAAAGTGCCGAAGAGAAAGATAATAGAATTGTTATATTAGATACTGCGGGCAGACTTCATATAGATGATGAGTTGATGGACGAACTGGTGCGAATAAGGAAGAAAATATCACCTTCAGAGACGATTTTAGTTGTAGACGGTGCCACAGGTCAGGATGCGGTGAATATAGCATCGGAGTTCGACACTAAACTGGGTATAGATAGCATAATCTTGACGAAATTGGATGGTGATGCAAGGGGTGGTGGTGCACTGTCCATAAGAGCAGTTACAGGAAAACCAATAAAGTTTGTAGGTATGGGTGAAAAGGTAAAAGATTTGGCCGAGTTCTATCCGGACAGACTCGCATCGAGGATACTTGGAATGGGCGATGTATTATCTTTAATAGAGAAGACCGAAGCTGTATATGAAAAAAAGGAGGCGAAAAGATTAGAAACAAAGATGAGAAAGGAAACACTTACATTCGATGATTTTCTGCAACAATTAAAAGCAACGAAGAAGATGGGACCTTTAGAGGAGATAATAAAGATGATACCAGGTATGTCCGGTAAACTGCCTTTGGATTTAAAGATTGATGAAGATGCGATTGTGAAGGTCGAGGCTATAATAAACTCGATGACAAAAGAGGAGAGGGTCAAGCCACGTATAATAGATGGTTCGAGGAGAAAGAGGATTGCAAAGGGGAGTGGAACGAGCGTGGAGGATGTGAATCAACTACTCCGTCAGTTCGAACTTGCAAAGAAACTCATGCGCAAACTCTCCAAAGGCAAATCCCCATTCAAATTTAGTGG
>JAUXAN010000013.1 GCA_030619885.1 bacterium
GAGTTCTTTGGAGTGCATTGACCGTGTCAATGCACTTTGGCAACAACACGGTTGTTGCACTCCATAACCAGATTTGTCAGGACAAGTCCATACGGATCTGCGATAGACCCTGCTAAATCCTAACCTATGTTCTCTCGGGTGAATTGTTTCATGTTTTCAATTAAGAACGGTCTAAAGACCGTTCACTACCAACTACCAACTACCAACTAAATCCTCGCAATGACAAAAGGGGGTTATCGGATAGCTTCTTCAGACTTGTTTATGTTATTTGTTCCGTGTTTTTCTCTTGACGGATTTTAAAAATATGCTACAATAATCGTGTGAAAAATATCGAGGTAATAACCTGTGAAGAGAGATATAGACAGAGATGGGATAAATTTGTGGACTATGCCAATAATGGCACTATCTTCCATAAGCTAAAATTTTTGGACTACCATCCACTAAATAGACTTAAATTTCATCATTTAATCTTTCGTGAGTACGGCAACATATTAGCCCTACTGCCTGGAGGACTTGCAGATAGAATATTCAAATCTCCACAGGGAGCAAGTTTTGGCAGTTTCGTAATGGGTGAACTCTCTTTTGATAAAATCGATAGAATCGTCCAGAGTTTCCTTAAATATTGTGAAGAGGAAGGTATAGAAGAGGTTTACCTGACACCTCCACCGATAATTTACTCGAAGGTTACGAGTATGAATTTAGATTATGCCCTTCTCTATAATGGATTTAAATATTCTCAACATCTCTACACGAGTGTAATTGACCTCACCCCTATCACAGACCCATTTGAAATATGTCAGGAAAGGTCGAGAAATGCTGTAAGGAAGGCGATTAAGTCGGGTGTCAGGATAGAGATAAGCGAGGATTACGACAGTTTTTATCCAATCTTGGTGGAGAACAAACGCAAATTTAATGTATCTCCAACGCATACCCTTGAAGAATTAAAAAAAATCCCAAATCTCGTTCCGAAAAACCTCAAACTCTTTTTAGCGTACAGAAAGAAAAAACTACTCGCAGGATGCCTCATATTTATTTGCAATGTGAAAACTTTCATAGCATTCTATATAGCTCAGGACTACCGTTATCAGAGATACAGATCTGTCAACTATCTCTTGTATGAAATAATCAAATGGGGTAAATCGCAGGGTTTCAGTTACTTTGACCTTGGTGTGAATCAGGATACCGCTTCGGATAATCCAATGGAACTTAACCGTACTCTAATCTCATTCAAATCAAGCATGGGTGCAAAGTGTTTCTTGAGAAGCACATTCTATAAAAAGATTTAAAAAAATCCGAAACAGCGTGTGGTTATAATCGGGGCGAGAGGATTTGAACCTCCGACCTCTTGGTCCCGAACCAAGCGCGCTAACCAGCTGCGCTACGCCCCGTCTTGCCAACCCCTCTCACCTATTAAGGGAACGAATATACACTCGAACAGCGCCCTCTTCTTAAGAGAGTTGTTTATCTTCTCAATTAGAGTCAATATCTGTGAGAACCTGTCTCCAATTGGAATTATCATTTTCCCCTTCTCTCTTAACTGATTGAATAATGTATCAGGTATATTGGGCGCACCTGCTGTAACCAAAATCTTATCGAAAGGGGAATGCTTATCCCAACCTACTGTCCCATCGTCTACTTTGAAATAGATATTTCTATATCCCAATCTTTTTAAAGTTTCTTCTGCTTTATGAGATAAACTTTTTATTCTTTCAATCGTATATACTTCTTTGCATATTTCTGCAAGGATAGCTGTCTGATAACCAGAACCGGTGCCAATTTCGAGTGCCCTATCCTTCTTTTTCAAATCCAATTCTTCAGTCATAGCAGCGACCATATAGGGTTGGGAAATGGTTTGTCCCTCTCCTATTGGAAGTGGATGGTCATCGTAAGCCATATTAGTTAGGTCTTCTTCAATGAAGAGATGCCGGGGGATTTTTCTCATAGCAGCAATTACTTTCTTATCTTTAATCCCGCGATCTAAGAGCTGGTGTTTAATCATCTCTTCTCTCTCTTTTGTAAAATCTTCATCAAAACTTTTTTTGAAAATCTTTTTCCCACCTTTTAATTCTTTTTATTGCTTTATGGTTAGTAAGGTCTAAATGGAGTGGGGTAATGGAAACGAGTCCCTTCTCTATTGCATCGAAGTCTGTATTTTTGCCCTTCTCCCATTCGAGTTCTCCATCTATCCAGAAATATGGTTTTCCGTTATGGTCCACTCGCTCTTCGGCATAGTCTTTATATATCCTCTTTCCCAACTTCGTTATCTTAATCCCCTCTAATTTTTCCCCATCTGGTATATTCACATTCAAAAAAGTCTCCGGTGGCAGACCAATTTTACATATCCTTTGCACGAGTGCAGCAGCAAATTTCGCTGAAGCAGAAAAGTCGAATCTGTGTTCAGATACCAGAGAGACCGCTACAGATTTTATGCCCAGAAGTGTTCCTTCCATTGCCGCTGCAACAGTTCCAGAATAGAGAACATCGTCTCCAAGATTCGGTCCGTGGTTTATTCCTGATACGATTATATCAGGACGTCTCTTTAAGATTCCCCGAACAGCAAGAATTACACAATCTGTAGGAGTACCATCAACACTTATTTCGGTAGATGAGATATTCTTAAATCTTAATGGATGAGTTAAAGTGAGTGAATGGGATGAAGTGCTCTTTTCCTTATCAGGAGCAACTACAAAAACATCGCAAATTTTCTCTAATCCATCTTTTAATTTTCTTAAACCTTTTGCGGATATTCCATCATCATTCGTAAGTAAAACGAGCATCGTATCTATTGTAGTATATTCCTATAGATTTGTCAAGAGGGCTGTTTACTCATTCTCTTATACAGTTCATTATATGTCTTTGCTGCTGTGTCTAAGGTATGTCTCTCAGACATCGCATTTTTAGTTAATTTTCTCCAGACTTCCGCTGCTTTATATACGAACACTGCCTTCTTTACTGCCGAAACCAGTTCATTGGCAGAATATTTTTCAAAAACAAAACCATTACCCTTTAGGGTCTTGGGGTCAAACTCTGTTATCTTCTCTAAGAGTGCCCCTGTTTTTCTCACTATTGGAATACTACCGTATCGGAGGGCAATTAGACTTGATAAACCAGAGGGTTCATATTTTGAAGGCACAAGGAATATATCAGAACCTGCATATATACGACAGGCAAGTACAGGGTCAAATTTTATATTGACAGAAGCCTTTCTCGGATAAGATGCGCTTAATTTTGCCAACCTTTTAGTAAATCTTTCCTCACCAGTTCCCAATAACACAAACTGCAATTCTTCTTTCATCAGTTCATTAATGGCACCAAGTAGTATATCAACACCCTTATAGGTATCCAGTCTGCACACCATTCCAATCAATGGGACATCAACATTATTCAATTTAAGCTCTCTGCGAAGGATGGTTTTATTTACCCTTTTTGTGATGATACTGTGGGTGTCGTAATGTTCATATACATAGGGGTCTATCTTTGGGTTCCACACATCATAATCTATTCCATTTGAGATGGCACAGATATTGGCACTTCTTGCCCTCAGAATTTCGTCGAGCCCACACCCAAATTCCTTCGTTCGCATCTCCTCACCATAAGTTTCACTGACAGTTGTTATGATATCCGAAAATAGTATCCCGCCTTTGGCAAAATTTACCTTTCCATAATATTCCAATTCTAACAGATCCAATCCAAATCCACTGGCTATATTTTTATCAAATACACCCTGATAGCCCAGATTATGAATGGTATAGATTACTTTTGTATTTGCAAAGATTGGGTCGTCATTGAAGATTACTTTTAAATACACTGCGACTGGAGCAGTCTGCCAGTCGTTTAAGTGTATAACATCGAACTTCATCGATAGATATTTTGACATAAATAAGCAGCCTTTGCAAAAAGCTGCAAATCGTTCACAATTGTCTGGATAATCACCTTCTTCTGTTCCATAAAGTCCATCCCTGGTAGAAAATTCGTCCGCATCGAAAAAGAATACTTTCATTCTTTCACCCGCATCATATTCAAACAGTTTGAAGACTTTCTTCTCCCACTTAAATGGCACTCCGAGAGTTTGTAAAACAGGACGAAGTTTTAAATTTTGGTCTTTTGTTACTTTATACAGGGGGGTAGCAAGATAGACTTCAGTGCCGAGTTTACTGATGGCTTTAGAAAGACCACCTATAGTATCTGCAATGCTACCCGTTTTCGCGTAGGGATAGATTTCGGGACTGACTATTAAAATCCTCATATAGTCTAAATATTAATTAAAATTTATATTATGTCAAGACTATAATGGTTGTGTATATATTTAGTGCTTTTGAGAAAACTTTATAAACTCGCCTCACAATGTCAAGTATGGTAGTAAACGGTCTTTAGACTGTTCTTGATCAAAAAATATGAAACAATTCATTTAAAGAAAATTATAAAAAGCAGGGTTTAAAGGACCTATACTACCTCTTTCTCCTGTGCTTTACTCTGCGGTTGCAATTTTTCTCTTGACTTTTTGTTCGTGGAATTTATTTTTTGTTGGGTGAAGTGGAAGATATTTATAGTCCTTTGTATCATCGTTCTGTGCATAACTTTTCTCTATCTCTTTTTAAGAACCCCCACATTGCATAGAAGTATAAAATATACAGAACAGATCGTTCCTGATGGATGTTCTTTTTATGTGAACACAAAATTACCGTTGTCTATCTACGAAGAGGTAGCAAAACTCAAAATCAGAGAGAATACAAGAGATATAGAAATAGTTAAATCCTTAACAAAAAGAATCGATGAACTTGGTATTGGAGAAAGATTAGCCGAGCTCGTTGGAGATGAAATTGGAATCGCAAAGTATGAAGAGGAATATCTGATTATAACTAAACCTTCTATTAAAATCAGACTTTTGTGGAGAGAGGCACTTAAAAAAGGTCATAGAAAGAAATATAGAAAGACCCCGTATAGTAGAATTAAAACAGACTTGAACTGTCTCTTCATAGGTAACTACATCTGTTTTAGCAACAGAGAATCTCTCATTAAAGAAGTTATCGAATTGGGAAGGGGATACAAAAAGACCTCGCTGAGAGATAAAATAGTTCCCTCTGAAGATGCTTGTCTGTATGGATATGTGGCTAAAGGTAACAGTTGGGTCGATTTCGAGTCTTTGGAGTTTGAAGTATTTAAGAAAGAAGAAAACAGTTTAGTGCTCAAGTTTAATATGAAAAAGCCCGTTGGTATCATTCCTGCTGGACTTGGAAAAGAAGGTGTAGAGAAACCTCTTTTTCTTCCTTCTTCAACCGTAAGTTTCATCAATTTTCCCAACTTCGATTTCAGTAGTAGTTTTGAATATATGAATAGAGAGAATCCTAAGAAGATAAGAGACATTGTCAGGGAAAGCGGAGTGAATCTGTCCGGTTTTTTTGCAAATTTAAAAAAGCGTCTTCTTCTATATACTGAAGGATTCAATTCAGAAGATATACCTATGGTCTGTGGGATAATTACAGTAGAAGACCCAGATAGGATGGATAAAAAAATCAAAGAATTGTCGTACTGGTTTTTCAAAAAAAGCAGAGGTCCAAAAAATTTGTCCGGATATGGTAAAGGGATAAACTATATTATGAACCCTGAAGGTATACCTGTTCTTGCGTATACATTTTTTAAAAATGACCTCATAGTTTCAACATCTCTTCCACTGCTCAAATCAACGGTGAATACCTATTCAGGAAAGGAAGAAAAAATGAAATTCGAGGGAAATTTCGTCCCAAATATCTATCTCAATTTTAACAATCTGCTTGCCCTTATAAGAAAATATTTTAATTATGCAGTGAGTGATAGTTCAAGAATAAAAGAGATAGTCTGTACTGTTAATCGAACTGAAGGAATCGAGGGAAAGATTTTGATAAATTTTTAAAGGAGGTAATAGGTTATGCATTCTGTGCTTCGATAATGCCTGTAAATATACTCCTTCAACCGGGAGACTATCTTTCAACCTTCGTGCTCTTTTTTGGACTGGTCTTCGGTTTCATAGGGATATTCATTACACATCCTCAAATGTATACCCCTCCATTCATCTCCTTTCACGGTTTCCCTACCTATGTCTCCTTTGTCAGTTTTTCGCAACTTCTTCTTGTGGATTCTTCTATTGCAAGCAGAACCATAATCACTTCGGCCCATGTGTAAATGAATATGAACATAATGGAACCATAGAGAAGCGTGATAAAAGCACCGCCAACACCACCTAATGCTGCGAATGGGCCTGCCATTCCTCTACTCGCACTACCTATGGCAATCATAGTGAAGAAACCTATTACAGCAAATACGGCTACTATCCATGCTATGACTTTGAATATCTTCGATATTATTCTCAAACTATTAAACTTTTGTTCCATAAAAACCTCCTTACAAACTTGATAAAAAAAATAAAATCTTTGTCAAGGAAAAAACAGCCGTGACACGAAACACCACGGATGCTGACACGGATAAACACAGAATCAGTAGGTCGGGTTTCCCCGCCTGCTAAAGCGAAACTGCGGGCATGCATACCTGACATCACCTTCTGTGGACTCTGCGATCTCTATGGTTATTTTTTCCTTGACAATATTTTTGTTATTCTTACAATTATCTAAGTATGTAAGTTAAAAAAATCTTTACTAATTAAAGGAGGTGAAGACGATGAAGAAGTTTATATCTATTGCTTCCCTCTTTGTCTTCGTCGCAGGTTTTATCTTTTCTGGGTGTGCAGTAAAGGGAGTGACACCAGAAACCCAGAAGGAACTCGATGAAGCAAAGACTGCCTGTGAAGCTGCGGAAGATGAAGCAACTTCACTTGAAAATGAACTCAAAAATTTAGAAGCTGAAAAAGCAGATAAGGAAGCAAAATTAGAAGAGCTGAAGACAGGGGGGTGAATGACCAGTTTCACATTTTTAAACTCAAGGAGGTCAATCTATGAAGATATTTAAAATAGTTCCGATCTTAACTTTGGTGCTTCTTTTTTCAGTCTCTTATGCCCAGGAAGAGAAGAAAATGACTGAAGAGGATGCCAGGTTATTGATAGAAGAGTATAATAAGAGAGAGGCAGATGCCAAAGCCAAAATCGACGAACTGAACCCCAAACTTGAGGCTCTGCGTGGAGAGATAGCCATCCTCGATGAGGAGATAGCGAAACTTGAAGAGGAGATTGCTGAAAAGGAACCCGAGAAGGAAAAAGAATATTATGTGGTGAAAAAGGGAGACTGGCTTTCCAAACTCGCAGAGTATCCTGCAGTTTATGGAAAAGGAAACTATGCAATGTGGCCCAAGATATACCGCGCTAATAAGGAATTGATAAAAGACCCAGACCTCATCTATCCGAACTGGAAGTTAAAGATACCGAGATAAAAGATCTTGGAGAGGGCTCCACTCACCGGAGCCCTCTTTTTTTGCTTCTTTGCAAAAAGTGTGATCAAAGTATCAACATCGCATCACCATAACTGTAAAATCTATACCTTTTCTCTATTGCTTCTTTATAAGATTCTAAAATCAATTCTCTTGTTGCAAAAGCACTGACGAGCAAAAATGGTGTCGAGCGTGGAAGGTGAAAGTTGGTAATTAACGCATCAACAATCTTGAACTCGTATGGTGGATATATGAACTTTTCTGTCCATCCCCTTTTAGTTCCTATTCCCCATTTTCTATCTATCAGTTTGATCGCTGTTTCAATTGCTCTTACACTACTCGTTCCTACAGCGAACACCCTCTCCTTTTCCCTCTTTGCATTATTTATAAGATAGGCGGTATCTTCATCTATTTCAAAATACTCTTTATCCATCTTATGATTTCCTATGGTTTTGGATTTTATCGGTTTGAATGTTCCAAGACCTATATGAAGCAGGATGGTGACTGTTTTCGCTTTTTCATTAATTTTTTTAATTATATCTTCTGTAAAATGAAGTCCTGCTGTAGGTGCAGCAATTGCCCCCCGTTGTTTTGCATACACTGTCTGATAATAGATTTTATCCTCCTCTTCTGCTACCCTTTTAATATATGGAGGTAGGGGTGTGGTGCCAATTCGGTCAACTGTAGCATCGAAGTTACCTTCATAATTAAATTTGACCAGATAATTTCCACTATCTTCTCTACCCACTATCTCTCCATCAATATTTTCAAAAATGATTTTTGTTCCAATTTTCACCATTTTGTGTGGTTTAATTAAAACAGTCCATATATCCCGTTCAACCTTCCTTACGAGCAGCAGTTCAACCTTACCCCCCGTCTCCTTCTTTCCAAAGAGTCTCGCAGGGAAAACTTTTGTTTCGTTCATAACGAGCACATCATTGCTTTTGAAATATTCTACTATATCTTTGAATCTTCTATGCTCAATCTTTTTTGTCTTTCTGTGCAGAACTAAAAGTCTTGCTTCTTCTCTTCTTTCAAGAGGATATTGTGCAATGAGTTCTTGTGGAAGGGAAAAATCAAAATCTGACAGAATCACTTTTTGAATATGAGATTTAAAATTATCGTTACCAAAATTGACAAAAGGATGCAGGTAGCAAGAGGAAAGAAAAAGACAAAGTTTCTCTTTTTTACCACTATATCTAATGGTAATCTCCTAAGGAGCTGAAGTCTATGTAGAACATAGAGAAGGAGCCCGCATAGTGTGGTGATTATACCTAAAATAATGATTACTTTTATAAAAATATCCATTTTAAAACAAAGATTTCTGCCCAATCTTTACTCCAAAATGGTCGTGAGCAATTGAGGTAGTTTCTCGCCCTCTCGGGGTCCTACGTATAAATCCTTCCTGGATCAGATACGGTTCGTATACTTCTTCAATAGTATCGGGCTCCTCACCAACTGCCACAGAGAGGGTTTTCAGACCAACAGGCCCACCACCAAATTTGTCGATTATCGTTTTGAGTATGATCTTATCCATCTCATCGAGACCTTTCTGGTCTACATCGAGCATACGCAGGGCATACTCTGTTATCTCCATTGTTATTTTGCCCTCACCTTTTACCTGCGCATAATCTCTGACTCTTCTCAAAAGTCTGTTCGCTACCCGTGGTGTAGCTCGTGAACGATTTGCAATTTCATGCCCACCATCTTTGTCTATTTCTATTTTCAATATCTTGGCAGACCTCATTATAATCTCGTGTAGGTTCTCTACTGGATAATATCCGATCCGACATACCATCCCGAATCTACCACGCATCGGCGAGGTCAAGAGTCCTGCCCTCGTAGTTGCCCCTATGAGAGTGAAGGGGACGAGATTCAGCCGCACTGACCTTGCACTCGGTCCCTTATCGAGCATAATATCCAAATGGAGGTCTTCCATCGCAGGATAAAGATATTCCTCAACTGCCCTGTTCATACGATGAATCTCATCTATAAAGAGAACCTCTTTCTTATTTAGATTGGTAAGAATCCCTGCAAGGTCTCCCGGCTTTTCTAAGATTGGTCCTGTGGTAGATTTTATATCCACATCCATCTCTTTGGCAACTATATTTGCCAGTGTAGTCTTCCCAAGTCCAGGAGGTCCACAGAAGAGAATATGGTCGAGTGGTTCGTCTCGTTCTTTCGCTGCCTGAATGAAAACTTTTAAATTCTCCTTTAATTTCTGTTGCCCGATGAATTCGGAAAGTTTAGAAGGGCGGAGTGTTCTATCAAATTCAATCTCATCTTCATACCTCAATGGTGTGGTAACCCGCATCTCTACCTCTCCACAAAACCCTTCGGAAGTGTCAATGATTTTTTGATCAATTCTTCAAGGGTTGCATCTTTACCTAAAAGCCTGGATGCCTCTTTCACAGCTTTTGATGCCTCTTCCCGTCTATATCCGAGTGTGAGCAGAGCCGATATCGCCTCAGTGTATGGAGTCTTCGGTTTTCCCTTCAAAATTAACTTGCCTTTTAACTCGAGCACGACCCTCGATGCTGTTTTTCTACCCACCCCTTTCGCCGCACAGATTCTGTCAACATCCCCAGAGGATACGGCATCATTGAACTCATCGATTGACATAGAAGAAATTATCCCAAGAGCGGTCTTTAATCCAACACCTGATACAGATATTAACAGTTCAAATAATTCTTTTTCTTCAGGTGTTGAAAAGCCATAAAGTTCCAATCGGTCATCATGAAGGGCAAGGTGGATATAGAGCATCTCCTCTTCCGCTGTCAATTTTTCATAAGTTGACAGCGGTATCTTTATCGAGTATCCAACACCGCCCACATCGAGCGTCACAGCCGTTGGTCTTTTCTCCACAACCTTGCCTTTGATATACGAGAACATATATTTTTAGATTATAAAAAACAGAGTCAAGGTCAAGTAAAATCTTGCCTTCGGCAAAATGCTTTAAGCAGTAGGTCGGGTTTCCCATACGGGTCGTATGACCATACCCGACATTACTCTTGCCAGTTATTGCGAGCCCCCTATTAAATTCCTATCCGTCAAGAAAAAAAGGAAAAACCCCTTCCACCTAACAATTCAAATATTTTCTCTTGACATTTTTGCGAACTTTAATATGGTTTGGATTCAGGGAGGATGACAGAGACGGAAATCTCACCAGAGAAGTTAGCAGATATTATAGGTAAGAGTGTTTTGAGTACGAAGGGAGAGGAGGTTTTTATCCTCGATATGAGAGAGATTTCCACTGTGACAGATTTTTTTGTGATATGTAGTGGCAGCTCGGATATCCATACAAGAGCCATCTCTGACAGAGTCGTTGAGGCAATGGAGAAGATAGATATGAGACCATGGCATATAGAAGGTTATGACTATGGACACTGGATATTACTCGATTATGTGGATGTTGTGATTAACATATTTTATTATAAAACACGCGAGTTTTATAGACTGGAAAAACTATGGGGCGATGCCCCTATGAAGAAATTAACTTAAATAATATGTGAAAACACCCATACGGGTCGTATGACCAAATGACACCCAAACTACCGAAATATCAAGGGATTATAAAAACTATGATTGAAACAATAGACACTGATTTACACTGATGGCCACAGATTATAAAAAGAATATTCAATCAGTGAATATCTGTACATTCCATACGGTCACAGACCCGTATGGGATGCTGTGCAACGGATCTTGAGATGTTAATCTGTGTCTAATATACTTCTTGTCTTTCAGTGATTTTCGGTGTTTAATGTATAATCTGGGATTAACCGAGTGATTAAAAAATATATAAAAGACAGGGTCAAAGAGACAGTCAAACAACTCTACAGAATAGAGCGAGAAGTAGACCTTACGATAAATGAAAAGTTTGGTGATTTTTCAACGAATGTAGCTTTTTCTATCGCAAAGGAGATGAAAAAATCACCCCAGGAAGTTGCACAGGAGATAGCCTCAAAGATAGAAAAAGACAAAAAATTTGCCAAGATTGAAGTCGGCGGCAATGGATTTTTGAATTTCTTTGTTGACAGGCGACTACTGGCATTGGAAGTTGAGGAAATTTTGAAAATGGGTGACGCTTACGGGAAAAGCGATGTTGGAGAGAAAGAAAGGGTTTTGATTGAATATGTGAGCGCAAACCCAACAGGACCACTTGTGGTTGTCAACGCCAGAGCAGCAGCAATTGGCGATTCTTTAATTAGAATATTGAATTTTGCAGGGTTTGAAGCGGTTTCAGAGTTCTATGTTAATGACAGCGGACATCAGATAGATCTTTTGGAACAATCTGTAAGAACACGGTATAGAGAACTATCGGGTGAGAGAGTTCAATTCCCCCAGAATGGATACCATGGTAATTATATAAAAGCCATTGCTAAAGAGCTATTGGATAAAAAAATAGAGGAATTCAGAACATACCCTGTAAAAAAAATTGTTAGAGAACAACGCACTACCCTTGAGAGATTTAATGTAAGGTTCGATAGTTGGGTATATGAAAGCAAGATAAGGGACAGCACATTGATAAACGAAGTGAAGACAAAATTGAAATCGAGGGATATGATATACGAAAAAGATGGCGCGGTATGGATTCGATCCTCAAAGTTTGGAGATGAAAAAGATAGGGTGCTTGTGAAGAGTAATGGAGAATTTACATATATATTACCGGATCTTGCGTACCACCTCAACAAATTTTCGAGGGGGTTTGAAAGACTCATCAATATCTTAGGTCCTGAACACCATGGGTATATTGGACGAATGAAAGCAGGACTCGAGGCACTTGGCTATCCCCCAGAAAATCTGGTCATTCTCATAGCACAGCAGGTCAATCTGATAAAAGAAGGGAAGAAAATATTTATGTCCAAAAGGGAAGGTGAGTTCATACCCATGGATGAACTCTTAGATGAGGTTGGAACAGATGCAACCAGGTTCCTCTTTCTTTTGAGAAAAATCTCTTCCCATCTCGATTTTGATATCGATCTGGCGAAGAAGACCGCAGAAGAGAATCCAGTTTACTATGTCCAGTATGCACATGCAAGAATTTGCAGCATAGTCGTGTTTGCAAAAAAAATGGGGGTCGCTGTTGAGCAGATAGGTTCCGCCGAGATGAGTTTACTGAATGAAGAAAAAGAGTATGGACTCATTAAGCAACTTGTAACATTTCCTGATATTGTGGAAGGGGCAGCATCGAATTTAGAACCCCATAGAGTTCCATTTTATCTAATCGATCTGGCAACGACTTTTCACAATTTCTATCAAAGATACAGAGTTGTCCAGGACGACCAAAATTTGACTCTGACGAGATTGGCACTTGTGGAAGCTACAAGGACTGTTTTGAAAAATGGATTGAATTTAATTGGGGTATCTGCACCAGAACAGATGTAAACGCCTTTTTAAATTGTCGGGAAAGGAGACCCACGAATTACACGAATACACACAAATAATATAAAAAATTCTCAAAAAGAAGAATGAATTGTAATTCAGACACTGATTACAGTCCACGGATTGCACGGATTTTAATAGATTATCAGAACACCACCCCGCACATAACTTATGTGCGGGGAGAATGAGAAGGCCAGAGATCAGAATATCAGAACCTGTGTTTATTCTTACCCAGACGTGCGAATAGGTGCGAATAGGGTCGCGTCTTGACCCTAAAATGAACCCTAATTAATCCGTCCATTCCATACGGATGCTGTGCAACGGATCCTAAGATGAAATCAGTGGTTTGTTTTCTCTTGACATTACAGTCTGCTTTTCCATTATTATACCAATGTGATGGTGAGCGTAGCTCAATTGGTTAGAGCGCTGGACTGTGGCTCCAGTGGTTGGGGGTTCAAGTCCCCTCGTTCACCCCGTTTAGATAGTGAACCCCGTAGGATAACAAATGTCCAACGAGGTAAACATCTATCGGGGTTCACCCATGCACCGCTAGCTCAACTAGGCAGAGCAACGGATTCTTAATCCGTAGGCTGCAGGTTCGATTCCTGCGCGGTGCACTGCTTGGTTACATAGCTAATATGTTTTTTAAGAAAAAGAAGAAAGTGAAGAAAATTAGTTTTACTCAGATGTGTTATACTAATAGTATCTGCATAGAAGCAGTTGTAAATACATTAGTGAAAAAGGGAGTATGTAAAAGAGAAGAAGTTTTGGAAGAGGTGAAACGACTCACCCATATCGCAAAGGAAGGGAAAGAAGGAGGTTAAGATGGCACATGCATATACACCAGGACTCCGAGTTACCGAAAAGACCAGAATTGTGAAAGAGAGAAAACTCCCTCTACCCGGTGATGTTATGGTCAAAATAGGTGATACAGTTAAAGCAGAGGATGTAGTCGCTTGCACATGCCTTCCAGGAAATGTGCAAACTGTCAATGTAGCAGGACTTTTAGGCACACTCCCAGAAGATGTACGAGATTGTATGTTGAAAAAAGAGGGAGAAACCATCAAGAAGAACGAGGTGATTGCAGAAACGAAAGGGTTTTTGGGTCTCTTTAAATCCCGTGTCCAGTCTCCGACGAATGGGAGTATAGAGAGTATTTCAAATGTAACTGGACAGGTTATTCTGCGTGAGCCACCCGAACCTGTCGAAGTCTTTGCTTATATAGATGGAAAGGTAGTAAAGATATTCGAGAAAGAAGGAGTCGCCATTGAGACCTATGCTGCATTTATTCAAGGCATTTTCGGGATTGGAGGCGAAACGTATGGAGATATAAAAAGGGTCGTTGAAGATGAAGCCAGTATCTTGACATCCAAAGAGATAGATAAAAACTGCAAAGATAAAATTTTAATCGGTGGTTCATTGGCAACATCGGATGGGTTGAAGAAATCTATCGAAGTTGGGGCAAAGGGTATTGTGGTGGGCGGTATAGCAGATAGAGATCTGAGAGACTTTTTAGGATATGATATCGGTGTTGCAATAACTGGTTCAGAAACTATAGGGTTAACACTCGTTATAACGGAAGGATTTGGAAAGATGAGAATGGCTCGCAAGACTTTCAACCTTTTAACCATGCATGAAGGTAAAAAAGCATCGATAAATGGCGCTACACAGATAAGAGCCGGTGTGATAAGACCTGAAGTTGTGGTTCCTATTAAAGAAGCAAAAATAGAGAAAGAGAAAATAAGAACAAAAACAGGTCTTGTAGTTGGCAGCCCGATAAGAATAATCAGAGAACCCTTCTTTGGTGAATTGGGCAAGGTAGTTGCCCTTCCGTCTGAACTTCAAAAAATAGAGACTGAGGCAAAAGTGAGAATCCTTGAGGTAGAACTCGAAAATGGAAAACATGTAACCCTGCCGAGAGCCAATGTTGAGATGATTGAAAAATAACCCCAAATAATGCTTGAAAACACCGAATGACACCGAAATTGCCGAAATACCAGGTCTATACGGATCTGAACGGAAAATTATAAAAATGGCATTTTATTTTTTAGGTGAAATTTTTTCCTTTGTATTTCCTTTTATTTCAGTGTTTTCAGTGATTTTCGGTGTTTAATGTATAATCTGGGATAATCACATATAGAAAAACTTTGTATTTTCATATCTTTCTTGCCGGTGTTACAGGAGTCCTCGTATTATTGAGGGGCGGCGAGGAACAGATTGTTATCTATGGCTTTGAAATACTGACTATTGTTTGCTTCGCTATCGTTGTCGGTAGATCGATAAAAAATGGCAGATTCACTCTCAAATATACTAATTTGGAAATCCCTCTTTTCCTATTTGGCTTATCTTTAACCCTCTCATTCATTTTGTCTCCATACAGATACAGCAGTATGGGCGGTTTTTTTGAATATATCTCATATATACTTCTTTTCTTTCTCGTTCTTAACCTACTCAATGAAAAGGGGGTCAAATTTTTCATCGCAACATTAATAATTTTAAGCATCTATGAGTCTTCCCTCTGTATATATCAAAAGTTTATCTTAGGCATGCCCAGACCTAACGGCACCCTCCGATATGCCACATATCTCTGTGATTTTCTATCCTGCGGCATCTCTTTTTTGCTTTTCTACATTCTATTTCACAATCTTCGTCTTTTCAAAAAACTGACCTTACTCGCTCCACTCTCTCTTATAGTATATGCCTTCTTTCTGACAGGAACGAGGGCTGGCTTGATAAATCTAGTCGTCATTGGAACTGTCTTTGGAATTGCCAAAGGAAAGAGATGGTTTCTCATCTTCTTGACGGTGATAGCGATATTCTTTCTTCTCATCCCAAACCCGATAACGGAGAGGCTATTGGCTGGAAAACTCCACGACATCTATGCACTCGAACGGGTGAATATATGGAAACAATCTTACAACATTTTTAAATCACATTTGTTCTTTGGGTGTGGCTTGGGAAACTTCGAATATTTTGCCAGAATATATAACTTTCCTGTTGAAGAGGCGATTGGGAAATATGCCAAATGTGCGAAGATTGCACACAATCAGTATCTCCATATATCGGCGGAACAGGGACTTTTTGGTATAGTGTCGTTTTTATCGATCATCATAATCCTATTTGCAAAACTAAAGACTCACTGGATACCTAAAACCACTTCAACTTCTGGCGTATCTCGCCTTCCATTCTTTGCAATTGTCCTGTTCTTCCTTGCTCACTTTTTCTTTGACAATTCGTTGTATCTTCCAGCCAATGCGGTAATATTCTTTTCTTCCTTGGGTATCCTTGCAAGGAAACTTCCGTTTACAGAATTCACAAAAAAGTTCAACCCGAGTCGTAGATATGTAATCTATCTGATTATAATAACCCTGTCTGTACTGTATTACTTTTCAACACCCTTCGTTTCTAAAATATTATACAGAAAGGCTGAAGAATTTGCAGAAGAAAAAAGATATGAGGATGCTGTGAAGAATTGCAGGCTTGCGAGTATTTTCTTACCCAACTGTCCTGTCTATTATGATGGGCTTGGAAAACTTTATGAGAAAAGATTTGAGCAGACTTCGGATTTAGGATTTTTATATCTTGGCTACCAGCAATTCAAGAAGGCAGTTGAAAATGGTAGAATTGATAGAATCTACTGGGAGAATTTTGCAGACTTTTTGTGGAGGAAGAGAAAATATGTGAATGCGATTGATAACAAGGTATATTACGAAATTATAGAAAACTTAGAAGAAGCAATAAGGTGGGACCCCAAAAATCCATTCATAAGGAGAAAATTGGCTTACTCCTATTATGCTTTTGAAAAACTGGATGAGGCGGAAGAAGAATTGAAACAACTTATCGAATTTGAACCGAACTACATCGAAGCATACTATCTTTTAGGATTAGTCTATGAAAAAAAGGCAGAGATAAAATCTGCAAACATTTACTATAACAAGGCAAAAAAACTCAAGGAGTTGTCTTCAAAATGGATCCCACAGTCAGATTATGAAAAAAACCTGATTGGTTTCAACCCTTGACAGATTGTCCAAAAACATTTTAATTGGACGCAGATCTCCGCAGATAACCGCAGAGGTAGTGCAGGGTCTTCAGACCCTGTCTGACAATGTCATTGCAAGCCTGTCCCTACGGATCCGTATGGATACGGGCGAAGCAATCTCCTATGCAGGGCAAGCGTTTTTGTATTCCACCATTCTAACATGTTAGAATCATCGAATGATAAATTTAAAAAGTATATTTTGTAAAAACGCAAACTTTGCCCACACGACCCCCAAACGATTTCGTTGTTTAAAAACTGTTTCGTTTGTTAAAGTCACAGAGTCAAGCACCGTCCCCGAATTCTCCTATTGACAAAATCTGCCCAAATTGGTATACCTATTATGTAATGTTAGCATATCTGGAAGAATTGGTAAACCACCGAGAACTACTCCGTAGTTGGGTTTCAAGAGAGATAAAGGTTAGGTATAAACAAGCTGTATTGGGTATAGGGTGGGCAGTCCTTCAGCCACTTGCGATGATGCTGATATTTACAGTAGTCTTCTCTTACTTCAACAAAATTCCAACCGAAGGGATACCTTACCCTATCTTTTCCTACAGTGCACTCCTCCCATGGGTCTTTTTCTCAAATTCTATCTCCTTCGGAACCACGAGTCTGGTGCGTAATATGAATTTGGTCACCAAAATATATTTCCCTCGAGAAATACTCCCCTTTGCCTCTTTAATTGCAAGTTTTATAGATTTTCTCGTTGCCTCGGTCATATTTGTCTTTTTAATGATATACTATAAAATTGCACTCTCTACTTCGCTTTTCTGGATTCCTGTTATTCTCATCGTTCAAGTCATTTTCAGCCTGGGAATACTTCTTCTGGGTTCTGCGCTGAATGTTTTCTACCGCGATATCAGGTTCATTATCCCGCTTGTGCTCCAGATATGGCTCTTCCTCTCACCCATAATCTACCCGGTGAGTTTAGTTCCCAATAGGTACAAAACTCTTTATATGCTCAATCCAATGGCATCTATCATTGACTCTTACAGGAGGTCCATTCTTTTCGGAAAGAGTCCCCAACTCAACTTTCTTTTAATTACAACAATAGTAGCAATAATCTTATTTATTCTTTCTTACCGGTTTTTTAAAATTAAAGAGAAGGTATTTGCCGATATAATTTAATTATGACAGTTATCAAATTTCAGAGTGTTTCAAAACGATACAGACTTGGATACAAGGTAATTAACTTAAGAGATGCCATACCAAAAATTTTCAAGTCTCGAGAAGATAAATGGTTCTGGGCTTTAAAAGATGTGAGTTTTGAAATTAAAAAAGGGGAAGCCCTTGGAATAATAGGACCCAATGGTGCGGGAAAGACCACAATATTAAAAATTCTCTCCAAAATTACAGAACCTACAGAAGGAAATGCAGTAGTGAATGGACGGGTTGCCTCTTTAATCGAATTGGGTGCTGGCTTTCATCCTGATTTAACTGGAAGGGAAAATATCTATCTAAATGGGGCAATAATGGGGATGAGCAGAAAAGAGATAGATTCAAAATTCAAGGATATAGTCAAGTTTTCAGGACTGGAAGAATTTATCGATACGCCTGTAAAACGATACTCCTCTGGTATGTATGTAAGATTGGGATTTGCAGTAGCGATTCATACAGAACCAGACATATTGTTAATAGATGAAGTGCTGGCAGTTGGAGATATGAGTTTTCAGTTTAAATGTATAAAAAAAATAACCGAGTTTCGGAATACGGGTGGTACGATTATCTTCGTCTCACACGATTTGCACAACATCCGTACCGTATGTAGCAAAGCATTACTTCTTGCGAAAGGAAAGATACAGGCGATAGGGAATCCTGTGGATGTGACCATAAAATACAAAAACATCGCCAAAGATATACAGATGGGAGATAGATCGAAAAAATCAGAGAGAACAGGTAATTTCAAAGTCGAGATATCTAAAACCGAAATGATAGGCTCCAGTCATAAGAAAAAACAGACCTTCAAATCAGGAGAGACACTTATTTTGAAAATCTACTATGTTTCACACATCGAAGCGAAAAGCCCTGTTTTTGGTGTTGGAATAACGAGGGACGACGGACTCGTCTGCTGGGGCACAACTTCTAAATTGGCGGGATATTCAATACCCTCCATAAAAGGAGAAGGTTCTATTGAGATTGTGTTTCCCAATCTCAATCTTGCTCCGGGCAGGTATAGAATATCCGCGGCAATCTGGCAATCGGATGGATTAATTCCTTATGATTATCAGCTCGAAGCAGCAAGCCTCACTATAAAATCTAAAAAGAGCGATTATGGAGTAGTTATGCTCGACCACGAATGGCGACTGAAGAAATGAAAGTTATGCTCATAAATCCAGGTGGGGGGTATCCGCACGAATACCCCCCACTTGGATTACTTTACATCGCATCATCATTGCGCAATGCGGGATATGATGTTCATTTTTATGACGAGGGGGCAGAAACTAAACTACCCCCTCTAATCGAGTATTTAAAAACAGTCCAACCTGATATTTGTGGGTTTTCTCTATATACCACAAATGTTATCAACTCATTCAATCTAATTAGAGATGTTAAAAAACATTTCAAAAAGTGTCGCATCGTTGTTGGAGGTCCTCACGCTACAGCGGTTCCCCAAAGGACACTGAAAGAATGCCCCGAAATAGACTATTTGGTCCTGGGTGAAGGTGAACTTGCTATTGTTGAACTGCTGAAAGCACTGGTAGGAAGAAAATCTGTGGCTGATATAGAGGGGTTATGTTTTCGAAATAACTCTCGAACCATTTGTACTCCTCCAAGGAAATTTATAAAAAATCTCGATACAATCGATTTTCCAACATACGACCTGATTAAAAAATTTAGATACCGATACGACCCATTGGAAATTGGGGAAAAAGTGGGAACATTGATTGCTTCCCGTGGATGTCCTTTCAAGTGCAATTTCTGTAATAAAGCGGTCTTCGGTTCCACTTACAGACGAAGGTCTCCAGAAAATGTTATTCAAGAAATGGAGTTTTTGTGCAGAGATTTCAAGATAGATGAATTCTACTTTATGGATGACCTGTTTGCTTTTAACAGTAAGTGGATACAGAAATTTTGTCAACTATTGAGAGAAAGGAATATTCGACTTCCATGGAGATGTCTTGAAAGAGCAGGAGCACTCAGTAAACAAGATTATATGATGATGAAGGAAAATGGATGTTATGTGATACAATTAGGTGTAGAATCTGGAAATCAGAAAATATTGGATAGTATTGGTAAATGTATAACAATAGACGAGATACGAAATACCTTCAGTACAGCCAGGGAGGCAGGACTTGATATTTTTGGATATTTTATTTTCGGACATAGAGACGACAATCGAAAGACCATAAAAGAAACTTTGAACTTTGCAATTGACCTTAAATGTGATTTCATATCTTTCTTTACTCTTGTTCCATTTCCGGGTACGAAAGTAAATTCATTCGTTAATAAAAAAGACCGTTATAATTGGGCACGTATGCAGTATTTGAACTGGAATAGAAAGATATCGCCCATTTCCATATGTTCTGTTTCTTCTGATGACCTGGCTCGCTATGAAGAACAGGCATATATGGAGTATTTCGGCCGTTTCGGCTATCTTTTTAACAACATAATCTTTCACAGAGATAAACTGATTTTGAAGAAGATAAAAATGCAGTTCTGGATCAGGAATTTTAAATTGTTGACAGAACTAGAGGGAAGCGAAGGACGAATATTCTATCCTGGTATAAAGTCTTCTATTTTCTATTTCAAGGTAGCTGGTTTGAAATTAGCAAGATTTGTTAAAAAAATACATCGTATAATTTCGTTGTGGATAAGATGTATAGAACTTTTTATTAAGGTATCTGCCTATTTTCTTTTTCCATCTGGATACCCCCTGGATGAACGACAATCTTTCTATGATGAAAAATGTTTTGTAAATATCTGGAAAGATTATCTAAAAAATGAGCACCGATTGAAGCAATCTATACAAGAGCACATAGGAGAGAGGGGACCGTTCATTGAAATCCTTCTCAAGTATGTAAAGAAATTCGATGGGAGACCTGCGGTTTTAGAAGCGGGATGTGGAACTGCTCTCGACAGTTACTGCCTGAGGAAGGAGACAGAAGTTGAATGCTGGTCCATAGATATTTCCACCGAAGCCATAGAAGTTGCCAAGAAAATAGGTTCGATATTTCAGTGTAACATTAAATTGGGAGTAAGCGATGTGTTGAATATGTGTTTTGCTGACGAATCGTTCGATCTCGTTTTCAGCCAGGGATTAGTAGAACACTTCCAAGACCCTGCTGCTGCATTGCGGGAACAGAAAAGGATCTTGAAATATGGAGGATACTTAATAGTAGATGTCCCCCAGAAATACAATCCGTACACTGTGTATAAACACGAAAAGTTGCGAAAGAATAGATGGCATTATGGGTGGGAGAGAGAATTCACACTTTCTGAACTTAAAAATCTTGGCGAAAAATTGGGGCTTGAAACTGTAAAAATAAAGGGGCGTGGGTATGGTTTTAATGAAGACTTTGGATTTTCTAAGATAAGATTTTTTCATAAAAAGTTTAAAAAAAATAGTTTCTTAAAAACGATTCTGGATAGAATCTGGCAATTTCTCGAACGGCACTGGGGACATTATTTCATGCAATCTATTACTATAATTTATAAAAAATGAAGATACTACTTATCACAGGCACTTTTCCACCTGTTAAATGTGGAGTGGGAGATTATACCTTCTATTTGGCAAAACATCTTGCAGAAAAGGGTAATATTGTTGAAGTACTCACTACACGCAAAGCCGAAAAAGTTGGACTGAAAATTCCGAATTTGACCGTATATCCTTTAATGGAATCGTGGGACTTTGTAGATTTGCTGAAAATGAGCGATTTCATAAAAAGGAACGCTCCCGATATCGTTCATGTTCAATTCGTAAAAGATACTTACAACAACGAGATTGCCATCTGTTTTCTGCCAATGTTTATCAAATCGAGGATGAAGCAAGGATGCAAGTTTTTTACCACGATTCACGAAACTGGTATTCCATTCAAAGATAGCGGTATAGAAGTTACAAAAAGGAGACTGGTTCCACTATACAAGTTACTATGGACATCATTGAGCAGATTACGACTTACCAGAACATACGAGGTGTTGAATGTTGCCGATGAGAATAGACATTTTAACCATGAAAAAGTAATTGGCAAAATGTTTGAGTGGATTGATGGAATAATCGTCGTTGATAACGAATACAAAAAGTGGCTGACAGAAAAAATTTCTGTGCATCCATCAAAAATCGTTCATATACCTGTAGGTTCAAATATCGAGAGAATACCGAATTTCTCCAAAGGTGATAAAAAAATTACCCAAACAAAATTAGGGATTCGGCAAGATGATACAATAGTTTCATTCTTTGGATTCATTCACAGAGGGAAAGGGTTAGAAACTCTATTCATTGCTTTCAAACAGGTCATTTCAAAAAGAAGAAAGGGGCCAAAGCCATATCTTTTAATAATTGGTGAACTCAACGAGGTGGTAGGAGACAGGCGCTATCTGTATAATATGAAAAAACTCTCAAAAGAGTTAGGAATAGAAAAACGAGTATTCTGGACAGGATATTGTAGTAGTGAAAATGTCTCTCGATATCTTCTATCCTCCGATGTATGTGTTCTTCCATATGATGAAGGGGTCTCTTTCAAACGGGGTACTTTTATCACCGCGATTTCTCATGGTCTGCCTACCATAACCACCATAGGAACTAAAATCCCGGATGATTTGCACAGCGGTAAGGATGTGCTATTGGTCCCGAGTAATGACCCTGCAAAATTAGCAGAAGCTATTATGAACTTAACCAATTCGAAAGAACTTTTAATAAAACTAAAGAAATATTCTACATATCTTGCCAGAAAGTTTTCGTGGGAAAGCATCGTTCAAAAGACGATGCAAACATATCAGAGAAATGTATGCGAATAGGAATTGATGCAAGACCGCTTCAGATATCGTGGCATAAGGTGCGGGGATTAGGACGATACACACAGAGTCTTATTAAATCGTTTCTTGAAATAGACAATGAAAATGAATATTTTCTCTTCGTGGATAAGAGTCTGCCATCCAATCTACCGTTTCCGATGAATAAATTTAATCTAATGCCAAGCAAATTAATTAATAGATTTCATCGGCCGAAATCTGTTAGAAAAGAAATACTTCTACCTGCTGAAGCACTGTTTCATAATATTGATATTTTTCATTTTACTACACATCTTGATGCTCCATTCTGGCACCCGTGTAAGACTGTGGCTACAGTTCACGACTTAATACCATTGGTGTTTCCGAAGGAATATATAGGATACTTCACCTATGCGAAGAGATTCCATCTTAAACAACAAGAACTCGCTGTCAGGAGGGCTGATATGGTAATTACGATATCTCATACATCAAAACGAGATGTGATAAAGTATTACGGAATCAAGCATAAAAAAATAATCGTTATACATGAGGGAGTGGATACAATCTTTCATCCTATGAAAGATTTATCGGCATTAGAAAGATTGCGGTCGCATTATAAGATCAATAAGCCCTTCATACTATATGTAGGGGGGACAGATTATCGGAAGAATTTCGAAAGAATGTTAACCGCCTTCAGTCATTATAAACGAAAGAGCAAAAATAAAATAATTCTCGTTGTCGTTGGACAAAAAAATATCAAGGAGACAAGGAAACTGAAGAAAAAGACCTTAAAATTGGGGATAGAGAATGAAGTTTTTTGGACAGGTTTCGTTTCAAACGAGGACCTGGTTTTGTTTTATAACACTGCTGAATTGCTTTTATTTCCCACTCTTTATGAGGGATTTGGCCTTCCTGTATTAGAAGCAATGGCATGTGGAACACCAGTAATTGCTTCAAACATCCCTTCTTTGTCTGAAGTGGCTGGAAATGCAGCAATATTAATAGACCCATACAACATAGAAGAGATGGCGGAGAGTATTGAGAGAGTTCTTAAGGATGCAAAATTGAGAAACAATCTCATAAATAGAGGATTTAAACAGGTGCAGAATTTTTCTTGGAAGAAGACTGCAAAAGAGACCTTGAACGTTTACAGGATGTTGGTATGAGAATTGGGATTGATTTTCGACCACTCCAAATTGATGGATATCTTAAAAGGGGGATTGGAAGATATGGACTAAAATTGATAGAGAATCTGCTTAAGATTGATAGAGATAACGAATACCTTTTCCTTTTAGATAAGAAAGAACCGGTTAAAGGAGCAATTGAAGAGAAGAGGATAAAAAAGACCTACTTTTCAAGTGGAGTATTTCATAGTAGCCGTAGTATAAAAAAACACCTGTTTTTGCCAATAGACCTCTTAACTCTAAAAACAGATATTGTTCACTTTCTTACACACTTCGAAGCTCCACTGATTCAACCTCAAAGAACGATAATCACTGTTCATGATGTAATACCCCTTATTTTTATTGAAGACATACATCCCGAAATCAGGGGTCATGTTAAAAAAGCTATCAAACTGCAGAAATATGTATTGAAAAATGCAGCGAAGATAATCGCAGTTTCACACCGTTCAAAAAGCGATCTTATTACTTACTATAATATTCCTCAAGAAAAAATCAAAGTCATACATTCTGGAATCGAAGAGACTTTTAAAAAAGTAAAGGATAAATCGCTTTTGGAAAAGATAAAAGAACGGTTTAATGTAAGGGGTAAGATTTTGTTTTATACAGGAGGGCTGGAAAAACGGAAAAATATGCAAAGACTTCTTCTCGCATTTTCTAAATTGCTTAACAATTTTAAAAGAAAGATTTTCCTTGTCATTGGCGGGGAGGACATTCTCTATCTTCCGGAAATCAAAAATATGGTAAAAGAATTGGGGATTGAACATAAGGTTGTCTTCACAGAATACTTATCAGACCAGGATCTTGTTCTTCTTTACAATATTGCCGATGTTTTCGTTTTTCCTACACTCTACGAAGGTTTCGGTTTTCCTCCACTCGAGGCTATGGCATGCGGTACACCTGTGGTTACATCAAACATATCTTCTCTGCCTGAGATAGTTGGTAATGCCGCAGTCCTGGTGAATCCTTACAAGGTAGACTCTATAGTGGATGGGATCGTTACAGTTTTGGAAAATTGGAATCTGAGAAAAAACCTCATTGAAAAGGGATTTGCGAAAGTCAAGTTATTCTCATGGGAGAAGACGGCCGAGCAAACAGTAAAAGTTTATGAAGAAGTTTATAGAGATTGATAAAATAAGAAAAATCTGTATTTTTGAGCTTGGATTGATAGGTGATAGTGTGGTTATCATACCTGCGATGCGTGCGTTGAGAAAAAGTTTTCCTGATGCTCACATAGTAAGGATAGTCAATACATCCGTTAGAGATCTATTCGATGGATGCCCTTTCCTTGACGAAATCATCGAGTACGATAAAAATGGGAAGGAAAGGAGTATTTGGGGGAAATTTAAATTTTTACATAAAATCAGGAAGAAAGAATGCGATATGTTCATTAACTTCCACACACCCGAGGTTGGTAGAAACTTCGGAATTTATTTCAGAGATAATTTTTTCTCATTTTTAACAGGGGCAAAGGTACGGGTAGGCTACTGCAGCAAAGGCAATGGTTTTTTTCTCACTCACAAGATATTTGCCAACTCTGTATCGAGTGAATATATAGTCGATGTCATCTTGAGACTTTTAGGATTGTTGAAGATATACAATCCGAGTAGAAAGTATGAAATATGGACAACAGAGGAGAATGAAAGATCGATAGATAAGACATTAAAAGGGAAAAAACTGAAGCGCAAGTTTAACATTGGTTTACACCCATGTTCAAAATACAGCGCCAAGTCGTGGAAAGAGAGAAATTTTGCAGAGTTATCAGATATCTTAGCAAAGAGATACAGAGCAAATATCATTTTTACAGGTGCTCGGAAGGATAATAGCATAATTGAGGAGATTGTCAGCTATATGAGGGAAAATGCCATTTCTTTTGCGGGTAAGATAAGTATAGGGGAGTTTGTAGCATTATGTAAAAATCTTTCTTTATTCGTTTGTGTTGATACAGGCCCTATGCATCTGGCAGTTGCTGCAGGAATTCCTACAATCGCACTTTTCAGTGGAAGAGACAGAAAAGGCGAATGGGAACCAAGAGAGGATAATTTTTTTGTAGTAAGGAAGGATGTAGATTGTAGCCCCTGTTTTAAAGAATTTTGTGACCATCATTTGTGTATGGAAACGATTACGGTTAAAGATGTTCTGGACGTCATAAAGGGAGTGGTCTCGTGAAAAGACTCAAAGTAATTCATTTGACCGTCGGATTTACTATCGGTGGAGCGGAGAGACTATTGGTTGATATGCTTCCAAGATTCGACAAAGAGTGCTATGATGTGAGTGGAGTATCTCTTAAAGGATGGGGTCCAATTGGTTGTGAACTAAAAGAAGCGGGTATAAGGGTGAGTAGTTTAGGTGGAAAAGGGAAGAAGGATTTAAAAGTACTGTTGAGACTGTATAAGTTATTGAAAATAGAAAAACCGGACATTCTTCATACCCACCTTTTTCTTGCAAATGTAGCGGGTAGAGTAATTGGAAAATTGGCAAACGTTCCTATTGTCGTATCTTCAATCCACAACATTGAAGTCTGGATGGAATGGTATCATACTCTGCTCGACAGGTTAAGTTCGAGATTTGCTGATAGAATTGTTAGCTGTTCCGATGCTGCTCGAGAATACTCGATCAAAAAGACAGGAATTGATGCAAAAAGGTATACGACCATTTACAATGGTGTTGACTTGGCTAAATTTAATAGGAAACTAAATTTCAAAAGCAAAAGAGAAGAATTGGGGCTTGAAGTATCCTATCCTGTAATTGCGACAATAGGAAGGCTTATTGAGCCCCAGAAGGGTTTAAGATATTTAATAGAAGCCGCCCAGAAATTTGTATTGGAATTCCCAAAAACACAGTTTTTAATAATCGGTGATGGACCTGCAAAAGATGATCTACAAAATCTGGTGAAAAAATTAGGAATTTCAAAGAATTTCTTTTTTGCAGGGATGAGGCAAGACATTCCTGAAATTTTAAACACCATAGACATCTTTGTTCTTCCTTCTTTGCAGGAAGGGTTTGGTATCGTATTAATAGAGGCAATGGCTGCTGGAAAGTGTATAATCGCTACTAAAGTTGGCGGAATACCAGAGGTTGTAAAAGACGGAGAAACGGGTATCTTGATACCCCCAAAAGATGTTCAATCACTTCTGACTGCGATGCTGGATTTGATGAAAAACAAAAACAGAAGAAAAAAACTTGGTGAGAGAGGACGGGATTGGGTTGAAAACCGCTTTTCTATAGAGTGTACTGTTGTTCAAATAGAGTCTTTATATAAAAAATTGATTTCTCTCAGATGAGAAATGATAAGATTGTAATTTTCATATTTGCATGGTTTGTCAGATTGACGTTTACATTCCCAGCCATACTCAATTGCGAGCGCAGTTTTACTCCTGACTCTTATGAATATGACCAGATAGCAGTAAATATTGTGGAACATCGCTCGTTTTCCTCAGAGGTATCAGAACCTTATCTGCCAAATTATAAGAGAACACCGATGTATCCCCTCTTCCTTGCAGGAATTTATTCACTGTTTGGACATAAACCTGGTATAGGACTTTTCATCCAGACTTTACTGGGAGCCTTGACATGTTTAGTTGTCTATAAAATGAGTATGTTAGTCTTCACTCGCAAAGTCTCTCTGACAGCATCCGCGCTCTGCTCACTCGACCCACTTTTAGTGATATATACCGGCATTCTTCTCACAGAAACCGAATTTGCTCTGTTTCTTATTTTAGGAATGTATTTTCTGGTCGCTTACCTGAAATCTTTTAGAACATACCAGATAATACTAACAGCAGTCTGGTTTGGACTGTGTGCGCTTTGTAGACCAATTGCACTTTACTTTCCACTCATCATTATTGTAATCTTGTTATGGAAAAAGTCTAAAATTCTTCACTCTTTCCTCTTTCTCGGATGTTTTGCATGTGCACTTTTGCCATGGATAGTCCGAAATTACTTTCATTTCAATGATTTTTTCATCTCGAAAATTACACAGGTCAATCTGTTTTACTACGAAGCCGCTCCACTCCGTGCAAGTTATGAAAATGGGATGATGATAGCCGCCCTTTTCCACAAAAAGGAGGCGCTGACGACTGGTGCAAACCTCCTCAAACAAGAAATGAGAGAGAAGGAGGGAGAACTCCAGAATGGTATTCGGTTTTTAGACACCGCAGGCAGTTACGGCCTCCATTATATAATGAGACATCCAACCAGGTATATGGGAATGCGAACTTTTGGAGTAGCAAAGATACTTTTTACAAATGGAAGCCTCGTTGAACTTGGTAGAAATCTGCGGAAAGGAGGAAAGATCACGGAGGAACCTACAAAATCTCTCAAAGAGATTATTCCAGAAATCAAAGATGCAATTTTGAGCAGAAATTTCTTAAAAGTATTCAAAACAGCCTCTTCTCTTCGTTTGCTGATAGAAGTATTTTCCATCTTAGTCTACCTTTTCGTCATCATCCTTATAGCCATTTCTTTTTATAAAAAGATTAAAAAGGGGGAAGAAACAACTTTTTATATTGTCTTTTTAATGGCTATTTTGTATTTTATATGTATAGTTGGAACTTATGGTGGAAGTCGATTTCGTTTACCTGTAGAACCATATATTCTGATTCTTTTTTCAGACGCATTGATAAGGCGGACTCGCAATAAAGAAGTATGATAAAATTCATTACAATATTCGGTCTCTCTCTTTTGACTGCCTTTTTCCTAACCCCAGTATTTCAAAAGTTAGCAGTTAAAAAAAAGATATACGATATACCCACCTCGCTCAAAAGACATAAGAACCCAATACCGTATTTGGGCGGATTGTCAATCTGGCTCTCTTTTACAGTGCCTGTTCTCTTATTCATAATTCTAAAAGATACTTTGACAATGGAAACAATCGGGATTATTACAGGAGGAACAATCGTTTGTGGAATTGGATTAATTGACGATTTGAAAAAACTTTCATCCTGGGTCAAACTTTTTGGCCAGTCTATCGCTGCATGTATTCTTCTTGTATGCGATGTAAAATTGAAGGTTATCTTCTTCCCATCCTACTTGAACACAATCCTCACCTTTTTCTGGATAATAGGTATTACGAATGCATTCAACATAATTGATATAATGGATGGGCTCTCTGCTGGCTGTGCATTCATTGCATCTATGACTTTCTTTTTCATCGCATTAGGAACAAACCAATTCTTAGTGATTCTAACCACTGCCGCATTGGCAGGTTCCTGCCTGGGATTTCTATATTATAATAAACATCCTGCAAAAATATTTATGGGCGATGCTGGCAGTCTATTTCTGGGATTTACTTTAGCGAGTATAAGCATATCGTCATCTTACACAGCAGTAAACAACATTGCACTCCTCTCGCCGCTATTGATATTCGGTATGCCAATCTACGATACATTCTATGTCTCTTTGTTGAGAACACTCCATAAAAAAAGCCCGTTTAAAGGTAGTAAAGACCATTTTGCAATAAGATTGAAGGCTCTGGGATTAAAAGGTTCGCACATCGTTTTGATTGTATTTCTGATTCAGACCGCACTCTGTGAGGCATCTTATATCGCAACGAATGTAAACATTTATGGTGCGATTTTCATATATCTATTAGTAATTTTAATCTTCATAATATTTGGCAAAAGTCTGAGCAAGGTAGAAATTTGATTTTTCCCTTGACATAAATCGGTGGTTTTATAAAATGAAAATGACAAAAAAGCAGGGTTTTTGGTCATTGGAGTGACAAAATGGTAGATTTTTCTGTCATCGCAGCTCAAAATCCGTGGTGGATTGAGAAAAAAGCGATAGTGGAAGACATTCATATACAGGGGTATGAAGAGGCGAAGATAAAGAGGCGTCCAGAGATTCTTGGGGAATTTGATTTAGAATCTGATGGGGTCTATGTAATTCGCGGTCCCAGGCAGGTAGGCAAGACTACTTTAGTTAAACTTCTAATTAAAAAATTATTGAAGAATTTAGACTCGAGGCGTATCTTTTATTTTGCTTGTGATGCATCTGGGATAGAAAAGGGGTCTGATCTGGCTGAGGCATTAAAACTTTACATCTCCTGGGCAAGGTCTGTTTTACCAAAGGAGAGGCTCTATATTTTCATAGATGAGGCAACTTATCTGTCAAATTGGAGCCTTGGAATAAAGGCTACATTTGATTTGGGACTTTTGAAGAAAACTTCTCTTATTGCAACAGGTTCCAGTGCTATAGATTTAAAGAGAGGAACAGAAAGGATGCCTGGCAGACGAGGTAAGAAGTCTGGATTAGACAAGACGCTGATTCCTATGAACTTTAGAGAGTTCGTCAATACCCTGCACCCTGGGGTTTTTAAAAAATTCGGTTCTTTCCCTAAATGGAACCAACAAACCTTATTTGAAGCGGGTGAATCTATTGCTTTATATGGAAGGCAATTGGAAGGCCTATTCGAAAGATACCTCGTAACAGGTGGATTTCCGAACCCTGTTTCCAATGAAGTTTCAAAGGGAGAAATAGACCTTCATATATATGAAATTTATAGAGACTCCACTCTCGGAGACCTTGTAAAACAGAGAAAACAGGAAAGATTTTTAAGGCAGTTATTGCTGTGGGTTGAAAGGATGTTAACCACACCGATTGATTGGAATGATGCTACTCGTGAAACAGAAATCAAACATCATGAGACAGTCAGACAATATATAGAAGATTTAGAATTGAGTTTTATTTTCAACACAATTTACAGAGTGAAGAGCATTGGCAAATGTTTACCTTCATTCAGAGCGGGTAAAAAAGTTTATTTCAACGACCCATTCATTTTGCATACGCTCCGATGGTGGGTATATAGTTTTTCCAATCCATGGAGGGCAGCTTGCGAGTATGTGATGAATCGAGAGAATAGAGGTAAACTCGTAGAGACTATTGTAGCTTCTCATCTTAAACAGCACTTCAATGAAATCTTTCATTGGAAAGATACAGGCGAAATTGATTTTATTGTGTGTGAAGAAGGAGATGTTAAAATGATGATAGAAGTTAAATATAGAGAGAGTGTAGGTCCAGGAGATATTCGTCCACTGTTATCTCACGGA
Source organism: bacterium (assembly GCA_030619885.1). Lineage (GTDB taxonomy): Bacteria > Hydrothermota > DG-26 > JAUXAN01 > JAUXAN01 > JAUXAN01. Next base: position 30,937 of record JAUXAN010000013.1, read on the forward strand.
GGCGGAGTGGTGCTTACCAAAAAAGGACTCTGGTTCGATAGAAAGAGAAGAACCGTTTTCATACCTGTTTATTACTTTTTAGCGATGCTTTGATTATGTTCACAGTTATTATAGGCGCAGGTTTAGGAGGTCTTTCGACGGCTTATCATCTTGAAAAGGAAGGTTTAGATTACAAAATATACGAGAAGGATTCAAAACCCGGGGGACTGTGCAAATCTGAAAAGGTTAATGGATTCACATTCGATTACACAGGTCATCTGCTCCACTTCAAGACCAACTATGCAAAAGGACTCATTTTCAAGTTTCTGGAAGACAATGTGGAAGAACATAAGAGGAATTCATGGATATATTCAAAGGGTGTGTATACGAGGTATCCATTCCAGTTGAACCTCTATGGACTGCCGCCGAAGGTGGTAAAGGAGTGTCTTGTAGGATATATAAAGTCGAAAATTAAAAGGACGAAAGCAGAATCTTTTGAGGAGTGGATTTATAGCAATTTTGGGACAGGGATTGCTAAACATTTTATGATACCATATAATAAAAAATTATGGAGATACAATTTAAAAAAATTAACACCTGAATGGACTGGCAGATTTGTGCCTGATGTAAAATTGGAAGAGGTAATTGAAGGGGCAATTTCTGATTTCAAAAAGAATATAGGTTACAATCCAATTTTCTTCTATCCTAAAAATGGCGGGATTGAATCATTGGCTAAAGCACTTTCTTCAAGAGTAAAGAGAGTCAATGTAAATAAAAAAGTAACCACGATAGACTTGAAAAATAGGATAGTAGAGGTTTCTCCTGAAGAGAAAATACATTACGATAGACTTGTCTCAACCATTCCGCTCCCTGAATTGATACAAATAATCGACCCCGTACCTGCGAAAGTCAAGAAGTGTGCAAATGACTTAAAATATACATCTGTTTTGAATATAAATTTTGGGATAAACAGAGAAAAAATTTCTGATAAACACTGGGTCTATGTGCCAGAAAAGGATTTCATATTTTACAGAATAGGCTTCCCAATGAATTTTTTACAAGATTTGGTTCCAAAAGGAAAAAGCTCAATCTATACAGAAATATCGTACAAAACAGATGTCAGATGTCAGATGCCAGACACCAGTCGAGTTATAGAAGGTCTGCTAAAAATGGGGATTATCAAATCAAAGAGGGAAGTAATATTAAAAAAAACCTTTGATATAAAATACGCCTATGTAATCTATGATAAAAGTCACAAGGTGAGTGTAGAGTTGATACATAATTACTTAAATAAGAATAAAATTTATTCTGTAGGCAGATTTGGTAAATGGCAATACGCAACTATGGAAGATGCGATATTGGATGGGAAAGAAGTGGTTGACAAGATGACCGAGAATTCCTTATGACATTTTCGGTCAGTCTGTTGACAGGATATAATTCTTATGTATATTTAGAAAAAATAAGTTATTAAGATGGGAAGGAAAATTTGGTATAGTTCAGCAATTTTCTTGGTGGTATGTATTGCTGTTTTTATACTATGGCAAAAATATAAAGAAGAAAACTCATACTATCTCGTAACAAGGTGGGGAAGGGAAGGAAAGGGAGAGGGGGAATTTTATCTTCCACATAGTATCGCTTTCGATGATTCAGGATATATTTACATTTCAGACAAAAATAACCATCGTATTCAAAAATTCACATCTGATGGCAGATTCATCACAAAATGGGGAAAGAAGGGAATAAGAGAGGGTGAATTTAAATTCGAAGAAGGTATTGTAATAGATAGGCTGGGTTATGTATATGTAGTTGACCCATACAACCATCGCATTCAGAAATTTACTTCTGAAGGCAAATTTGTACTGGCATGGGACACAAAAAAGAAGAATGAATGTGGCAATGGGTTTCCTGAGGGTATAGCGATTGATGATTCGAACAATGTATATATTGCTGACGGGATGTTCCATTGTATTAAAAAGTTCACATCAACTGGTAAGTTAATCACAAGGTGGGGAAGAAAGGGTATGGGAGACGGCGAATTTAACGCCCCACGGGGTGTAAAAATTGATAATGATGGTTTCGTCTATGTAGCAGATATGCGCAATCACCGTATACAAAAATTTTCACCCGGTGGAGTTTTTATTGCAAAGTGGGGCAGAAAAGGCGACGCTGAGGGAGAATTTCATCTACCTTTTGGGTTAACCGTTGATAAAGAGAATTACATATATGTTCATGATTCCAATCATCGAATTCAAAAATTTACATCTTCGGGTGATTATATTACAGGGTTTAAAAGGGTAGATTCTGATAGGTTATGGTATATGGGGGGGATGGCAGTTGATGATAGTGGCTATCTATATGTGGTTAATGGGTATGAACATTGCGTTATGAAATTTGCGCCATCCCAAAAATAAGGACGCAGATGAACCCCGTTAGAAAATTTGTTTATAAGGTGGAAGGAAATAATTCATTTGGTTTCCTCCTTTCTAACGGGGCAGGGACACAAAGAAAAAAATATTTATTAAATCTTGGTGGCTTTACCTTGGTGGTGAAAATTATCTGCGGTTATCTGCGGAAATCTGTCATACGACCCGTATGGGCGTCCAATTAATATGTTCACCATTATTCATATAATTACGAAACTCGAACTTGGCGGTGCTCAACAGATTTTACTCAATACGATAAGAAGGCTTGACAGAGAGAAATTTAAAAATCTGTTAATAACTGGAACAGAAGGACTTTTAGTAGAAGATGCAAAAGAAATTCCAAATCTAAAAATATACTCCATTCCTGAATTCATTCGTGAAGTCAATCCTGTCAAGGATTTTCTCGCCTTCTTCAAAGTCTATCGTATTTTGAAACTTACATCAGTTCATCGGCATCCAGTCATTGTTCACACTCACGGCTCAAAGGGAGGCGTTATTGGAAGAAGCGCTGCCAGACTTGCAGGTATAAAAATAATCATACACACGATTCACGGGTTTGCTTTTCATAATTTCCAAAATAGGCTCTTGAAAACATTTTATGTGCTTGTGGAGAAATCCTGTGCAAAAATCTCAACAAAACTCATTGCCGCATCCTTTGCAACAAAAGAAAAGGGGCTGAAAGCAGGTATCGGTAAGTCTCGGCTTTATAAAGTTATATACGAAAGCACACCAATAGAGGATTTTTTAAGAATCGAAGTTGCTATTAAAAAAAAGAAGCGAGAACTTGGATTGGATACAGAAAAGAAGGTTGTAGGAACGATCTGTTGTTTCAAACCACAAAAGGCGCCGCTTGATTTCATAAAAGTTGCTAAAAGAGTTTCTGATAACTTCGATGATGTCCAATTCGTAATAGTCGGTGATGGAATGTTGAGAAATAAGATTGAGAGATTAGTTGAAGATTTAAAGATTGAAGAGAGAGTAAGACTCTTGGGTTGGAGAAGGGATGTAGCGGAGATAATACCTATCTTTGATATTTTCGTTTTGACATCACTCTGGGAAGGGCTTCCGTTAGTATTTGCCCAGGTTATGTGTCAGAAAAAGCCGATTGTGGCAACGGCGGTTGATGGAACGAAAGAGGCCGTTATAGATAGAGTGAATGGATTTCTTGCAGAACCTCACGATATTGATGGAATCACCGATAAGGTCTTATTGTTACTGAGGAATGGAAAGCTATCAAAGAAGATGGGAGAAAATGGTAAGAAGACAGTCTGGAAATTTGACATTGATAATATGGTAAACCAGATTGAAAAACTCTACTGTGAGCAAATTAGACACTCATGGTGAGTCAGCGTTCACCCAGCACTTATGCATAGGTGCTGGGTTCATCTATATCAGATTTCGTGGCGTTCCGTCTTTTTTAATATGAGTAAGAAAGAATTTTTATTAGTTTTCTTGATTTCATTATCCGCATTTGCTGTCAGAATGATCAATTTCAAATCCATTTTTGTCAATGGAATGGTCTTTTTTAACACTCCCGATGCTTATTATCATCTGAGGAGAATAATGCTTATTCTGCACAACTTTCCCAAAATTCCGCATTTTGATTCATATATGGCATATCCTGACGGCGCTTATTGTATCTGGTCACCCTTCTTCGATTTTATTGTAGCCTTTTTTGCGAAAATCGCAACTTTAGGTTATTCATCTAAACAGTTAGTAGAAACCGTCAGTGCATTGTTCCCACCTGTAATTGGTGCATTGACTATATTTCCATTCTATTTGGTCGGCCGAGAGATATTTAATAAAAAAGTTGCATTCCTCTCTTCCGCCCTGCTTGTTTTTCTGCCGGGTAATATCTGGTATAACCTCGCAGGAAATCTTGACCACGATGCAAGTAATAACTTTTATATCCTTTTTGCTGTTCTATTTCTATTCTATTCTTTAAAAAAGGAAAATAGAAGAAATCTATTCATATTATTATCAGGCATTTCTTTGGGTTTTTCTCTTTTAAACTGGCAGGGAAATCTATTCTTTGTAGCTATTATAACACTCTTTGGTGTTTTAGAAGCAATTAGAGAGTTAACTGCGGATAAGAAAAATAGTATTATCTTTGTTTTTGTCGGTATCTTACTGATTTCGATGTTTACTATCTTACCATTTTCAATCTACCCGTTGAATAATGAGAATACAAAATTCACTTATCTATCTTTGAGTTGGTTTCACCTTCTTTTTCTTCTACTTTGCACACTCCCATTTATTTATATCTATTTGTTCAAAAAACTTCGCATTGGGAATTTGGGACGAAGTCCAGTCTATCAATATCTCCTGTTCTTTCTAATTTTGGGGGGAACTTTTTTAATTATTTCGCTCATTCCACACGAATTCATCCAAAATATTATAAGGGGATTTGATTTTATAAGAAGAAAAGATGTTTGGTTAAGTTATATCACTGAATTCCAGCCTCTTTTCTTCTGGATGGGAGGATTCACCAGGATATTCCCCGAAGTTACTCTTTCTATGTTTGTATATACCTGGCCTCTGGTCTTAATTGTAATGTCTTTAGAAATTAGAAAAACTTCTCAAAAAGCCAAATCATATCTGTTTTTTATAATCTGGACATCTGTAAATGGTGTATTAGCATTCAGTGAGAGAAGATTTACAGTATTTTTTTCTATTAGCATAACACTTCTATCAGGGTATTTCTTTTATATTGCATGGAAAGCGCTGGAATCTCGGAGAAAAAAGAAGTTATTTCACTTGATGATCCTTGTTGGTCTTGGTTTTTTTATATTTAAACCGATTATCTCTCCTTTCACTGATGGCACTTTCCATGGTGGTATAATAACAGAGCAAGTTTTCAATTCTTCACTCTGGCTCAGAGAAAATACTCCATCTACAGCTTATTACCTGCAACCTTCGAAAAAGCCCGAATATGGAATCCTTGTCCACTGGAGCGAAGGACACTATATCAAATATTTGGGAGAAAGACCTGTTGCAATCGACAATTTCGGCAATATGAACCCAGGTTTCAACGAATCCTCTGCTTTCTTTCTTGCCGAAAATGAAGAACAGGTTTCATCTTATATCACCTCCAAAAGAATAAGATATTTATTCTTAATGCCTTCCATTGCAGACCTCTCTATGTACTGTGATATTGAGAAAATTAATCGAAGAGAATATTACGCACCCATTGAAGGAGGTATATCTTTTACAAAAAAGTATTTCTCTCTTATAGAGACGAGACTGTATTTTGGAGATGGTTCATTTTGGTTGATAAACAACTTTGAACTGCCTGCTGTTCAACATTTCCGACTTGTTTTTGAATCCAATAAGACCACCCAGTTTATTGATGAAAGCAAGGCACCTGTAAAAATATTTGAGTATGTTAAAGGCGCCAAAGTTGTTGGCAATGTTGCGCCTTTTCATGAAGTCACTGCTTCAATAAAATTGAAGACAAACACAGGCAGGGAGTTCAAGTATATTTCAAAGATAATGGCGGATGAAGAAGGCAAGTTTTGTTCGACATTACCATACTCGACTTTAGATTATCCGCCAGATGTAACACCACAAAGTAGATGGGTTATAGAATCAGGTAAAAAGAGAATATTATTAGACATAGATGAGAAACAGGTTCAAAACGGTAGTAAAATCTACCTATTTTCTCCTTGACAAGTTTTCTTAATGTTTATATAAGTATTAATAAAATATCGGATTGAACACATGCTTGGGAGGGTAGTATGCGTGGATTTACCCTAATAGAATTGATGATAACCGTTGTAATAATTGGGATTTTAGCGGCTATTGCTATACCAAATTACATAACAATTAGGATTAATGCCCTCGAGGCTTCTGTAAAGGCTAATATGCATACTATCAATCTTGCTACTGAACAATTCGCAATTCTGGCTGATGGATTTTACCCGGGTGATATAAATACGAAAGTAGATGATATTCTTTGGAATGGGGATATGCACTCTTTGGCAGCGGGCAGACGCATGCCTCCTTTTCCCAATAATGCGCTCGTTTGTCCTCACTTCGGCTTTAAAAATCCGATTGAAACGGATAACAATGTTATTGATAATGATGGCGATGGTCCACCACCTCCTGCAACGGTAAGAGGCTGCTGTTATTATACAGGCTACAAGATTGATAAGGTTACTCCTTCAGGTAATGGTGAAAAGGCTTTTGGTTATAAAATTTCCGCTTATGGTCATACTAAGCCGTTAAATCTTATCCTAACATCAGGACAATAAGAAAAAATTATGGGACGCAGATTCTCATGATTTTAAATATAAAGATATAACCGAAAAAATCATCAAGGCTTTTTACCAAGTATATAATACACTCGGCTATGGATTCTTGGAAAAAGTGTACGAGAATGCAATGTTAATAGAACTGAAAAAATTAGGTCTTACTGCTATTCCACAGTCTCCGATCAAAGTGTATTATGAAGAGCAAATAATCGGGGAGTATCTTGCAGATATATTAATAGATGGAAAAGTAATAGTCGAGATTAAATCAGCAAAAAGTCTGGCGGAAGAGCATGAAGCACAATTATTAAATTACTTGAAAGCAACTGATATAGAAGTCGGTTTATTACTGAACTTTGGTCCTAAACCAGAAATTAAGCGCAAGGCATTTGATAATTTGAGGAAGTAATAATAAATCTGCGGTTATCTGCGTAAATCTGCGTCCAGTTTCTGCAATAGTTTTCGCATTTTGCAATAGTTTTACAAGTTTATTATATAGCATTTTCCATGTTCTTTGAAAATAAATAAAAATACCTGTGTAAAATAAAGGGAAATATGGATTCCATTTCTCCTCGTGTACACCTTTTCTGGCATAGTTCTTGCACATATAATAATTGCTTAGTAATTATAGTTGTTCTTTGGAAAAAGGATTATCTATTTTAAAAAATCAGCGATCCAGGATCAAGGATCTAGCAAAAAGGAGGTGAACAAAATGAAAGCAAGAGGATTTACTTTGATTGAATTGATGATTGTGGTAGTGATTATCGGAATTCTAGCTGCGATTGCTATACCGAATTTTATCTCTATGCAAGAGAGGGCAAAAGAGGCCGCGGTCAAATCGAATATGCACACTGTCCAATTAACCACAGAGGACTGGGCTGTTCAAGCAGATGGAGCCTATCCGCCGGATGTTAACACAGATATCCCCGGAAAGGATCTAGGAGATATGCTGCCATCTAATTTTAAGAATCCTATCACTGGTAATACTAACAAGCATGGCAGTAGTGCTGGAGACTATGCCTTTTATTCGATAGCGAAAAATAGTGCTGCACCCTCAGCCGTAAATAAAGGGGCGGTATGCTATATAGGATATGGAGCCTTCGGTGCCAACACTACTCTCGCTAGCTCATACACTATTACAGGAGGCAGAGCGAATGGGACCCCGCTTATGTGGCTTTCTGCTGGACAGTGATTGAATAACTTCTATAGGGACAAACCTTCGGGTTTGTCCCTATTTTTATTTGAAAAGGACTTTCTTGTAATGATTTCTTGACATATTTTGTGCCATACATATAAGACTGATGTATACATAAAAATTATTTTTCTAATACTTCTATTAGTATAAAATGATTAAATCTACTTAATGTATATAGTCAGAATTTCAATAGCATGAATTTTTCAAGGAAGATAACGCCATTATGTTTTTTGATTCTTATCTTTTTCATATACTATTTTTTTGCCTGCCGCTCTCTCTATTTTGAAGATTCTTCCGAGTTTGTTACTGTCTCTTTCGCGCTCGGTATAGCCCATCCACCCGGATATCCCTTATATGTACTCCTTGGAAGAATTTTTTCGCTTCTGCCAATTGAGAATATCCCTTTTAAAATAAACATTTTATCGGGATTCTTTGGCACCCTCACAATTTTCTTCTTGTATTTAATCATCAAATCTATCTCGAACTCTGAAATACTCGCTGTCTCTTCAAGTCTCTTGTTTGCATTTACACCAACTTTTTGGTCATCCAGCGAATTTGCAGAAGTGTATTCACTTAATGCACTCTTTGTAGCGATTTTAATCTATCTCGTGGTTAAAACAAAAAACCCTCTATTATTCTCTTATCTGTTTGGATTAGGACTTTGTAATCATCACTCCCTTTTTTTAATTCTACCTGCGATATTTTTTATTAAAAATTGGAATAAGAAGAAGATAATTTCATCACTCCTTCTTTTTCTTTTCGGTCTAACTTTGTATCTCTATATTCCAATAAGAGCCGGTTGTTCTCCTCAATTGGACTGGTATGGCCCCACAAATGTTGGGGACACTATAAAACATATCACCCGAGAGTACTATTGGGCTCCAGGATCAAGAGCAAGGACATTTTTTATATTCTCCCAGCAACTGAGATACTTTTTTACAACTCTTCTTCACGAATTCTGGCTCTTCAGTATCGTTGGATTTCTCGGAATCTTTCTCTGTTTTAAAAAAGAAAGATATAAAATGCTCCTTTTACTTCTGTTTATCTCCTTTACATTAGGAGTGATAGTATATACTAATTTTCCCCTCACAAAAATAGAGTGGGATCTTTCAAAAGTATTTTTCATACCCGCTTTTTTTATATTCACCGTCTTCTGCGGAGTAGGACTCGATTTTTGTGGTAAGAAACTGAAACCATTTTTTATATACCCTGTTATTTTAGGTTTGGTTTTCTATATATTTTCAAAAAATCTTTCAAGTTGTTCAAAAAGAAATTATTTTTATGTGGAGGACTGGATTAAAAATGTCTACAAAACTCTGCCTGAAAATTCAGCGTTTTTTGTGGATGGTGATACAGAGACTTTCTCATTAGCATATTCTCAGTTTGTGGATAAGAAAAGACAGGACATCGAAATTTACGATTACTATGGCAATATATTCCCCAATATTTACGAAAAGAATTTTCCGGAAATAGATGAAGAACATCAGAAAAAGATCCGCGGTAAGATAATAGAATCCTGTTTGGCAAAAGGGAAACTGGTATATCTCAATAACATCAGTGATATAACACTTTCAGAAAATTATAGAATAGAACAGGAAGGTATACTCCATAGGGTGATACCCAAATATGTTCACATAGAAAAAAGGAAGTTTGACTATACTCTCCATGGTTCGTTTGAAGTTTGGACTAATGAAGACTATTTGACTCGCTTTTTTATCGCCCAAACACTTTTTTTTGTCTCAACATATGAAGAAAATGATAAACTTCTCAATATAGTTAAGAAATTAGCATGGGATATACCCGAGTTCAGATTGGGAATAGCCAGATTTTATACATCTCAAGGGCTAAAGGAAGAAGCAATGAGAGAGCTTTATGAGATTCTTATGTTAGACCCTTTTTATAAAGATACCTATATAGATCTCATCGAACTTTTGGGGAAAGAAAGGGTTGAAGAGGCTCATAAAATAAGGAAAAAGATGCAGAAATACTGTCCAGAATAGAATTTCATAGTTATGAAAAGAAAAACATTTATTATTGTAATATTACTTCTCGGTCTACTTCTTATCCAATCTTTTATGAGTATAATTCAGAAATCACCTACAATCGATGAGACGGCACACCTTCCAGTAGGTCTATCATTTTTTGAAAAAGGCGATTTCAGATTGGATATTTTGCATCCACCATTGGCGAGGATGATAGATGCTTTTCCTCTTTTATTTATGGATGTGCATACCTACTATGGACTGGGTTGGGAAAAGACTGATTTTGGGTGGTTCGGCTTCCTCTCCCCTATCATTATCTTAAAGGAATGGATGAACAGAATCGTGAGGCAGAAGGCAAGTTCTACACTTTTCTGTTTGGAAAGCTCTCTTATGGCGGCTGTTGGTATTATTATATCCTTGCATTTTTAATCAAAGTCCCGCTTCCGCCAAATTTTTATGAATGGGTGAGAGAGTACGAACCTGTTGAGAAAATCGGATATTCGATTTTCATCTACGATATACCACACCAAAATGCTATTCATTCAAAAACATTTTAATAGGACGCAGATTCACGCTGATAATCGCAGATTAAGTGGGGGACCCGTCCATACGGATCCTGCGGATACGGGTTCTTTACAAGTTTCTCTGTGTTTATCCGTCTCAGCATCCACGATGCTCCGTGTTATTTATTGTTGACATCCTCCGTCATTTTTAGAGTTAATGGACATAGATGTTTAAAATGCTACCCCTGTTTTCTGCGTGGAAGGAAATTCTCTTTTTAGCCTTTATCCTTGTAGATGCATTTTTTGTGGGAAGACAATTTTTGAAATGGTTGAAGATAAATTTTTCATCACAACTGGAAGGGGTTGTATTCTCTACAGCCATTGGATTGGGAGTTATTGCCTATTCCATTTTATTCTTAGGAGCTTGTGGAGTTTTATACAGAAGTGTTGTATGGGTTCTTTTGGTTGTCTTTTTCTTGCTATTTGTAGTAAATCCCGTTAGAAAGTTTGGAAGGGGCTTTCTTTCTGACAGACAGGACCGATTTCTGTGTAGGAACCCGTATGGGTTCCCTACTTATATCAGTGTCGCAATAATAGTCGTAGCATTGTTTTTAACTGTTGTGAGTGCTGTTGTTCCTCCAGTATATTATGATATTCTTCTGTATCACTATGGGGCGCCAAATATATACATTCAGAATCATAAGATTGTTTATATTCCAGAAATCGTTCACTCAAATTTTCCTTTTACTGTGGAGATGCTCTATACCCTTGGACTTCTCATTGGCAAAGAGACACTCGCCAATTTGATAAATATGACATTTGGCATTCTCTCTGCTATGAGCGTCTGGTGCCTGGCAAGAAAGTATTTTAGTAAAAAAGTCGCTCTGCTTGCAACAGCAGTCTTCTCCTCTTCAGCATCGGTGATAGAACTTTCGGTTCTTCCAACGGTTGATATTGCACTTACTTTCTTCAACACGCTTCTGTTATTATCACTTTTGAACTGGTTGCATAATAGAGAACAAAGATGGCTATACATAATGGGGGTTTTCGCTGGAATTTGTATGGGTATTAAATATACGGCGATGCTTCTATGCTTTGGACTTGGGTTTATAATAATAGCAACCCGAATGCTGATTGATAGAGAAGGGAAACTATTCAAAAAAGTCTTTATATACTCTCTTGTGGCCTTTGCAATCTTCTCTCCATGGCTGATTAAAAATCTTTACTACACAGGAAATCCTGTTCATCCAGGATTTTATAATCTATTCGATGGGAAAGATTGGAGTCTGGAGCAGGAGAGGAAACTTGCTGAAATAGCACGCCATGTGCCCTTTAACTTTAAACAATTTCTATTATTACCCTATAATCTGCTCTTCAATTATCAAAAAGAACAGGTGGCGGGTTTTTTGGGTCTGGTATTTTCCATATTCGTTTCCACAAGTCTCGTCTTGCCCAAAAAAGATAGAATTATAAAATTTTTAATCCTTTATAGTTTAATTTATTTTATATTCTGGGCACTATCTTTCTGGATGATAAGATTCTTAGTTCCTGTTCTTGGAGTCTTGAGTGTGATTGTAGCATATACGATTGATAGACTCCAAAATTTTAAAAGACCGATAAAGATTTTAGCAAATATCTGTTTTATCGGATGCATAATTACAAATTTTTTTTGGTTCACATATTTCAATAAGGTGACCCATACGATTTTTTTGCGTGGAGTTTCTGCTATTGAAGAAGAGGAGTTCTTCAAAACACTCTTTCCCCCTTATTTTGCTATTGAATATGCAAATGAGCATCTTCCTCCTCAATCGTTCATTCTCTTCTTCGGGGAGACACGCCATTCATATTGTAGGGTCAAGTATATATGCAACACCGCTTATAATAAAAACCCACTCGCAGGAATTGTCAAAGCAAGCGAAGATGGGAAGGAGATTCTGAAGGGATTGCACAGATTGGGAATAACCCATATAGTCTTTTCTCCATCTGAAGCCAGCAGATTGGAGAAGGGTTGGTCTTATCTGGACTGGGAGGCAGAGGATTACAACAAATTCAATCGATTTTTATCAGAATCGGTAGAAATTATGTATCATAGATACGGTATCTTTCTTCTCAAGATCAAATATTAACCCAGATTATGCGTTAATCTGGGAAATACCAATATTACCAAATCCAAAATTTAAAGTAAATCCCAATTTCCAAATTCCAAAAGAGCATGTCTCTATAGATCCGAAAATGTAGTATTTATTTACTTTGGATTTGATAGTATTTGGATTTTGAAATTACGCCAACGGCGTTGGCGTTAGTGGACTATTCCGAGCCAGTCTTTGAATAGGAAGAGGAACCGCCCGATTGCGAGCGAGATTCTTGCCATCACCGTATAACCGAATGAAGCACCGAACCCAACCATCACGAATACTATTCCAACCTTCGATGCCGCACCCAGAGTTCCCTTATGTTCCTTTGAGAAGAAGAAGTATATGACGGTGCATACTACTCCGATTAAAATTATGACAGCCCAGATCCCACCCAATGTGGTTGTGAACGATCCTTTAGTGAGGATGGTTCCTTGAAGTTGACGAAATATGGATGCTTCCAACACCGTGGGGATATAGAGTCCCATGTAATAGCCGAGATAGAATGCGATTGGGATGCGAACCAACCACGATATTCTTGTTATGAATCGGGTAATGTATAGAAGACCGATAAAGGCGGGGATAAGTAATAGGAAATTTACCTCGTTGACAGGATTGAATAGACCCGGGCTTAAACCTTCCTTTGTTACTTGAATAGTTGCTGTTTTGAGAGGGTTCGCTAATACAGGGAGAAAGACATTGTGATACATAAAGGCAATGAAATAGCCATTAGAAATACCAACAAAGAGATATTCTGCAGCACGGTAGAAGGGATTTTCTTTTTCATCTCTTCCTCCTCCTTACTGCAAAATAGCCGATATTACCTAAAATCACGAAGACCATAATTGCAATATGGGCTATAGATTGTGAACTCATCCCCTCAGCAGCCTTCCTTCTTCCGCCTACATCCCATTTCTTCGATACAAGTTCCTCATATTCTGCTGCCCCTTTCATCCCGCACAACATCCCCGAGAATTGACCTGTAGACTTTATACTGCTTTAATAGCTCATCATCGGCTGAAAGTTGCCAGTTGACGATGATACTACCACCGCCATCATCGGGTGCATCTTTAGCAATGATGTTGGTTGGTGGTGAAATCTAATTAAACAGAACTAAAAGGATAGCAATAAAATTCACAAAAAAACATATGTTTTACAAACTCCTTGTCAATAAAAAATTGACCACAGAGAACACAGAGTTCAAAGAAAAAAGGAGAAAGGGGAAATTGTCCATACGGATCCGTTGCACAGCATCCGTATGGAATAGACGGTTCGTAGGTTGCTTTAGTCTACGAACTCGGCAATTTTTTCTTGACAAGAAGTTAGTTTTTTTGTATATTAAATAAAATGAGGTTTATAGATCAGATTAATGAGGAAATAGAAGAGAGCATCAAAATAAGTGAAGATTTAATGAACATTACCTCTGAAATTTCGAAGGCTGTGGAACTTGTCTTAAAGACTTTCAAATCGGGTTGCAGGATATTTCTCTGTGGTAACGGTGGTTCTGCCGCAGACGCTCAACATATAGCCTGTGAACTGGTAGGTAAATTTCTGAAAATAAGGGATGGTCTTCCTGCAATAGCATTGACAACAGACACTTCTGTTATAACGAGTATATCAAATGATTTTGGTTATGATAAGGTATTTTCAAGACAGATTGATACACTTGGAAAAAAAGGTGATGCCCTTGTAGCAATCAGTACGTCGGGAAGCTCGAAGAACGTTTTACTTGCAGTGGATTGTGCAAAAAAACGACGGATGAACACTATAGCATTGACAGGCTGCGACGGTGGCGAACTCAAAAAGATGGTAGATATATCAATTGTGGTTCCCTCGTGTAAAACTCCAAGAATCCAGGAGGCGCACATAACTATAGGACACATACTCTCCAAAATAGTCGAGAGAGAGTTTTTCTAATGAATACTCTGGTACTGAAATCTTTTGCCAAGATAAATTTAGGAATCGAAATCGTTGGTAAAAGGAAAGATGGTTATCATAACGTAAGAACAATTCTCCAGAGCATAACTCTTCATGACAAGATCACACTCAGAAAATACAGTAACGGTATAAGAATAAGATGCACGATGCCGTTGGTTCCAACGGATGAGAGGAACTTAGTTTACAAAGCGGCTGATATATTCTTTAAAAAGAAGAAGATGAATTCAGGCATTAAAATCGCTATAAGAAAAAATATCCCTGTTGGAGCAGGGTTAGGTGGAGGGAGTTCAAATGCGGCAGCAACATTGAGGGGGTTGAACGAACTATTTAACGGTGGGATGGCTTATAGGGAACTCTTTCAGATGTCGAAGAAATTGGGAAGTGATGTTCCTTTCTTCTTGAAAGGTGGCACTGCACTGGCAGAGGGGAGAGGAGATAAATTAAGTTACATTAACTGTGTTCCCAATTTTTGGGCAGTAATCGTTTTTCCTGGTTTCTCGATTTCAAGTTTACGTACATACGAAAGATTAGACCCCAAAGAATTTTCTTCAAACAGTAAAAAAGTACTAAAAGTAGAATCCCTTCTGAATGCGATAAAAAGGAACAATTTAGAGAAATTGTGCAAAAATTTAATGAATGGGTTTGAGGATGTGATATTTAAAAAACATTCAGAGATAAAGAAAATCAAAGAAGGACTTGTATCTAAAAGAGCAATTGGTGCTTCCTTATGTGGCAGCGGGTCTTCAGTTTTTGGAGTTTTTAAAACCAAAGACCAGGCAGAAAAAACCCTCTTACACTTTTCAGATTTAGGATATTCGGTATGGATAGTGAAAAGTTGTAAGGGGTGACAGGAGTAAAAATGGAGATCACAGAAGTCAGGGTTTATTTAAGAAACGAACCCAAGATAAAGGCGGTTTGTAATGTTACTTTCGATAATTGTTTCGTCGTAAAAGGTATTAAAGTTGTAGAGGGGAAAAATGGATATATAGTAGGTATGCCCAGTTTCAAGGGAAGAAATGGGCAGTATAGAGATATCGCTCATCCGATAAATAGCGAAATGCGAAAGAAAATGGAGGAGGCAGTTCTCAACTCTTATAAAGAAGAGTTAGAAAAACAGGCCAAACCATCGGGTATTCCACAAACACCTGGAGATTAATTTGGGGTGTAGGCAAGTGGCAAGCCATCCGCCTTTGGAGCGGACATTCGGAGGTTCGAATCCTCCCACCCCAGGAACGCTCACGGACCCATCGCACACGACCCGTATGGTCACAGATCCTATCCCTATGGCTCTGTGAACGGATATAGGAGGTAAGATGTACGATGACTTGAAGTTAATCACAGGTAATTCTAATAAAACTTTGGCAAAAGCTATTGCAAAAAAACTTGGGGTTGAACTCACTGATACACAGGTTTCCAGATTTTCCGATGGGGAGATCAGAGTTAAAATAAATGAGAATATCAGAGGAAAAGAAGTTTTCGTTGTTCAATCAACCCATCCACCTGCAGAAAATTTACTTGAACTATTAATTATGCTCGATGCAGTTCGAAGGGCATCGGCAGAAAAAATTACTGCCGTCATACCATATTTTGGATATGGGCGACAGGACAGAAAAGACCAACCCAGGGTCCCAGTTACAGCAAAACTCATCGCTAATCTCGTCACAGAAGCAGGGGCAGACAGAGTTCTCACAATAGACCTGCATGCAGGGCAGATTCAGGGATTCTTTGATATACCTGTAGACCACCTATTTGGCTCCCAGATTCTTCTCGATTACTTCAAGAGGAAGAGAATAAAGAATGTGGTTATGGTTTCACCCGATGTAGGGGGTATAAAAGTTACAAGGTCCTGTGCAAAACGGATGGGTTCTTCACTTGCTTTGATAGATAAACGGAGACCTGCGCCAAACGAGTCTGAAGTTATGAATGTTATAGGTGAGATAAAAGATAAGAACGCTCTCATTATTGATGATTTAGTTGATACAGCAGGTACACTCACAGAAGCGGCTTCTGCCCTTATTGAAAACGGGGCAAAGAGTGTTCGTGCAGGAGCGACACATCCTGTCCTTTCAGGTAATGCCATCGAAAGATTGGAAAAATCACCCATAGAGAAACTGATTGTGACCGATACAGTCCCACTTCCAAAAGAAAAGCGGATTCATAAGATAGAAATCCTTACCGTCTCCGACATCCTTGCAGAGGCGATTAAAAGAATTCACGAAGAAAAGTCAATCAGTATTCTCTTCGAGCCTTATGATTGAAAAGAGCGAAGTTGAACATATCAGTGAGTTAGCTCAACTTCACCTCACAGAAAAAGAGAAAGAAATTTTTGCCCACCAGTTCACAGAAATTCTCAATTATTTCGAAAAATTGAAAGAGATAGCCATTGAGAGAGTTGAGCCACTCTCGCATATAGTAGACTTACATAACCCCACAAGAGAGGATAGAGAGCAAAAACCTCTTCAAAAAGGTCTCTCTTTAAATAATGCACCCTAGGTAGAAAATGGATATTTTAAAGTTCCAAAAGTGGTGTAGTCCCTATGGAATTATGCGATAGACCTGTGTTAGAACTGAACTCGCTTTTAAAAAAAGGAGAAATAACTTTCTTCGATATAACAGAATCCATATTGAAAAGAATAGAATCTGTCGAACAAAAGACGAATGCATACATCACTTTACTCGAAGAGAAGATATTTAAAAAGGCGGAGGAGTTAGATAAAAAGGTCAACAGAAAGACCAAATTTCCTGTTCTCACAGGTATCCCAATAGCAGTCAAGGATAATATATGTACAATACGACCCGTATGGGCGACCTGCGGATAATCTTCCCGTAGGTTTACAGATAATAGGAAAGCCATTTGATAAATTTATGGTATTGAGGGTTGCATATGCTTATGAGTCAAATACTGAATGGCACACAAAGAGACCCCAAGAAACTGTCCAATGACCCCGTTCTGTCATTGCGAGCGACCACTTCGCTGTCGCTCAGTGCAAGCTCTGGGAGCGTGGCAATCTCGTCGACAAAAATGAGATTGCTTCCCCATACGGGTCGCAATGACATTCTCGGGCAGCCTCCCAGGATTAAACTGCCAATTATATGTGGTCAGACAGGTGTCGGGAAGACAGAGATTGGCATAAAAGTCGCATCTGAATTGGGTGGAGAGATTATCTCTGCCGATTCGAGACAGATCTACAAATTCATGGACATCGGAACGGCAAAACCGACAAAACTGCAGAGGAAGTTGATAATTCATCACCTTTTAGATATAAAACATCCTGATGAGGATTATTCTGCAGGAAAATATGCAAAAGATGCGGAGAAGATAATAGATGAGGTCGTTTCTAAAAAAAGACTGCCGATAGTCGTTGGTGGCTCAGGACTGTATATAAAGGCGTTGACAGATGGCCTATTCCATTCACCACCAATCGACCTAAAGATAAGAAATAGACTAAAGCAGGAGTTAGAAAAAAGGGGTATTGAGTCGCTCTATCATGAGCTTCGCAAATTTGACCCGGAATCAGCCAGTAGAATCAATTCAAAAGACCGACAGAGAATACTGCGTGCACTCGAAGTCTTTAAAGCGACAGGAATCCCCTTCTCGCAACTACAAAAGACGACTAAAACGAATTCCAAGTTCATACCCATATTCATCGGACTCATTCGGGAAAGGGATGAGTTAAAAAAGAGGATTGAGCTCAGAATAGATAAGATGATGCAGTCAGGTTTTGTAGACGAAGTCAAAAGACTGTTGGAGAAGGGGTATTTACTTTCCTTGAATTCTTTCAATGCTGTCGGTTATAGAGAATTGGCGAATTATTTGAAAGGTAACTACAGTTTGAAAGAAGCGCTAAGATTGATAAAGAAAAATACAGACTCTTATGCAAAAAGACAGTTGACATGGTTTAAAAAAATTGATAAGATAAACTGGATTCATTTAAAGGGAAAAGATGATAAGACAGAAGAGATTATAAGGATAATAAAAAAATGAAAGTTAGATTGTCAGTAATTAGACAGGCTGAAGATATCTGAAAGCCACGGATTTCACAGATTAGGAATCCGTGTAATCTGTAGTTTATGAAAGCAAGCAATTTGAAACTAATTTACGAAGAGTTGACTTACAAAATAATAGGTATAGCAATGAAGATTCATAAGGAGTTGGGCCCAGGTTTTTTGGAAGCAGTATATGAAGAAGCTATGATAATCGAGTTGGAGAAAGAAGGTTTACCTTTCCAAAATCAAGTGCCGATAGAAATTGAGTATAGAGGAAAGAAACTGAAGAAAAAGTATAGAGCAGATTTTGTAATTGACTAGAAGGTTTTAGTAGAGATGAAAGGAATAAGCAAGCTAACAAAGGTAGATGAAGCCTGCATGATCAATTATCTCAAAGCAACGGATCTCAAGGTAGGACTCATATTAAATTTTGGTAGGAGCATCTTGGAATGGAAGAGGCTAATATATTGAGAAATTGCACGGATTTTAAAGGATTTCACCAATTATTTTTTTATCCGTGTAATCTGTGGCTTGAAATAGTTTATGCAAGTTTTAGCATGGTTAACGTTAACTGAATATTTACAATGAAAGTAATAATACCGGTAGCTGGCGTAGGGACGAGACTTAGACCACATACTCATACCGTTCCAAAGGTGCTCATCAATGTAGCGGGTAAACCGATTCTCGGACATATATTAGACTCATTGGTGCCTTTTGTGGATGAACTTCTCCTTATAATCGGATATATGAGTGAGAAGGTCAAAAGATATGTCGATATGAACTACAACTTCAAAGTAACCTATGCAAAGCAAAAAGAGAGAAAAGGGCTGGGTCATGCGATTTATCTTGCGAAAAGCAAGATTGAAACAGATAGTTTCTTGATAATGCTTGGCGATACAGTCTTCGAGGTTGACCTCAACTCTGTGTTGAAAAACAAATATACTACTATCGGTGTGAAAGAGGTCCCTGACCCGAAACGGTTTGGGATAGTTGAGACTAAAAACGGAAGAGTGGTAAAACTTGTCGAGAAGCCTTCAAACCCGAAGAGTAATTTAGCGGTTGCAGGCATTTATTATATCAAAAATTCCAGGCTGTTATTTAACTGCATTGAAGAAATTATGAACAAAGACATCAGAACCAAAGGAGAATATCAACTCACCGATGCACTGCAACTTATGATTGAAAATGGAGAGACAATCAAAACCTTTCAGGTTGACGGCTGGTATGACTGTGGGAAACCTGAAACCCTCCTTTTAACGAACAGGCATCTCCTCACAAAATTTTCTAAGAAAGCATCGGTTAAAGGTTCCATTTTAGTAGACCCTGTTTATATATCCCCCAGTGCTACCGTGAAAAATTCCATAATTGGTCCGTATGTTTCAATCGCCGATGGTGCAAAAATAAAATCATCTATAATTCAGGATACGATTATAAATGAGAATTCGCAGGTTATAAATGCGTTGGTCTTCAAATCCATAATAGGAAGTTATGCGGTCGTAAGGGGGAGATTCAAGAAACTGAATGTGGGCGATTCGTCAGAAATTATCATAGAGTGAATTATGGAAGATTCAGATAGTAGACACAGATTTACACTGATGAACACAGATAAGAAATTATGAAAATGGAAAATAAGAAATTGTAAGATCTGATTATTGGAAAGTAAATTTCTCAATTTCTTGTTTTGAAATCTGTGGTAATCAGCGTCTGAATTGTAAGTGAATTATGAGCGGATGGATATACGAGATTGAATTTAAATTGAAGACTATCTGGCATGTTTTATGGGAATCAGCTTTCCATTTCACCAAAGATGGATGTTTCCATCTCTCGGCGGCAATTGGATACTACACATTATTTGCTATAATACCTTTTCTTTTCATCATAGTCTCTGTAGCAAGTTTTCTGTTAGGTTCATCGGAACAGGCGTATCTCAGCACTTTCAATCTATTTAAAGAATTTTTCCCTAATATGAGCCCTTCTGTATTTTCTGAAGTAAAAAATCTTTCTTCAAAAGCACAATTACTCGGTTGGGTTGGTATCCTTATTCTACTCTGGACTGCGAGCCTTGTTTTTTCATCCATAGAATTTGCCTTGAGTCATGTTTTTAGAGTTGAAAAGAGGAGGTCATTCGTCTACAACAAGCTCCTTGCGATGATTATGGTTCCTCTGGGTGGGGTAGTAATCTTTCTATCTTTTAGTATAACGACCTTTTCAGAAGTAATTAAGAAGAGTTCCATACAGATTCACAATTTCAATCTGAGTCAACTGTTAGCGAACAGTTTTTTAGTCAGGTATATCCTGCCTTTCTTCTTACTAACAGGGGTATTAATTCTGGTATATAAATTCGTTCCTAACATAAAGATCTCCTTCAAACATGCCATTGTAGGTGGTGGGTTGTGTGCCATTCTATGGGAGATTGGAAAATTTATATTCACCTGGTATATTGCGAACAAGGCACATTTCAGTGCTGTATATGGTTCACTGGAAGCCATTGTGATAACCGTTTTGTGGGTATTCTACTCTGCCTGTATTTTTCTTTTCTGTGCAGAATTGATCTCGATTTATAGAAGGAGAGACATACTTCTGTTGAAAGAGGCATTTCTATGAGAAAAGAAGCACATCTATTCTGGAAATTCGGGAAGGAATTCCCCAAGGGAACCATTCTCTTCAAAGAGGGTGACAAAAACAGGGAGATGTATGTCATTTTAAAGGGCAAGGTAAAGATAAGCAGGACAGTTTCAAAAAAAGAAGAAAAACTTGCAGTGATTTCTAAAGGGGAATTTTTTGGAGAGATGGCGGTTCTGACCAACGAACCACGCACTGCAACCGCTGAGGTGATTGAGCCGAGTAAGATTCTTGTGGTAGATGCAGACACATTTGAGACATTAATAAGGACTCACAGTGAAATCGCCTTAAAAATGTTACAAAATTTGGCGAGCAGACTTCATGAAACTGACAAAAAACTGAGTAACCTATCCAGAAGAAGGGCTCGAACCCGCAAAATATGAAATAAGGACGCAGATGAACCCCGTTAGAAAATTTGTTTATAAGTTGAAAGGAAATAATTCATTTGGTTTCCTCCTTTCTAACGGGGTGAACGCAGATTCTCAGGATTTTAAATATAAAGATATAACCGAGAAAATTATCAAGGCCTTTTACCAAGTCTATAATACACTCGGCTATGGATTCTTAGAAAAAGTGTACGAGAACGCAATGTTAATAGAACTGAAAAAATTAGGTCTTACTGCTATTCCACAATCTCCGATAAAAGTTTATTATGAAGAGCAAATAGTTGGAGAGTATTTTGCAGATATATTAGTAAATGAGAAGGTAATAGTTAAGATTAAATCGGCAAAAAGTCTTACGGAAGGCAACGAGGCACAATTATTAAATTACTTGAAAGCAACTGATATAGAAGTCGGTTTATTACTGAACTTTGGTCCTAAACCAGAAGTTAAACGCAAGGCATTTGATAATTCAAGGAAATAGTAATAAATCTGCGTTTATCTGCGTAAATCTGCGTCCTATTAAAACATTTTCTACTTGAATTTGTTTGTTATAGGCATCCTTCTTCCAAAACCGAATGCTTTTGGGGTGATTTTTATCCCAATCGGTGCCTGCTTTCTTTTGTATTCGTTATGGTCGACCTTGTATATCACTTCCTCTACCATTTCTTTTTCAAAACCTGAATTTATTATCTCAACTTTGGTCTTATTTTCTTCGATATAGTGTTGCAAGATTGGATCTAAAATCTCGTATGGTGGCAGGTCATCACTGTCTTTCTGCCCTATCCTCAGTTCAGCAGACGGCTCTTTGTCCAGTATATTTTGGAGTATTATCTCCACTCCCGCAGGTCGTATGACAGATCGCCCATACGGGTTGTATGACAGACCCGTAATGGGATGCTGTGCATCGGTTTTATTTGTCTGATTGATATATCTTGCCAACTGATAGACCATTGTCTTTGGGACATCTGAAATCACTGCCAGACCGCCGGCCATATCCCCATAGAGGGTAGCATATCCCACCGCCAATTCCGACTTATTGCCTGTTGAAAGAACCAGATGTCCGAATTTATTTGATATTGCCATAAGAATATTTCCCCTTATCCTAGCCTGAATGTTTTCTTCTGTAGCATCACTTTTTCTGTTTTTAAACTCTTTTTTCAATGTGTTTAAATATGAGGTGAATATTTCAGATATAGAGATTGTTTTACATTTCACTTTGAGATTTTTGGCAAGATTTTGTGCATCTTCCACGGAAGATTTTGAAGTTATCTCGCCCGGCATCAATACACACAGCACGCTATCCGCCCCCAGCGCTTCTACAGCGAGCGCCGTAGTCAGTGCAGAATCTATACCACCGCTCAAACCGATAATGACATTTTGGAATCCGTTTTTTCTCACATAGTCTCTAATTCCGAGTACGAGGGCATCGTGAATATCTTTAATCAGATTCTCTTTTAAAATCACTTCCTTTTGCGATTCCAAATTAACAAGAGCAAAATCTTCCTCAAATCGCCTGCAATGAGCGATCAACCTTCCTTTTTTGTCAAAAACATAACTCCCCCCATCAAAGACCAAATCGTCCTGTCCACCAATTAGGTTAACATAGGCTATGGGAACAGAATTCCCCCTTGCCCTCTTCGCAATCAACTCTCGCCTTATGTTACCCTTTCCTGCATAGAATGGGGATGCGGAGATATTCACTATGAAGTCAGCACCCTGTTTTGCCTGTCGCTCGGTTGGACCTTCGTCTATCCATATATCTTCACAGATATTTACCCCCATTTTAAGCCCGTCTACACTGAAGAGAGGAATATCCTTTACCGTTTCAAAATATCGGCTCTCATCAAAAACATCATAATTTGGCAGATGAGATTTGTAGTATTTACCTATCAGTTTGCCATTCTGGATAACAGCGGCTGCGTTGTAGAGTATCCTGCTTTCAGTATAAAAACGAGAAGAAATATCATAGACATCTCGTGGAACTTTAGTTTCAGAAACATCTACAAACCCCACTACAATAGTAATCCCTTCTGATGCTTTTATGATTTCATCCAGTTTCTCTCTGTTCTTTTCTATAAAACTCGATTTTAACAGAAGGTCCTTTGGTGGATATCCAGTAATTGCCAATTCTGGAAAGACTACTAAATGGGCATTATGTTGTTTTGCTTTTTCAATAGCGTTAACAATTTTCTCTGTATTCCCATCTAAATCTCCGACAGTCGTATTTATCTGTCCTATTGCTATCTTATATTTGGATAAATTCACATAAACTCTATATTACTATTTTCTCAAAAAGTCAAGAAAAATCGACCTATCTCTGGATCCGTATGGAATGCA
>JAUXAN010000006.1 GCA_030619885.1 bacterium
CTCCTGCACCACCACAAGAAGCGGTCCCAAAGCCACCTGAGGGGGAAAGACTGTTCTCGGTAGATGAAATAGACAAGTTAATAGAAGAAAAGATATATCCTACAGAAGAAGCGAAGATACCTGCAGAAGAAGCTAAAGAACCTGCGATATTAAAAGAACCCGAACTTGCACCAGAGGCGGATGAGGAGAAAAAGGGGTTACAATGTTCGAAATGTGGATTCACCAACAAACCCGATTCGTGGTATTGTGAAAAATGTGGCACAGAGCTTCTTGAGGGTGGAGGAATACTGTAGATTATCTACCTATATCTGCGTTTCTATTTTTGCAAAAGGAATTCTGCAATTTTTAAATCGAGTTCTGTGTCTATATCTACCGATTCAAACCTATCCATTACAATAACACCCATCTTACCACCGAATATTTTTTTCTCTGCGAGAAGATAATCGGTTTTCACTATACAAATGACTCCATTCTCTCTATAAATTTTTGCCAGACTCTGCCTCTGTTTCTCTGTAATATTAAAAAGAGGAACTGGTTCTCCGTTGACCAGTCTATGCATCCAATATGGATGGTGTTCAGCCTCACAGACTGAAAATAGACAATCATAGCCTTTTTTTAAAAACTTGTCTATACCCTTCTCTATATCCTGTTTTTTGCGAAATGGTGATGTTGGCTGAAGGGTGATAACCCCATAAGGTCTATACCCCTCTCTTTTCTTTAATTTCTTCAAAATATAAATCAAGGCATCACTTAGCTTTGAGCAATCCTTTGCCAGAGATTTGGGACGGGAGTCAATTTCTATATTATAGTTAGCCACCAGTTTTCTAATTTTTGGACTGTCCGTGGATAATATCAATCTATCTATCCTTTTGGTTTTTTTAGCCGTTTCTATCGTATAGAACAGAAGTGGTTTTCTAGCAAGTAGAGTTATGTTCTTATCTTTGATACCTTTTGACCCACCCCTTGCAGGAATTACCCCGAGTATTTTAACATCCTCCATTCGCATCTTACTCCTGTTTCACGAATAGCTTTCCTGCAGACTGTCTAACGAGTTCTTTCATTTCTAAATTGAAGAGTATGGAGAGGACCTTTGAGACAGGGTATCCAACCTCAGAGGAGATCTCATCTATATGTTTAGGTACAGCAGTCAATACATTGTAAACTGTTTCTTCATCCTGTGCAAGTTCAGGGATAACCCTCTCAGTTTCTTTTGCTCTCTCAAGATGGAGTTCCTCAAGGATGTCGTTCAAATCTAAAACGACCTTTGCACCCTCTTTTATAAGAATATTCGTTCCTACACTCATTTTAGAAGAGACATTTCCTGGGACAGCGAAGACTTCTCTTCCCTGTTCTGCGGCGCATCGAGCAGTTGTGAAGACACCGCTATTTTTACCTGCTTCGACAACGACGACACCCATAGAGAGTCCACTTATTATTCTGTTCCTTGTTGGAAAATTTCCTGCGAGGGGTTTGGTCCCCATCGGAAATTCTGATACTACTGCACCATTTTCTATAATCTGTTCCTCGAGCCTTTTATTCTCAGGAGGATAGACCACATCCAATCCGCATCCTAAAACAGCGATAGTCCTGCCGCCCGCCTTCAATGCTGAAGTGTGAGCCACGGTGTCTATACCCCTCGCCATCCCACTCACGATGGCAAGCCCATTTTTGACCAATCCAGTTGCGAGTTTTTCTGTCATAAGTTTCCCATAAACCGTAGCCTTCCTTGAACCGATGAGCGCTACCGCGAATTTATCGCTCTTTTTTATCTCACCCGAAACATAAAGTAAAGGTGGGGCATCCTCAAGGGTGGTTAAATTTGCCGGATAGTTCTCATCGAGGAAGGTGATGAGTTTTATCTTGAATTTTTCAATCAAGGAAAGATGTCTGTTAACTGTGGAGGTATCTCTGAAATTTTTTATATTGCATGCAACTTCTCTGTTGATTCCAGCACTGGCGAGTTCTGTAACAGTTGCCTTGAAGACCCCCGAAGGTGAGCCGAAATGGTTTACTAACAGTTTCATTTTCCATTCACCAATTCCTCTTACCAGACTGAGTGCTATCCAATCTTCTATCATATTTCAAGTGCCAGTCTATTGACGAGCTCTCTTACCCCTTCTCCCTTAAAGGCAGAGATGTAGAAGGTTTGCAACTCTTCATCCAGTCGAAACCTGAAACCTCTGGAGAGAAGGTCAATTTTATTGAAAACGACCAATCTTGGTTTTTTGAGCAACTTCGGGTTATATAAGTTGAGTTCATTCCTAAGCGAGTTATAGTCTCCTTTAGGATTTTTTCTTGATATATCTATCAGAAATAAGAGTAGTTTTGTCCGTTCTATATGTCTCAAAAACGTAAGTCCTAACCCCCTCCCCCTGTGTGCACCATCTATGACACCTGGTATGTCTGCGACGACGAATTTTTTGAAATCCAGTTTTACTATTCCAAGATTTGGCGTCAAAGTAGTGAATGGATATTCTGCTACTTTGGGGCTGGCATCTGAGATACGGGAGAGCAGGGTTGATTTACCCGCATTCGGATAGCCAACGATCCCAACATCTGCGATGAGTTTAAGCACCAAGCGCAAGTTTTTTTCTTCACCTCTTGTGCCTTTTTCAAATTTCACAGGTGCCCTGTTTGTAGGTGTAGCAAAATGTGCGTTTCCCCTGCCTCCTCTACCACCCTTTGTGACTACTGCCCTCTCAGACTTGACGAAGTCGTAAAGAAGAGCATCATTCCAATATACAGCGGTTCCTAATGGAACTTTTATGATTATACTCTCCCCATCTCTTCCACTTTTCTTTTTACCCTGTCCATTTTTGCCATTCTCTGCTATGTAAGACTTTTTATACTTGAAATCCAACAGGGTACTCAGATTTTCATTCCCTTCAATTATCACATCTCCACCATTTCCACCGTCTCCACCATTAGGTCCACCTCTCGGGACATATTTTTCCCTTCTGAAAGAGGTGCATCCATCTCCACCATTGCCGGAATGGACGACTATTTCTGCTTCATCTACGAAGTTCATAAAGTCCGAAATTTCCCCTTCAGTTTTTTCTGTACTGCACTAGGAACCAACTCACCCATCTCTCCACCCAAAGAGACGATTTCTTTTATTAAACTTGAAGAGAGATAAGAATATTGTTCAGTAGGCATCAAGAAGACCGTCTCGATTTCAGGGTGAAGTCTTCTGTTCATCAGTGCCATCTGAAATTCATATTCAAAATCCGAATATGCCCTTATACCTCTTATTATCACCGATGCTCTCTTCTTCTTTGCATATTCTACTAAAAGACAATCGAAGCTATCCACCTCTATCCTCTCCAGCGATTCTGTTGCATCTTTTACCATTTCTACCCTCTCTTTTAATGGAAAGAGCGTTCCTTTCTCACCATTTTTCGCTACAGCAAGTATAATTTTGTCGAATAACTTCAGACTTCGTTTTAAAATATCTAAATGACCATTGGTTATTGGATCGAATGTCCCTGGATAGATTGCAATTCTCATATCCCCTCCTTTATAAGTATAGTTACTAATATGTCGCCGAATTTCTTCTCTTTAAATAACACAAAGTTATTCCATTCAGAAACCAAATTTTCTTTCTTGTGATGTTCAATTATCAACCATCCATCTTCTTCCAGTATACCATACTCTGAAAGAAAAGCAAGTGTTTCACTTGCAAGATTACTCAGATAGGGTGGGTCGGCAAATATTATATCGAACTTTCGATTTTGGCTCGCACATCGCTTGATTGCTTTTAACACATCCATTTTCAAAAATTCTGCTCTATCAACAAAGTCAAATATCTCTACATTTTCTTTTATTTTTGCCAGTATTTTGTAAGACCTTTCAACAAAACAAACTCTATAAGCATTTCTCGAAAGCGATTCCAATCCAAGACTTCCACCACCTGCAAATAGGTCGAGAACATACGCTCCCTCTATCTTCTTCCCAATAATATCAAAAATGGATTTTCGCACTACTCCAAGGGTAGGTCGGAGGTTTCTGCCTTTAAGGAGCTTTATCTTTCTTCCTTTTGCTTTACCTGTAAGTATTCTCATGGTACCCTTTTATCAATGCATGCCCCATACAGAACTTTATCAGATTGAATGCAATAGGAGGCGGCAGTTTATCATAAAAAGCCATACATAACCTGTAAATCCCTTCTTTTAAAAAAATCTTTTTCAACCAACCAGAGAATAGCCTATCATTTAAAAACATTACCTTAGCCAGTTCTGGATGTTTATGTACAATATACCTCAGATTTGAGGAACCATACTTCTCAAGAATACGGCAGGTATCTATAAAGGTTCGTGTATGGTTATGATAGGAGACTGCATCGGGATTGTAGTAGAAATTGCCTTCTTTCAAAGACTCGATTCTATAAGCGAACTCCATATCTTCACCACCATACTCTTTAATTTTCTCATCGAAGGACCCTGCTTTGAATAATAATTCTCTACGCACGGAAGCATTGCTGAAGAGGAAATATTTGAAAGATATTCTGTCGAACTTTTTATGCCTCTTTGCACCTCTATTTTTTCTGTTGAGATATTGCAAAAAAATGTCGTTTTTTACCCAAACAGTTTTCACTTCTCCTTTTATTCCTGCACAATCTCTGTTTTTATAACTATTTAAATGTTGTTCAATGAAATCTTCTTTCACCCCCATATCATCGTCTAAAAATATTACCACATCGCCCTTTGAAAGTCTTATACCGCTATTTCTGGCAGCAGCGCGTTTTTTAGAATCTTTATGAATAATAAACTTCAGATTTCCTTTAAAGTTCAACTTGCGTAGAAAATCTGCTGTCCCATCATTTGAACAGTCATCTACAACAACTACTTCATATCTATCTTTTTCAACTGTCTGGTGCTCAAGGGATTTCAGAGTCCGTTTCAGTAAATCAATCCTGTTATAAGTCGGAATGACTACACTCACTTCTGTCATATCCATCCTTCTCTTCTGTAAATCTGGTATAACTTTTTGAGAACCACTTTTACTTCGTGGTGATGTTCTACCCACCTTCTTCCTTCCAAACCTTTTTTTAGAATTATCTCTTTGTTGTGAATCAGTTCGGCCAGTTTTTCTTTCATATTGGAAGGTGTGATGTTTATAAAAGGATGGTCGGGAATGAACTTTTCGTAGGTCGGAACGAGATTGGTCAAGCAAGCCAGACCCATTGATAATGCCTCCACAGAGTTCATCCCATATCCCCATCCGCCTGTATTCGAGATCTGGTCTATATATACATCACAACGAGATTTCATTTGAAGCGATTCAGAGTGTGGTCTATTTTCAATGAGCACAAATTCTATATTATGCTCTCTTTCTAATTCTTCGCACACCTGAATTATCCTGTCAGAACCCTTAAAATAGCGATTTGTGGTCGCATGACATATTTTCAACTTTTTATTTAGATACGCCTTTGGTTTAAACTTCGATGTATCGAATGGCAGAAACAGGTATTCAATCTTGGGGTGTTTGCGGAGCAGATCAAGTTCAGAAGTCAAATTTACATCATTGAGTTCATCTATCTGTGGAATCACACCTCTTATCCTCAAATCCTGCCCGTGATAGAAACAGACTATCTTCTTGCCAAGAGATTTTAACTTTCTTATTACCCTTCCATCTCTATAGAAACCGAGTCCTGATTCGAGGTGGTAGATATCGAAATTTAAAAGGTCATACTTCTCTATCGCAGTCTCTATCTTTGCAGACCAGA
Source organism: bacterium (assembly GCA_030619885.1). Lineage (GTDB taxonomy): Bacteria > Hydrothermota > DG-26 > JAUXAN01 > JAUXAN01 > JAUXAN01. Next base: position 5,726 of record JAUXAN010000006.1, read on the forward strand.
CCTCATCCCTTAATTTGAAAAATAGGTTTTCTATTGGGGTAGATGGTCTCCAGAGCGGTGGATAGCCGGGTAGTTCCCTATCGGTATTTTTGGTTTTGTAGATAAAGTCTCTTGCCTTAATAAGCCATTTTGATTTTGGGATGAAGGAAAGGTTCAATGAGACATCCTCATCGTATCTACTTTTAGATTTGAATAGGGTGCAAAATCTGCAATAGGTGCCCATTTCAGTATGTCCTTTCTTAAAGGCTGACAGCGTTCCCGTAAGGTGTTCGGGTGATATATGAAGCACTTTCAATCTCATACTGTTAATAGAATACTAAAAAAACCCGTTTCTGTCAATAGAAAATGTGACAACTGTAATATGATTGCAGCTTTTCCTTGGCCACAAAAATCTGTCCATACGGATCCTGAGATGTTAATCTGTGCAATCTGTGGTTTCTTTTTACTTGACAATGAGAAGGGTTTTTTTAAACTATGATGTATTTTTGTTATCTAACCTAAAAAGGAGGTAATTATGAAAAAAAGAGGTTTTATTCTATTCCCAATCTTTTTCTTGATCTTTATCGGTCTACTCGGCAACCATTCACAGGCAAGAAGGGATAATGTCTTTGTTGAACTTGAAAAGAGTATGGAATTGCTTACGAGTGTGCTCGATAAAGTGATGGAAAATTATGTTGAAGAACCTGTCCCTGCAGAGTTGATCGAATCTGCATTGAAGGGAATGGTCAGTTCACTCGACCCGCATTCTCAATTTTTGGTCCCTGATGAATACAAAGACCTGATGGTAGGAACGAGAGGTGAATTCGGTGGACTCGGGATTGAGATTGCCATAAAGGATAATGTATTGACTGTTATCTCTCCAATTGTTGGTACCCCTGCTTATCGAATAGGCATTCAAGCTGGTGACAGAATAATAAAAATAGAGGGTGAACCTACTGAGGGTATAACCACTCATGGGGCGGTGAAGAAGTTGAGAGGTAAACCAGGTACACAGGTCACCATAACGATTTCAAGGGAAGGTGAGGAAGAACCTATAGATTATACGATAACAAGAGAGATAATCAAGATAGATAATGTTCCTTACTACGATATTATAGACACCGATATAGGATATATTAAACTCGTTACTTTTTCTCGAAATGCGGGTAGAAATGTGAGGAAGGCTGTTGAAGACTTGGAAAATAGGGGGGCAAAGAAGATACTATTGGATTTGAGATGGAATGCAGGTGGGTTACTTTCAGAGGCTGTGGATGTTGCGGACGAGTTCATATCAAAAGATAAAATGATTGTATATCAGAGGGGAAGGATCAAAGATGCGAATGAAGAATTCAAAGCGAGAAGAAATTCTAAATATGGAGAATATCCACTCGTCATTTTAGTAAATGAAGGAAGTGCCAGCGCATCCGAAATCGTGTCAGGTGCTGTTCAGGATTGGGATAGAGGTCTGATAGTTGGAACGAATACCTTTGGAAAAGGTTCTGTTCAGCGCATATATCCACTTCGGGGTGGCTATGCGATTAAACTCACTACCGCAAAATACCATGCGCCATCCGGGCGATCCATACATAAGGATGAACTGAGTGCTGAAGAAGATACACTGAAAGAGATGATATTTCACACACTCGGCAGAATGCACAGAGATGTTAAGGGGAGTGGAGGTATAATACCCGATATAATCGTTGAAGAGGAGAAACTGAAAGGATTCAAAACCGAACTCTGGAGAAAGAGAGTCTTTTTCGATTTCGCTGTAAAATACACCGCCTATCACAAAGATATAAAGAGGTCATTCGAGGTAGACGACGACATACTGAAAGATTTTAAAAAACTGCTCGATGAGAAGAAGATTGAATATACGGATGAGGATTTCTCAAGTAGCATGGATTTCATAAAACGGAGACTTAGAGGTCAGATATTAGCGAATGTCTTTGGGAAGAAGGAACTCTTTGCTGCTACACTTGAGGGTGACCCTGTTGTTGAGCGTGCCATAGAATTACTATCAAAAGTTTCCGATACGGAGGGTCTTTTCTCACTACTTAAGGACTGAATTGCGCTATATATATTTATCCGCAGGCATCTTTCTTGCAGCTGTTATTGCATCGGGGATTGGAATAGGGGGTGGGGTATTCTATGTGCCCTTTTTACTCCGGGCATCATTTTCGTATTACAGAGCTTCTACCGTTAGCCTTTTCATAATAATGGTGATGGGTACTACCGCTGCTCTTATGTATCACAGAGTGGGTTATGTGGATTGGCGGCTCGCTCTCCTTATCGACCCTCTGACCGATGGTTGCGCATTCTTGAGCGGATACTTCTCAGAATCTTTCGATGAGAGAATCTTGGAGTTCTTGCTTGGAGTAGTAATCATCATCGGGAGTTATTTTATGATAAGGCAAACAGAAGGTAGGAAGATAGTGAGAAAACGGTGGTTTCACTGGCAGAGGAGATGTAAAAACAAGGTCTACTCTGTAAATCTACTTTTAGCCTTGCCGCTGACCGCTACAGCAGGATTCCTTGCAGGTCTTTTGGGAATAGGAGGGGGGATATTCAAAGTCCCTCTGATGGTCCTGCTGTGCAATGTTCCAATGAAGACAGCAGTTGCAACTTCCTCACTTATGGTAGGCGTCACAGGAGCAACAGGATTTTTAGGACATCTTTTGAAAGGACACTTCGATGTAAGATGGGGAATGATACTTGGTTGCACTGCATTTTTAGGTGGGATGGTCGGGCCCAGAATATCAATCAGACTGAATAGAAGTTTGTTGAGAAAGATATTTGCAGTAGCGATATTGGGGATTGGGCTGTGGTTGATAGTAAAATGAAAAACTTCAAATCCTTATTTTTTGTGATTGTACCTGTGCTCTACACTGAAAACGCAGACGCTATAAGTTTTGGATTGAAATTTAAGGGGGGATGAGGAAAAAGACTTTTCCATACCATTCAAAATCCTCTACTTATTATTGCGGAAGGGACCTATAACATTATACTGATAAGGGAAGAGGGAATTTGTGAGATAACGAGAGCGAGGGATTTTAAATTCTTGACCCTATGGGTCGGGTTAGGATATTATTTTTAAACAAACTTTAATTCAGACACTGATTATCATCTCAGGATCCGTTGCGCAGCATCCGTATGGAATGGACAGATATTTACTGCTCGGATATTCTTTTTATAATCTGCGGTTATCTGCGGAAATCTGCGTCCTATTAAAACTCTGTTCTCTGTGGTTTCTTTTTATGAAAAAGGGGCGTCCTGATAAAATCGGGACGCCCCTCAATACTGCCCTCAATGGTAGAGTTATTTGAGCAGAATTAGCTTCTTCGTTAGATTTGCCTTCTCTGTCTGGAGTCGGTAGAAATAGATTCCAGAAGGAACTTTCTTACCAAATTTATCTCTTCCATCCCATACAACTTCGGTAATCGGTGATCGGTTATCAGTTATCGATAATTTGCGGACCAATCTACCACTCGCATCATAGATCTTTAGCACTGCGTGGCTTGGTTCGGACAACGAATAACGAATAACGGTGGACGCATGGAACGGATTGGGGAAATTCTGTAGAAGAGAGGTCGCTTTTGGTATGAATTTCGCATATGGCTCCTCTTCGACATTCACTAATGAGACAACAAATTTTACCGTTTCAAAGTAGAGGTTCTCGTCAGGGTCATGGGAAGCAATTTGGAGACTATCGTAATAGGTTCCATCTGATAATCCTGCTGCCATTACCTTTACTACAACAGATTGAGAATCTCCTGCTGTTGTGACAAATGAGGTTGGATTTATAGAAATAATCCATGACTGTGTCTTCGTTATATTAGTTACATTCAGTGCGCCGTTGCCAACATTCTTCACCCACATAGTGGCGGCATCGATCATGGCTGCTTCACAGTATAATTCAAGTGTATCAGGTTCTACAACGATATCAGGGATATCTGTTTCGGATATTGTGAGGTTCACATATATCTTGGGTCCGCCATCAGGAATATTCTTTGGTGTCTCGGTTGAACTGTTAGACGCACCCCATCCAAAATGGTGTGCATATAGATGTTCTACAGTGCCAGTATCACTATCTAATGCTGTATCTTCACATTGCATAAAGATGTTGGTTCCTGCTGGGTCGAACCATGACTCACCATCTGAAATATCGAACACTATATTGTGTCCAGCGAATGGGTAGTCTGCTTGCACAGGCATGTACCAGTCAAAGAAAGATTTTGTCCAATCAGGCGTCAGGGTATCACCAATCCCCATCTGGATGGCAACCCGCTGGCGAGTTGGATGTGTTATCTTCCATCTGGTCTCCACAACAGGTGAATATGCGATACGGTCGGTCGTGTAATACGCCCACTGATGTGAGAGGCGTGGATGCTGTACAGCTTCGTATGACATCCAGAAATAGCCAAAATGACCCCAGTCAGTACCCCATGAGTTGACCAATCTGAATGCACCAGTGCCGTCATGTGTAACTAGGGTATCATTATATCCGACTATCGTGACAGCATGTCCACCCCTGATGTAGCCCCCTCCTGTATCAGCTACGCAGTACATAGTGTCGTAATTCACGATGCGATCGAAATTTGTACTCCACACATCTATCCCTAAAACCACGACATTACTATCAGAGATTAACGCCTTGAGAACTTCAATACCACTAGAGTCCCCAACCCAGAGAAAATACGCTGAATCGGAACGGTATGGAATGGCATTGGAATAGGCTGCTTCAGTTGGCCATGAGGTTGAATCAGCATCATTATACGGAGAGTCTACGAGATTTGCACAGCCGTGGTCAATGAGACACTTCGTTGCATCTGTGAAATAAGCCCCATCGTCTACACCACCATTTATCTGGTTGTAGATGAAGGCAGGACTGAACTGATGATCAGTAGTGTCCACGTCCCATCTCCGTTCATACCATTCCTGAAAAGTCTTATGGTAATAGCCCACTGCCCAGGCAACACAGGAACCCTGGTATTGCTGGTCACCGACTGGTGGCATGAAAGGTGTGAGATCAACCGAAAGTTGTTTAACAGGTTTTGCCTTCACAGGACTTTTATGCATCCATGGTCTCTGAGAAGGGTCCTCTGGCAGACAGCCCACCGGGTGGAGTTCCTTCGCTAATCCATTCGAGAATAAAATAAAGACCCCAACGACAACCAGGGCTATCCATACACTCTTCACATCGGTTGATGGATTTGCTTTAGACATAGATACCTCCTTTTTAAAACACACGGAATACAACGGATTTCGACACAGATAAACACAGGAAAATAGTGATAACCGAAGATCCCGCATTCAGTTATTTTTTGCTGCCTACTTTTCCTTTTGGGCAACCACGGCTCGACTGAGCTCGCCGAAGTCAAGGGTTTGCCCTTACTGCTCTCTTTTTCCACCCCCTTCTAAAATTAGTTATTAGTCATTAGAGCCCTTATTATATACAGAACGCTACAGAAAGTTTAATATTTATATTTTAAGGTTTTTGAATTCCTTGTCAAGGAAAAAAAGAAAAACCGCAGAGGTGCAGAGAACACAGAGAGAAGAAAAATCATAAGAGGAGAATGTATAGGTTCCTATACAATCAAGGGAAGATTAACCACAGTCGCCCCTACGGGTTACATTAGATTTTATCTCCTTTAAATCTTCCAGCACAGAGTATGGAACCTTAAGTTTTCCTAGCATAGGTCTTTTGATATTACCGTGACAGTCTGAACCACCAGTCGCCACGAGATTTTTCTTCCTTGCATATTCTGTATAGTATTCAATCGCCTCTTTATTGTGTTCAGGATGCCACGCCTCAATCCCGAGCAGACCGTATTCGATAAACTTTGGTATAAAGTCAGCAACCTTCAACTTCAAAGGATGGGCGAGTACAGGTATTCCATTTGCATCCCTTATTATCTGTATCGCCTCTTTTTGCCCAAGTTCGTATCTTGGCACATAACACGGTGCATTATCGGCAAGAAAGCGTCGAAAAGCGCCCCTGTAGGAAGCAACATATCCCTCTTTTAAAAGCATCCTTGCAATATGAGGTCTGCCAATGGAACCTTTACCCACAATTTGAAGGATATGTTCAAAATTTATTTCAATATTGAAATTGCGCAATTTTCTTATGATTTCTTTTGCCCTATCCACTCTCAATGTTTTGAACCTCTTTAGAATCTGTAGCAGATTTTTCTCTTCGTAATCTATAAAATATCCAAGAAAATGTATATCTTTGCCGTTCTCTATCGAAGAGAGTTCAATTCCGGGAATGACTTCTATTCTCTTATCCGCTACTTTTATGGCAGGTTCTATCCCATCGACTGAATCGTGGTCTGTAATTGCAACGGCACTCAAATCGGATTTGAGTGATTGTTCTATCACCTCTTGTGGCGTAAAGGAACTATCAGAGTAGGTTGTGTGGATGTGTAAATCTACATATCTCATTCAAAAAAGGTGATGAGCGTGGATGTAAACACGGATTAATCCACTTTAGACAGGTCTTTACCCTGCATAATGCACTCGAGTTCAGTAATATGGAATGTGGTTCACATTATCCCCAGGTCTCCTACGACTTCTTCGACAACCGCTTCATCTATAATATTCTTTTTTGTAAGAAAACCTTCAAGTAGAGCGTTATCACATATCGTGTTTATCAATCTCGGTTTTCCTTTCGAGAACTTGTATATAACTCTGACTGCAGGGTCGGTAAAGATGTTATCACTCCTACCAACCACGCTTAATCTATGCTGGATATAGCCTTTTGTAGACTCTGCGGTGAGGGTTTCAAGACGACATTTCATGCCAATCCTTTCATACAGTGGCATATCGAGTTTCAAATTGTTATCCAGTTCTGGCAGCCCGAAGAGGAGAAAGGTGATCAAATGACCTTCTGGAAATTCTATATTGAGCAGCCCCCTCATCTCTTCCATTATATCTTTTCTCTCAAGCATATTTGCTTCGTCTATCATCACCACCGCTTTTTTATTCTGTTCGTATATATCTACAAGCCTTTCGTACAACTTTGAAATCAGCGTATCCTTGTCCACATTTCCTTTTATATCTTCTACCCCGAGTTTCTCTGCAACTTTTTTAATCAACCAGAGTGGCTGAAGTGCGGAATGTATTATGACCAGCATAGCAACCTCAAACTCCTCTTTTGCACTCATTATATCGAGCATCCTCCTCGCAATCGTTGTCTTTCCAGTCCCGATGTCTCCTAACAATATACCCAGTCCCCTCATCGCCTCCGCCACATGGATAAGTTTTACTATTACCTTACTATGCTGGGGAGAATCATAATAAAACCTCTCATCGGGCGAACTACCAAAAGGCGCGTCGCTCAAATTGAAGAATTTCTCATAATCCATATAAATTATTATATGAAATAAAAAATCTTTGTCAAGATGCTAACTGAAAAAATTTAAAATGGGGGGTCCCAGATTGTATTCAATGGGCAAAAACTCTCTCCTGCTTATACTCCATAACCTGTTGGGGTCGCAATTTCTTCGTTAACGTAATCTCCAGAACCTCATCCATACTTTTAACCAGTTTTATATCCAATCCTTTCTTTGCATAGGTTGGAATTTCTTTCAAGTCTTTCTCGTTCTTTATGGGTATTATCACAGTCTTCACGCCTGCTCTCTGTGCCGCAACCAGTTTTTCTGCAAGCCCACCGATTGGAAGCACTCTCCCACGAAGGGTTATCTCACCACTCATCGCAACATTTCTAAAGGTTGGTATTTTTGTCAGTGCCGAGAGCATCGCTGTTGCTATGGTTATACCTGCAGAAGGTCCATCTTTTGGTATGGCACCTTCTGGCACATGGACATGGATATCTATCTTCCTTGAAAAATCATCTGGCAGCCCAAATGAAGTTGCCCTGGATCGGGCGTATGTCAAGGCAGCCTGCGCGGATTCTTTCATAATATCACCTAACTGTCCTGTCAGTATTAACTTTCCCTTACCCTTCACAATCTCGACTTCCAGCTGAATAAGTTCACCACCAAGCTCTGTCCATGAAAGGCCTGTGGCAACACCTATCTCATTCTCCTCGTCGAGTTCTTTCCCAAGAAATTTAGGCGCGCCGAGATACTTCTCAAGACTACTCTTCTTAATGGTCACTCCCTTCTTCTTTTTTGTAGCCACCAATCTGGCGACCTTACGCGAGATAGCAGCAATTTCTCTTTCTAAATTTCTTACCCCAACTTCCTTTGTATAATTTCTTATTATCGAGACTATCGCTTCATTCGTGAACTTCAAATTTCTCTCTCGGAGTCCATGTGATTTTAACTGTTTTGGAATTAGAAATCCCTTTGCAATCTGTAATTTTTCATGTTCTAAGTAACCCGGGAGTCTTATCACTTCCATTCTGTCCTTCAATGCAGGTGGAATAGTGTGGAGCACATTGGCAGTACATATGAAGAAAATTTCAGAAAGATCGAAATCTACCTCAAGATAATGGTCATTAAAAGAGTAGTTCACCTCTGGGTCGAGTACTTCTATTAAAGCAGCTGCAGGATCTCCTCTGTAATCGAGCCCTATCTTGTCCACTTCATCTAAGAGAAAGACGGGATTCTTTGTCTCTGCTTTCTTCACATTTTGTATTATCCTTCCTGGAAGGGCACCGATGTATGTTCTTCTATGTCCTCTTATCTCTGCCTCATCTCTCACTCCACCGAGTGACATCCTCACAAATTTCCTCCCGAGGGCACGGGCAATCGATTTCCCCAAGGAAGTCTTTCCAACCCCGGGCGCACCGACGAAACAGATTATAGGACCTTTCATCTTTTTTATCAATTTCAGCACCGATAGAAATTCTATTATCCTCTCTTTTGGTTTTTCCAGACCATAGTGGTCTTCATTCAGAATTCGCTCGGCATGTTTGATGCTCAAATTATCTTTCGTCCGTTTTTCCCATGGGAGCGATATGAACCAGTCGAGGTAATTCCTTATTACAGTTGCCTCAGGTGACATGGGTGGCATCTTTTTTAACCTTTCAAGTTCCTTATTCGCCTTCTTTTCAACCTCTTCGGGTAGCTTTGTCGACTCTATCGCCTTCCTCAGTTCTAATATCTCCTCTGTTTCATTCTCTTCCTGTCCAAGTTCTCTCTTTATAGCCCTCATCTGCTCAGCAAGATAGAACTGCTTCTGGCTCTTCATCACCTGCGATTTTACATCCTCCTCGAGTTTTTTGCCAAGTTTGAGTATATCTATCTCAGAAGCCAGGGCTATAGAGAGAAATCTCAGTCGAGATTCAATACTTGCACATTCTAATAGTTTCTGTTTTGTCTCCAACCCAACAGAGAAGTGGGATGATATGGCATCGATGAGTTTCTCAGGGGATTGGATATGCGATATTGATAAGAGCACTTCATTAGGAATCTTCTTATTCAATCTCACATACTCCTCAAATTGAGACCTCACATTTCTGAGGAGTGCTTCTGTATGCATGGTTTCTTCCTCTTCCCCTTTAATAATCGAAAATTTGACCGAGAAGTGTTTCCTGTTATGAAGAAATTTTTCTATTTTTGCCCTGACAATCCCTTCTACCAGTACCTTCACCGTTCCATCGGGCAGTTTCAACATATGGGTGATCTTCGAAATTGTCCCTATTTGATGTATATCTTTAGAAGTTGGGGAAGAGAGTATCGGGTCTTTCTGCGCCGATAAGAATATCATTCTGTCTCTGTTATGAGCAGATTCTATTGCATCTATAGATTGTTTGCGTCCGATCAGAAGGGATACTGTCATATACGGGAAAACGACCACATCCCTCAATGGAACGAGTGGAAGTTCAGAACTGAATCCTAAAACCTCTCCGTCCTTAATTATACGAACCATTCTTCATCCTTCTCTGTCTATATATATAGACAGGTCCTGCCTTTTTGGTAATTACCTCTTTTGTTATTATACATTTCTTTATCCTTCTATCTGATGGGAGATGGAACATTATGTCGAGCATAGATGATTCCAGAATAGCCCTAAGACCTCTGGCACCTGTCTTTATATGGATCGCACAAGTCGCTATAGCATCGAGTGCATCCTCTTCAAATATGAGTTCAACACCTTCGAGTCCAAATATCTTCTTATACTGTTTGCATAGCGCATTCTTCGGTTTAGTCAAGATATCTATGAGGGAATTTTTATCGAGTTCATGTAGAGTGTAAATTGTGTGCATCCTACCCACAAATTCGGGTATCATTCCATATTGAATTAAGTCTTCGGGTTCAACTTCAAAAATAGAGTTGGTTCTTCTTTTCTTCAAAGCCACTGTAAATCCAATGTTACCACTGCCCCTTCTTTTTTCAACTATCTTATCCAGTCCGTCGAATGTTCCACCACAGATAAAAAGTATATTTTTGCTATTTATCTGCACAAAAGACTGTTCTGGATGCTTGCGTCCTCCCTGTGGAGGCACATTGACAATATCCCCTTCGATTATTTTTAAAAGTGCCTGTTGAACGCCTTCACCTGAGACATCACGTGTTATACTTGGACTATCACTCTTCCTCGCTATCTTATCAATCTCGTCTATATACAAGATGCCAGTCTCGGCTGAATTCACCTCGTAATCTGCTGACTGCAACAGTCTTACTAAAATATTTTCCACATCCTCACCCACATAGCCTGCCTCGGTTAAAGCAGTTGCATCTGCAATTGCAAAAGGAACCCTCAATATCTTCGCCATAGTCTGGGCAAGGAGGGTTTTTCCGATACCTGTTGGTCCAATCAATAAGACATTGCTCTTCTCTAATTCTACACCCTCATCTTTGGTGCATATCCTTTTATAGTGATTATATACCGCTACCGATAGCACCTTCTTTGCCCTTTCCTGTCCAATTACATACTCATCTAAACTGGACTTTATCCTCTGGGGGGATGGCAGTTTGAAGTCGATCGGCTCTTGTGACAATGTTCCATTCTTTACTATTTCGGAACAGATTTTGATACAGTCATTGCATATATATCCGGATGTGCCAGAAATCAATCTATGAACCCGCTCCTGCGGTCTATTACAGAAAGAGCATCTTGGAACTCTACTTCGCATTCTTTATCTCACTTTTTGTTTTTATAACCTCATCTACAAGCCCATAATTTTTGGCTTCCAATGCAGACATCCAGAAATTTCTGTCCGTATCCTTTGTTATCTTCTCAAGAGATTGGCCTGTATGGTGTGAGAGGATTTGATTCAACCGTTCCCTGATGGTAACGATCTCTTTGGCGTGAATTTCTATATCTACAGCCTGTCCTGTGACACCACCCATTGGCTGATGAAGAAGAATCCTCGTATGGGGGAGGCAGAATCTTTTGCCTTTGGCACCAGATGAAAGTAAGACCGCTGCCAGACTGGCTGCCATTCCCATACATATAGTAGAAACATCAGGTTTTATATACTGTATCGTGTCATAGATAGCGAGTCCGCAGGAGATGACGCCCCCGGGACTATTTATGTAAATACTTATATCCTTCTCAGGATCATCGGCCTCAAGGAAAAGAAGCTGGGCTATGACAAGATTCGATACAGTGTCTTCTATAGGAGACCCTATGAATATTATTCTCTCTTTCAGAAGTCGGGAAAATATGTCATAAGCTCGTTCTCCCCTCGCACTCTGTTCAACAACTATTGGAACTAATCCCATAAATTCCTCCTTACCTTCTTTATTTTTATCTTTGAATTTGCAATCAGAAAATCGAATGTCTTATTTCTTCTGATCTGTTCTTTTAAATTTTCGTATCGACCGCTCTTTTTAAGTTGTAATTTTACAAACTTCGAATCCTTTTTTTCAGCAGAGGAAAAATCGTTTATCTGCCTGTCAACTTCATCATCTGTAGCAACTATCTCTTCTCTTTCGGCAATTTTATCAAGAATTACATGCAGTTTCACCGCTCTTATAGCGGCGGGTCTCATCTCAGCCTTTAGACTGCTCACATCCCCTTCTTTCCCTTTTCTCATTTCAGAGAGATAAAGTTCAACTAAAGAATCAGGAGGTTCAAATGCATTCTGAGCAAGAAGGTATTCACTTATATCCCTTTCAAGTTCTTTCCCGGCAATTTTTTCATCCTCTTTTATTAGATTCATTTTGAGCTCTCTCTTCAATGCTTTCAGGTTTTCAAATCCAAGGTCCTTTGCAAACTTATCATCCATTTGGGGGAACGAGGGTTCTTTTATCTCTTTTATTCTCACCTTAGTTTTTGAATCCTTACTTTCTATTTCAAACTCGTCGTTCACTCCCTTTGCCAGAAATTTTTCAAACATATCTTTTGTTAATTTTTTCTCTTTCACTACAAGATTTACATTCTCTTTCTTATCGTTTTCATCCGCATGTCCATCTTTTATCACCTCAATATCTACTGTAACCAGATCGCCAACACAGATAGGACGATTGACAGGGTTATACACGGCATTCTCTTCTCTGAGTTTGTGCAATACACTTTTGATTTCTTTCCTCCCTATTTTGTCAACTCTTTTAGTGAAGCGTAGATTTTTATAATCTTTCAATTCTATATCAGGTATGATTTCAAAGGATGCCTTGAAATGTAGTCTCTTTTTTGGTTTAAAAGAGAGGTCGTGTATCTTCGCAGTTGTGATTGGTTGAAATTTTTTTTCTTTTATTATTTCCTGATATATTTTAGGAACGAGTCTATTTATCGCTTCTGTTTCAAGGCTCGATGCATATTTCATTTTTACGATTTCCTTTGGGACTTTGCCTTTTCTAAATCCTTTCAGTTTTATTTCTTTACTGTAGTTTGCAGAGAGTTCATCGATTTCATCTTCAACCCGATAAGCGGGCACAGAGACATCCAGTGTTCTCTGCCATTCATTAGGTTTTAAAACATTCAGTTCCATTTTAAAAACATAAATTTAAACCACAGATTACACAGATTATCACAAGATTTTTCTTTTTACTTCTAATGCTGCCCCCATAATTTTTTCCATACGGATTCTGCCATACGGTTCGTATGGGCGGACAGTTCTTTATATAATCATTTTTCATTATCCTCTTGTGTAAATCTTGTGAAATCTCGTGGTTCCATTTTTTGAAATCACTAATATATTACCATAATATTTTGCGAGAGGAGGGATTTGAACCCTCATCCCTTTCAGGACTGGATCCTAAATCCAGCGCGTCTACCAAGTTCCGCCACCCTCGCTTAAATTTATAATACAAGATTTTCTTAAAATGTCAAGGAAAATCGATACGCTTAAAGCGTATCAGATTTTCCTGACCCCACGTCTTATAGTTCTTTGATGGGGTCAAGGAAAAAAGAAAACCGCAGAGGCGTAGAATTCACTGAGAGTACACAGATAACCGCAGATTAAGTCCTGTAGGGAACAGGCATGCCTGTTCCCTACAGGACTTTGCAATTTCCCAAGTGACATTACGAGCCCGTCCCTACGGATCCGTATGGATACGGGCGAAGCAATCTTAAATTATATTACGAGATTGCCAAGCGAGAATACGTAATGAAACTATAAAAGTAGGGTCTATCGCAGACCCGTATGGGAAGACCCTGCACTACCTTCTTTTACACTTTTGAAGCGTTGACCCCAAACACAAACAGACTATTTATCTACCTTTTTAGATTTTGCGATGTATCTTTTCAATTTGGCATCAGTATCTCTCATCCTTCTTGAAAGGATTGTCGCAATGTTTTTTATGACTACGGCTTCTATGTGCGGACTCACCTTGACCATAGAATTGAAATCAGATTTTTTGAGCACTACGACGTCCGAACGGTGAACACACTTTATCGTTGCCGAACGGGGAGCTCTATCAATGAATGCCAATTCACCAAAAACTTCCTTCGGTTTGAGGGTATGAATGGATGCTGGTTCTTTTATTCCTCTCATCTTTATTAAAACATCTGCTTTTCCATCCAGCACTGCATACAACTCATCTGCCTTATCTCCCTGAGAGAAGATGACCTCGTCTTTTTTGTAATATTCTTTCCTACAGCAAGTTGCAAGAAGTTCAAATTCTTCTTTTTTGAGACCTTTTAAAATAGGGATACCTTCGAGTTCTTGCACGGTTACGACCTTCCTTGCCTCCTCTGCTTGGATCTCCATCGCTTCTTGAATCTGTTTTTTTGTGACCAGTTTCTCTTCAAGTAGCACCTCTCCCAATTTCCTCCAGCGCCCCCACTCTAACATCTCTGCTGAACGCTGCCTCTCCAGCGCCAGATTGAGTCCTTCAACACCAATAATACCCCTATCTACTAATATCTCACCTAATAAACGTTTTCTGAAAAGCATAATTGCCTCCTTTTTTCAAAATCTCCAAAATTATTGTAAAAATGTCAAGGAAAAAGACCCACGAGTCATAGTCCACTGATTTCACGGATTTGCACGGATTTTAATAGATTATCAGAACACCACCCCGCACATAACTTATGTGCGGGGAGAATGAGAAGGTCATAGATCAGAATATCAGAGCCTGTGTTTAGTCTTACCCATAAATCTGACCCTCTGATATCTGAATTCTCCATCTAGTACTCTGATAATCTGATATTCTTTTTAATTAGTGTCAGAAATCTGTGATAATCCGTGAAATCCGTGGCTCTCTTCAATCAATTTCATTCCGGCTTCGTAAGCCTCTTGCAAAATGTCTTTCCTTTTAAAAATGTCATCGATTTTGGAAACTTTGTCTGCAATGATCTCGTCTATTACTTCAACTCCTAAATCTTTAAGGAACAAATTCATTACCCTTGTGGTATGTTCAAAATCTTTTAGGGGACTTAGATGCCCTACACAGATTATGACCCCCTTTTTATGGTCTTTGAATCTGCTTCTAAAGATATATCTGTCGTTTTTAAATTCCAAAATCACCTGACTAGAATCTGTGCGGTCTATCAGGGCCTTTAGCTGTGCTGTGACCGTTGCACAGTATATCGGTGAACCGACAACGATGCAATCTGTTTCTCTAATCTTTTGCAGAAGGGGTTGGAAATCGTCTGAAACTGCACATACTCCACTTTGTGAACATCGTTCGCAACTAACGCAAGGTCTGATGTTCAAATCATTTAGATAAATTTTTTCTATCTTCGTGCCTTTAGTCTTTGTTCCTTCTAATACCTTATCTACAAGAACATCTGTATTCCCACCCTTTCGTGGACTGCCAACAATCCCTAAAATTTTCATAATAGATGTAAATTAAAAAGGCGTCTTTTCCTTTTTAATATCAAATACGACTTTTCCATTTATGAACGTTAGTTCTACCTTGCTTCTCGCATCTAAAGGATCCGAAGATAAAATTATTATGTCTGCATCCTTACCGACTTCTATACTTCCTATCCTATCACCAAGCCCGAGGATCTCGGCAGGATTCTGTGTGACTGCACGCAGAGCATCTTCCGGGTCCAGTCCCTCTTTAGTTGCCATAATTGCACACAGAATGAGCGAGTTTATCGGTACTACATTGTGGTCTGTGGTGATTGTAAATTTTATCCCGGCATCCTTCAATATTTTGGGAGACTTGAATGTTACATTTTGGGTCTCTATCTTCGTTGGAGTCCCGAAAGCAGGCCCAGTGATGACAGGAACCTTTTTCTTTGAGAGCCAATCTGCTATCTTGTAGGCTTCTGTCCCATGTTCTATAATCAGATCGATATCGAACTCTTCCGCTATCCTCACAGCAGTGGCTATGTCATCACTGCGATGGGCATGTGCACGGAGCGGTATCTCTTTTCTCAATACATAAGTTAGGTTTTCCAATTTCAAATTTCGTTCGGGTGGTTTTTCCTTTTTCTTCTTTGCCCATTTCTGAATCTCAATATAGTTCTGTGCTTGCACCAGAGCATCTCTCAAGAGTGCCGCAACGCCCATTCTGGTTAAGGGGTCCCTCTTCTTTTCAGCGGCAACCCGTTTTGGATTCTCTCCAAAGGCGACTTTTAATCCAACCCGCTCTTTTATGACCATCTCATCAACGACATTACCACAAGTTTTTATTGCGCAGGCAATACCCCCAATGACATTAGCACTCCCGGGTGTTGATACGACCGTTGTTATCCCTCCTGCCCGTGCATATAGAAACCCCTTTTCGAGTGGATTTATACCATCTATTGCTCTCATCTGGGCAGTAACAGGGGAAGATATCTCATTATAGTCCCTTCCCTCCTCACCTATTCCTACTTCCCCTATTCCTAAATGTGTATGTGCATCTATCAGGCCTGGCATAACCACTCTGTCTGTTGCATCTATGATTTCACATCCTTTTGGAATGCTAATCTCTTTACCAATCGCTTCAATTTTTCCATTTTTTATCAGGATAGTTCCTCTTTCTACTCTCTTTTTCGTTACTGGTATTATCTCTCCATCTTTTATAGCAATCATATTCCCTCCAGTTCAATTAAACCCAGATTACGCATTAAACACCGAAAATCACTGAAAAACAAGAAGTATATTAGACGCAGATTATCACAGATGTTCACTGATTGAATATTCTTTTTATAATCTACGGCCATCAGTGTAAATCAGTGTCTATTATCTGAATCACAATTTTTACAATTTTCTGTTATTTCGGTAGTCTCGGTGTCATTCGGTCACACGACCCGTATGGGTGTTTTCACACATTGAGTTAAATTTTAATTTCAAATTCTTCAAAACTCTCTCCATTTTATCCAGATCTGTCTGAATTTTATATTTTATACTCTTTTATCTTCTCTAACAAGGTCTTGTAACTCACATTTAATGCTTTTGCTACCTTTGTCTTATTTCCTCTATACTCTATAAGTGCATCCTTTATTACCTGAGATTCTGTAACTCTTGCGCCCCATCTGCCTGCTGCTCGTAAATTATCTTTTGGAATGTTTGAAAGCGAGATACTAGGGGTAGGTGTTACAGGTAAGATGACGATATGTTTTGAAAGAATTTTTCTACCATCGCAGAGTATTATCGCCCTCTCTACAGTATTTTCAAGTTCCCTCACATTACCTGGCCAATCGTAGGATAGGAGAACCTTTTTTGCTTCGTCAGAAAGCTCAAAAGGACCCTTCTTTATCTCTTTTGTATATTTCTGTATGAAGTATGATGCGAGCAAAGGTATATCTTCTTTTCTCTCTCTCAAAGGTGGAAGAAGTATAGGGAATACGCTCAGCCTGTAATAAAGGTCATCTCTGAAATTTCCTTTTCCAATCGCTGCTTTTAAGTCCTTATTACTCGCTGCAATTATTCGCAGATCAACATTTATGTTTTTTGTTCCTCCAAGTCTCTCAAAACTTTTTTCCTGAATCACCCTCAGTATCTTTGCCTGTAGGGAGAGGTTCAGGTCTCCAATCTCATCGAGAAATACTGTGCCTCTATCTGCGAATTCAAACTTTCCTATTTTTTTTCTCACGGCACCTGTGAATGCACCTCGTTCTGAACCGAAGAGTTCATTCTCGAGGAGGTCCTTCGGGATAGCTGCACAATTTATTGGAACGAATGGATAATCCTTTCTTGGACTTATGGAATGGATAGACCTTGCAAAAAGTTCTTTTCCTGTTCCACTCTCGCCAAGAATAAGAACATTGGATGTGCTCGCAGCAACCCTTTGAGCCAGGGCAGCTACTTCGACCATACTTTTAGATTTGCTTATTATCTCTGTTGGCTGGAATCTATCCGCGAACTCTGTCTTCAGTAATATATTCTCCCTAACTATGCGTTTTTGCTCCAGTGCCCTTCTTATCAAGAGAATGATATGGTCAAGATCCACAGGTTTAGAAATGAAATCGAAAGCACCTAACTTCATAGCCTCCACTGCTGTCTCTATTGTTCCGTAAGCAGTCATTATGATGGTTGTCACTTCTTCACTACTCGATTCTTTTAAAACCTGCATGCCGTTGACTTTAGGAATCTTCAAGTCTAAAAGCATAACACTGAATCGCCCATCTCGTAATTTTTCGATCGCCTCCTTTCCATCTTTTGCGCTCCCAACCTCAAACCCCTCCTTCTTTAAAAAATCTATGAGCATTTCACGGAGGCTGTCTTTGTCTTCAACTACAAGAATACTATCCATAACTCTATATATTAAACTTTTTAAAACTTGGCCTCGAATCGAAGAGAGAAATTTTTCTTTTGTTTAAAGAGAAGATACAGTCCAACCGTATAGGTTCACCAGAAAGCGAAACCCATTTCGTTTGAGGATAATTAGCATGTAATAGCTTTGTTGTGCCATTTCTATCGATACAAATATATCCATCTTCGGACCTTTTGAGTTCAACATCTTTCACAAGTATCAATGGTTGACGGTTGCCTTTGCCAAATGGTGCAAATAACCCTGTCTCATCTAAAACCTTATCTGTAATTGAATTTAAACTGGTCTCAACATCAATTTCTATCTTTTTGGTGAGATCATTCCAGTCTATGTTTATATTTGCATAGTGTTTAACTCTCTGTTTAAATTCGGAGATGTTTTTTACATTTATAGAAAAACCCGCCGCTTGTTTATGTCCCCCATAGTCGAGAAGTATGTCATCACAGGTTTTGAGACATTCCACAAGATTAAAACTTTTGATTCCCCTTCCTTCACCTGTAGCGGAGTTCTTTCTTAATCCAATTACAAACGTAGGCCTTGAAAACTCTTCCCTCAATCGATTTGCAAAGTATCCCAATAAATAAGGAGAAGTTTGGAAATCTACTGCTACAATTAGCTTTGAATGGATAGAACTCTTTGCATTTTCCTTTATTCTATCATAAAGAACCTTCGATTCTTTATGCCAATTTTTGCTTATATTCAGGAGTTGGTTATAAATTTTCGATGCTTTCCGACCATCGTTGGTCAGCAAAAATTCGCACCCAGGGTTCAGACCTCGTTTAGAACGAGCGGAAGATAGAATTGGGACGATATTTCGGGGAATTACAGTGTCTTTCTGGTTTGGGTCGTTCATTCTCAAAGTCTTTACCCATACCCTATTAGATTCCTGTAAAGATTTGCTGCCGAGTACATAGAACGATCTATTTTCTTCTAAAAGTGGTACCCTATCCGCCATTACCCCCAATAAAACGAGTGAAGTCAAGTCTTTTTTGACACTCAAGAATTGAGACGGCGTTATTTTCATCCTTTTCATAGAAACTGCCTGTGCTAACTTGAAAGATATCCCAACCCCTGGAAGGGTATCTATAGGATAAGTATCATCTTCTCTTTTGGGGTCAATACACGCAACCGCATCTGGAAGGGTTTTTGGTATTTCGTGATGGTCTGAAATGATAACATCTATTCCCTTACTTTTAGCATATTCTATATCTTTGACATTTGAAATACCACAGTCAACAGTGATGATCAATTTCACACCATTTTTAAAAAGAGTATCTACAATATTTTTCACAAGTCCCTGCCCTTCTTCCTTCTTGCTCGGTATATAATATATGAGATATGCTCCCATATCTTTCAAGGTTTCAAATAGAACACAGGTTGCAGTGATTCCATCAACATCTTCATGTCCACATATACAGATCTTTTCTTTTTTTTCTATTGCCTCACATATCCTTCTCACTGCTTCTTCCATGTCTTTTAAAAGGAATGGATCGTGTAGATATTTGGGAGATGGGTACAGAAATTCCTTTGCTTTTTGAACGCTATCTATGGTACGCGCAATTAAGAAAGAAGCAGACAGATCTGATATGTTTAAACCGGATGCCAGAGACCTAACCTTTTCCCTGGATACTTCTTCTATCTCCCATGAAGTTTCCATAAGAATGATATGGTCGACCATTCCTTTATAGCAGCTAATAGATTACTAAAAGACTGGAATGAAAGGGATTTTTAGGTTAATAAGGAACGGTCGACCAGACGGTTTAAAACATTGCTATCAGAGTAGCAATGATAGTTACGATTCCTACTGGAACCTGGAAAGGGGTCAGTACTTTCGAAATCTTCTCCGAACTTTCAGGTGTTTTCGCAGCAAGTTTGAGCAGGTTGACCAGAAGCATCACCCCTGCTATCAATCCCATTATCCCAGCGAAGGCACGTTCACCCCCTGTTAGGGCGAAGGGATAAGTTCCAACGAGTGTAGAAATCCCAACGACGAAAACAACAATACCTATAGGGATCTGCAGACCGGTCAGCGCCTTTTCCGCATCAGCCATAGCGGGAATTTTCCTCATAAGGCTCATTATAAGAACCATACCACCTAACAGTAAAAATTCCATTACCTCACACCTCCTTTTTTTTTAAAAGATTTTTGAACTATGTTAACTTTAAAAGAAAAAAATTAAATGTCAAGGGAAAAATTAGCCAGAGTTCGCAGTCGCCCATACGGGCCGTATGACAGACCCGTAGTGGAAGGGTTTTTCTTTTTTATGCGTTCTCTATGTTCTCTGTGGTTGATTTTTTCTTGACAAAAAATTTCCTTTAATATAAGATATTATTGACATAAGGAGGTAGTTATGAAAAAAACAAAATATTTATTTTTTGGAACGATAGGCTTCTTCTTTGGGCTCATAATTGCATGTAATATAGATATAGCCCCATCTCCCGAAGCAAAGAAGACCCCCGAAGCAACAGAATCAATCTCAATCGAAGAGAGCCCATTTGCAAAGGTAGCAGAAGAAGTGCTTCCTACCGTTGTTAATATCTCTGCGGAAAAGATATATAGATATGAAAGAGAGTTCGAATTCGAGGGGCCTTTTAAAGATTTTTTTAAGGATTTTGAAAAGTTCTTCAAAAGATCTCCTTACCGAGGAGGTAAGGAGAGGAGTCTTGGCTCCGGCTTGATAATAGATGAACGGGGTTATATCCTCACTAACAATCATGTGATAAAAGGTGCGGATAAGATAGTGGTGAAACTGAAGGATAAGAGTGTCTTTAGGGGGGACGATGTGGAAGTAGTGGGAACGGATGCACGAACAGATATTGCAGTCTTAAAGGTTAAAACAGAAAAAGTTTTTCCCGTAGCAAGGATAGGTGACTCAGATAAAGTAAAGATTGGCGATTGGGCAATTGCCATTGGAAATCCATTCGGATTCGAAGGAACTGTTACTGTAGGTGTAATCAGTGCCAAAGGGAGAACCGGACTCTACCTTCCAGAGGGACCCCAACAGCAAAACTTCATTCAGACCGATGCTTCGATAAACCCAGGGAATAGCGGTGGCCCGCTGATAAATATAAAAGGCGAAGTAATAGGTATAAACACCGCAATTGCTACCCCCACAGGTAGATGGACAGGAGTTGGTTTTGCCATACCAATAAATCTGGCAAAAGGTGTTTTTGAACAACTGATAGAAAAAGGCAAAGTCGTGAGGGGATGGCTCGGTGTCTTCATTGGTGAAGTGACCCAGGAACTTCAGAAAGTACTTGGAGTTAAAGAAGGGGTTCTGGTTAATGAAGTAATCGAAGGTCAACCTGCATCAAAAGCAGGACTTAAAGAGGGGGATGTGATAACCGAATTCGATGGTAAGAAGATAACATCTGTGCCGCAACTTCAACAGATTGTATCTGAAACCCAACTGGGAAAGAAAGTGAAACTTGTAGTCGTTAGAAATAAGAGGGGAAAGACACTTACATTAAAGATAGAAGAAATGCCAGAGGAGTATGTAGGGGGCGAAGTTAAAAAAGAGAAAGTGGAAGAAAAATTCTGGTTGGGATTGAAAGTGAAATCTTTGAAAAGTGAGGAAGCGGAGAGGTTAAGTGTAAGGGAAAAAGAAGGGGTGCTCGTTTTCGATGTTGGGCCTGGAAGCCCTGCAGATGAAGCAGGAATGATGAGAGGAGACATCATCAAGAGAATAAATAAAGAGACCATAAAAGACCTCGATGATTATTATGAGATTGCAGAGAAATTGGAGGATAAAAAGGAGCCGGTTCTTTTCTGGATAAAACGGGGCGAAAGGATGCAATATGTAGCCGTAAAGCCATGAAGATAGGAAAAAGGATAACAGATAAGTCTCTCAGTATCTATTTGAACGAGATTGCCAAAATCCCCATACTCACATACGAAGGTGAACTTGCTCTATTTCTAAAGATAAAAAAGGGGAACAAGGAAGCGCTCGACAGGCTCATTTCTTCCAATCTTAAATTTGTAGTTCGAGTAGCCAATGAATATAGATACATTGGAATACCTGCATCTGATTTAATAAACGAAGGAAATCTTGGACTTCTGCGGGCTGTTAAAAGCTACAATCCAGATAGAGGCATAAGGTTCATGTCATACGCAGTATGGTGGGTCAGACAGTATATACTAAAAGCAATATCTGAACAGAAAAAGGTGGTTCGTCTTCCAATGTCCGAAAATCTGAGAATAAAAAAGGTGACTGCCCTCTCTTCAAAGTTGTTAAAAATGGATGGGAGAGAACCGACCGTGATGGAACTCTGCAAAAAGTTACATCTCAATAAAGAACAGGTTCTACGGGCATTGAATGAAGTAAAGAGCGACCTTTCAATAGATACCCCTATTGGCGAAGGTGAAAGATCTACTATTTCAGATATGCTCACCTCGGAATTCTACCCTCCACCTGATGAAGAGATGGACTGGAAAATGGCAAGGGCAGAGCTGGAGAAGACTATTAGAGAACTCCCGAAAAGAGAAGCAAAAATCGTGGCCCTATACTTTGGAGTCTGCGGAGAATTCCCCCATACCCTCCAGGAAATTGGAGATGAACTCAAAATCTCACGGGAAGGGGTGAGACAGATTAAAGAAAAAGCCCTCCAGAAATTGAGAAAACTTCCGGATTCAAAAAAGTTGAGATTATACCTAAAATGAAAATATGATTGTCTGTACCTCAGAACAGATGCGCAATATAGACAGAAGGACTATTGTAGATTTCGGTGTTCCTGGTTGTGTGCTTATGGAAAATGCTGGAAGGTCCGTTGTAACCGTTATTAAAACTCGTTTTAAAAACCTTAAAAACTTGAAAGTCGTCATAGTAACTGGAAAAGGTAATAATGGAGGGGATGGGTTTGTGGTGGCAAGATGGCTCAGAAATTTAGGAACATCACCAGAATGTTTTATCCTCGGAAAAGAAGAAGAACTTAAAGGAGACGCAAAACTGAATTTCGAAATCATAAAGAGGACAGAAGAGTGTATAATTGAAATCGAAGATGGGAAACTTGAACTCTTATCTGAAAGTGTAAGGAATGCAGACCTCGTCGTGGATGCAATCTTTGGGACTGGATTTAAAGGGAGACCAGAAGGGATTGTTTCTAAAGTTATTGAGATAGTTAACAGAGCCAGAAGAATTTTATCCATAGACTGCCCTTCTGGATTGGATGTTACAAACGGTAGTGTAGAAGGAGTGTGTGTTAAAGCGGACATTACGGTCTCTATGTGTCTGCCTAAATTAGGATTATTTTTCTATCCAGGCAAAAAATTCGTCGGCGAGCTGTGGGTAGTTGATATAGGTGCACCAAAAGAGGCAATAGAAAAGGAGAATATTAGAAACTGGGTGCTCGATGTGGATGAAATTGCAAATGCAATCCCCCAAAGGCAAGAAGATGGGCATAAGGGAGATTTTGGGTACTGTGTTGTGGTAGCAGGTTCTGTTGGGATGACCGGTGCTGCCGCCTTGACTTCGACTTCTGTATTGAAATCAGGGGCAGGACTCGTCACTCTATGCCTACCAGAGAGTATGAATAGCGCGATGGAGTCGAAACTGACAGAGGTGATGACCTACCCACTACCAGAGACTAAAGAGAAGACTATATCGAAGAATGCGCTAAAATCACTCAGGAGTTTTCTTAAAAAAGCCGATGTAGTTACCATAGGACCTGGTATCTCTACCAATATAGAGACCAGAGATTTTGTAAGAAAATTGATAAAGATAGATCTTCCATTGGTGATCGATGCCGATGGATTGAACTGTATCAAATTAGAACATTTGAAAAAGAGACTGAATCAAACCATAATAACGCCCCATCCTGGCGAACTATCTGAATTGACGGGTATGAGTATTGAGAAGATAGAAAAAGGGAGGGTTGAAATTGCAAGAGATGTAGCGACAGAGTACAAAACCGTGGTGGCACTCAAGGGCGCCCCAACAGTGATTGCTGCTCATAACGGCGATATTTTTATCAATCCTACTGGCAATTCAGGTCTGGCAACCGCTGGTTCGGGTGATGTGCTCACAGGCATCATCTCATCGTTCCTTGCTCAAGGAGCAAGTCCTGTAGACGCAGCAAAGATAGGCGTATACCTCCATGGAGTCGCTGGGGACCTTGCCGCAAAGGAGAAGACAGAATATGGAATGATGGCACAGGATATAGTTGATAAAATCCCATCTGCAGTCAAAAGAGTTTTGATGAGAAAAATTGAGGGGCGCATATTCAGAACTACGAGTGAATGATAAATATAATTTTTTTTCTACCTCTCCTCCTGCCTTTCAAACCTTCTATCGTGAGGGAAGGGGATATCGTGAGTTATACAGAGCAGAAGTATATTACTTCCATCTGTATTGATTTGAGATATGTATACATCGGCACAAAAGGCGGGGTTGCGAGGTATGACAAGTTAAAAGATGAGTGGATATCGCCTCTGACAGATATATGGGGGTTATCTGACAACTTCGTAACCGATTGCAGAGTTGTCAGGGATGAAGTATGGTTTTTGACCCCGAAAGGTATCTCAAAATATAATCAGGGAATACAGAGATGGACAACGAGCAGCAATACAACCGACTTTCCTACAAAAGATACTAATTTAAATCTTGATGACCCAAAATACTCATTTCTGGTGCCTTTCTATTTTCAGGACGAAAAATTTAGAAGATATGAAATAACCGCTCTTGCAGAAGAAGACAGGAACTTATGGGTAGGGAGTTCAGGATACGGTCTTTTCGTATACAATCTATTAACATGGAACTATACGCATTATCTCTTTGGACTTGCTAAAAATCCAGTTAACTATGTATATAAAGATGGTAATATACTCTGGATTGGAGGGATAGGTAGAGACGGTGAATCTGATGGGATTACACGGTGGGATAGAAAAAAGTGTGAATCTAAATTTTATGAGATGCCTCATACTTTAGGAATATTATCCAATGATGTATATACAATAGAAGCCAATCAGGATTTTGTATGGTTTGGGACAAAAGAAGGGCTGTGTCAGTATGATAAAAAGAGAGACCGTTTTGATACCTACACCATCTTCGATGGTCTGCCTGGTAGGGCTGTTCTATCTTTAGAACTGTATGGGGACAAACTTTTCTGCGGAACCGATTTCGGACTGTCATATCTCGATTTGAATAATAAGAAAATAAAACGAATTAAACCAGTTGGTGAGAGTATAAATGATATAACTACTATAAAAGACAGAATATACTATGCAACACCAAAGGGTGTCTTCTATTTTCAAAGAGGAAAGTTTGAACTTCTCGAAGACCCATTCAGTTCGCTTGCTGTGGGCACAAACTGTATAACTGGTGATGAAAATACGGTATGGTTCGGCACAAGGGTTGGAGTTATATTCTATTGTGAAAAGACTGGTGAATGGAAACAGTATCTTGCCCCCACCTATTTCAGTAATGGGAATGTGCAAGACATTGCACTTGATGAGCACAATCTATGGCTTGCCACACCTGTATCGTTGGTGAAATACAACAGAGAAAAAAATATCTGGAGAGAATATGACCCCGATTTTAAAGTAAATTCGATTTTAATAGAAGGTGACTATCTTTGGCTCGGAACGCCTCGCGGACTTGTAAGGTTTTACTGGAACAACCCATTCCTTCCTAAGTAAAATAGTATTGTTTTGAATCCGATTAAAACAGATTCTTTGCGAGGCTACATTTCTATAAATTCTTTTGATGCGGTGGTGAGGACTTCACATCTATCTTTGTTTATTAAAACCGTATCTTCTATTCTGACCCCCCCGAAATTGGGGATGTAAATACCCGGCTCTATGGTTAAGACCATACCTTCTTCGATTTTATCTTTACTTTTAGAAGAAATGCGAGGCGCTTCATGGACATCCAGGCCAACCCCATGCCCCAGTCCATGAATGAATCTTTCACCATAGCCACGATTTGTTATCAAACTCCTTGCAGCATCGTCGAGTTCTTTGGTGCTTATCGAATCGCGGGCGAATTTTACTGCCCGCTTCTGTGCCTCGAGTACAATCTCATATATATCTTTCTGGCGCCTATTTGGCTTTCCAATACAGAGAGTCCTTGTCATATCGGACGCATAACCTCTGTAGGAAGCACCTAAATCTATTATCAGTAAATCGCCTTTTTTAAGCCTTCGTCTTGAAGGTTCGGCGTGCGGCATAGATGAGTTACGCCCGAATGCGACAATGGGAGGAAAAGCAGGCACTCCACCTCTTTTCCTTATGTTGTAGTCTATCTCGGCAGCAATGTCAATTTCCCTCACCCCAACTTTAAGCAATGACAAAATCGACTTCAGAACCTCCACAGTCAATTTTGATGCCTTCCTAATCAATTTTATCTCAACGGCCTCTTTCTTCTTGCGAAGTCCTTCCACGATGCCAACCTTCGGCACAAACTTGACTTTGATCGATTTCTTGAAACTTTTAGCTTGTGAAACAGTCACTACATCAGATTCAAATCCAAGTCTCTTCATTCTTTTAAGTTCTCTGGATTTAGAAAACAAAACCAACGGATTTTTATCTCCACTTCTAATTTCACATCCAGATATTTTCTTTTCCATCTGCTCTCTATTCATATAATGCATAAACAATATAGCCTTCTTTCTTGAAAGAAAGAGAATGCCATCATCACATCCCACAAGATATTTAATATTGATGGGATTTGTCACAAGTAGACCATCTATATTTTCTTTTCTGAATTGTTGCTGTATGCGGTGTACTCTATTCACTTGAGCCCTTCTAACCAATCTTTGAAGGATTTCATATCTTTTTTTGGCTTTTGCTCTTCCTCTTTTTTCTCGGCAAAAATATCGGTAAGCTTTTCTGGTTTTTCTTTGGGCGATTCTTTCCCAGAAAGTTTAGATTCCAGTTCAGCTACCTTTGCTTTTATCTTCTCATTGTCAGGAGAAGATTGCAGGACCTCTTTATAAACCTCCAATGCCTTATCTAAGAATCCCTGATTCTCATATATCTCCGCTAGAGTAGGTGTTGCTACAGGCTTCTTAGGTTCAGATGGCGGTGCTTCAATAAGGGTTGTTTTCTCTTTTTCAATATGTTTAACAGGTGGTTCCTCTGCAGAAGGTTCAGCAGCCGATGGGGGTTCTTCACTCGGTACAATTGGTTTGACAGGGACTTCGGGTTTTTTAGTTTCAGCAATTGGTGTTGGTTCGATAGGTTGGGTTTCTTCAAAACCATGCTTTATAGGTGGAGGCTCAGCTCCAGGTGGCATCTCTGCTGCGGGAAGTGCAGTAACACCGGGTACCATAGCCTCGAGTTTTTCCCGGACTTCGGTGTTCGTAGTATCTATCTCAAGAATTTGCTTATAGGTCTCTATCGCCTCATCCTTGTTTCCAGTATTTGCAAGAATATCCCCGAGAAAATTGAGTGCAACCAGGTTTTGCTGGTCCAATTGTAGCACCTTTTCAAATTCGTCCTTTGCCAGTTGATACATATTCTTCTCGTAGTAGCATCTCCCAAGTACCAGATGAGCACTCACATAATTGGGATACAATTCCAATCCCTTTTTCAATATGTTAATCGCCTCGTCGTAAAGTTTACTCCTGCGATAGGCATCTCCAAGTGGAGCGAATACCCTTGATTTTGGGTCCTTCGCATACTTTTCAGACAATTTTTCGATCTCTGGATCTAATTGCGTATCCTCAGCCACAATAAAACCTCCTTTTGCCTTTTCAAATAAAATATAATATAAATAAAAATTTGTCAAGGAAAAAATTAGTGTATGTCATTTAAAAATTTAAAGTGAACCGTTTTGAAGTGATTTAAAGATTGAAAATGAACTTCTAAAATATGTTAAAAAGTAGGAGCAAAAGTGGATTTTTTTCTTGACTAAAATCCTTTTAAAATATATTATATATAAACATGGCTTCCACAATGGAAATAGAAAGGTCTGCTGAAGAAAAGAACAGGTATTTGCAAGAGATGAGAAACCTTTATTCAAAGGAAGAGTTTTACAATGGATGTGTAACTGAAATCGTAAATTTTTTAAAAGAGAAAAATCTGCCCCGTGAATCAATAAATGAGTTATTAAAAAATGATGGTATAATATATGTACAGATAGATAAATCCCTCAGGGACATGGTTCATAAATTGGTGCTATATCTATTGACAGCCATTCAAAAAGGCAAAGAGAATATAGATCTGTCATCTTATAAAAATGATTTAATCGAGATTTTTTCAAAATTCCTTGATAAGAAAAAAGACGCTGCTCTGATCTGTGACATAGCATTGAGAAACCTTCTCGTAGAAGAAGTAGGTGAATGTCTGAAAAGAACCTTGATGAGTGATGTCGAAAGAAAAGAACTGCTCAAGGTTTTTTCAACTGTTATAAATAATTTCCAGACGAGTATGAGACTTCGGTTGGCAAAAAAATATAAATTTGATGTCTTCTTGGCTGCCGAGACACTTTCGATGGCTCCTTTATATCCTGGTTCTCTATCAGATATATCCATTCACGATCTGGAACAATATATCGTTGAAGCAGGTCTTTCCCTCAATCTCTTTGAGAATGTCCATAACTTACTTCACCACCTTGTCCAAAATCGCATTGAAGAAAATTTACTCGAAGAGATAAAAAGAAAAAATTTGACCTCAAAGGCTGAAATCCCTAAAATTATAAATCTTCCTGTTCCGTTTATATCCTCTGAAACTTTGAAAATTTTAAAAGAGACAATAAGAAAGAAATCTAAAGATTCAATGACTACTCTGACAGAAAATCTCCATAGAGTAGAGAGTGAAATTGAGCAGAAAAAAAATAACCTGGATAGCATCTTATCAAGTCAATTCCTCAAGATTAAAGATGCGTTCTCTGTAAGCGATAATTCCCTTTCTATGGAAAGACAGTTCGATTATGCAAGAAGAAATATTACAAAACTCGGATCTGCTTTGAGGAATTTACAGAGAGAAAGAAATGTTCATGAGACAAAGTTGAAGAACTTGCGTAGTCTCTCCGACATCTCAGAGGCCGGGATAGAGGGACTTCTCACTAAGACAAGAACCTCCAGATTGGAAGATTATCTACTTGTCTTTTCGTTACTTCAGCAAACCTTTGGCAAAAAACTCACAGACTTACCTTCCGATGTTCTCGCCTCTTTTGACTCATTGATTAAAGATGAGATATTAAGACTCGAAGCAAATTTGAAAGAAAAGTTTGATAAGATTAGAGATAGAGAACTTGCCCAGATTAAAGGATTGATAAGAGAGAAAAGATTTTTCAAAAAAACTTACGACTCAGAAGGATTGAAAAATAGATATATTAAAATATTTGAAAATGTCATAGCCCCTTCAGTAGTCACAAAAAGGCTTGAAGCACTCGTTCGTATCTGGCCACCAATGGTTGCTGATTTGAGTAATAAAGGCTCCCTGCTCGATGAGGCAAGATATATAGGTGAAGAACTGGAGTTCAATGACAGACTATACCATCTCGATCTAAAAGATAATGAAGAATTTAATATAGAAGAACCTTCTGAAGAATTACGACGTTGTATCGTTGATAACTTCACCGAGCTCGTATCCGTCTTGATCTACGATATAAGGGGCTCAAGTTTTATGGGAAACAAGTTGAAAGATGCTTCTGTGGAGAGTGAAATAAGAAATAAATTTAACATAAAAATGTTGGATGTAGCAAGTGACTATGGTGCCTTTGCTTTGAAAGATACAGGAGACGGAGGAATAATATTTTTCTCCGCAAATTCTAATGACCTGTTCAATAACTGTTTCGATTTTGACGATAGCTCTCACTTGAGAGTAGGTAAGACTGCGAAAGAAAGTGTATTGGTACCATCTGCGGATGCTGCTAAAAGAGCGATTGGTTGTGCCTGTGATATGGTTAAAATGGCTGAACATTTCGTCCATGAAAATCTTAAAGAGTATGCCAGGTGGTTCAAAGAAGAGAAAGACCGCAAACTCATATATGCTGGTGTCACTTATGCGGAACTCCCTCCTGAATATAAGAAGATATTCCAAATAGGAGTTGGAATTTCAAGTGGCAAACCACATAGAGATGTATACTTTGATATAAATTCTTATGGTGAATTCGATCTGACGGGCAATCTCGTTAGAGAAGCGAATTTCTATTCGAGGGCAAAGGATCCGCAACATTCTGTTATACTATGCGACAGCGCAACTTTATTGAACTTCCTTTTGAATATAGAAAAATTTGAACCCGAAGAAGAAGAGACAGGAACTTTTTCTGAATTGGCAACCGATCGTCTCGACGAGATGTTGCGAAGTGAGGTTAAAAAATTTGCCGTTTTGAAAAAAGAGAAGAAGGGCTATAAATTTAAAACTATGGGCGTTTATATAGAGAAAATCGGCTTAGCGATTGTTTATGATAAAAAGAGATACGAACCACTTACTCTTCAACTTGAAAATCCTAATGTAAAGATTACAGACTCGGGTGAATTTATAGTTGAAAAGATCGGTCAGGTCAAATTTCTCTATGAAGTATTACCAGAAGGAGTAAGGTGATGGAGGTTACCCAATCTAATCTCGAAACTTTGTATGAATCCCAGAGTAAATATTATCAAAGACTCAGGGATGTATTCGGGGCGAAAGAAGTTTATAATCACAACTTAAAGCTACTCCTCGAACTTTTAAAAAAAGAGAATATTCCTGCCGATTCTATGGGTATCTTTATGCTCCACAAACGCTATGGGCGGATATATATTGAGTTTGCTAAGACTTGTTGTAGGACTTTAAACGAAGCTATCACAACTTTCAAAAATCATATAAGAAAAGGAGATGGGAAAAAGTTCAAAAACGGTGAACTCAAGACGACATTGACCAAATTATATGAAAATACTATCAAGGCCGATCCATCATTGAACCTCGTATTAGAAATCGGCATTAGAAAATTCCTCCTGCCTCATCTTATTCAAGAAGATAAGAAGACAAGGAGAATCTTTCATTCTGCGTTTAGAACTTTATTGGAGGATATTAGGGGTGGATTGAAAAGTAAATATAAACTTCACCTCTCTCTATGCGAACTCATGCAAAAGGCTCCAATCAAAGAGTTCTCTGGTCTCGCTGAATTTAAAGATGAGGCATTAGAGCACTCTGTGCCCGGGTCTCTACTCGAAGCCATTCATAACCTACTGAAAACGACCTTTTTAAAAAAAACAGAAGAATTACATCCGAGTGAAATAAGGGTCACTTCGTTAAAAGATCTTTCTGAAATCCGTATTGCAGGTGATTCCTATAAACAGGTCTATAAACACGCAAGGCGCCAATTTGAGACGCTCCTTTTTTCGTATAAAAAGGAGTTGAAAGAGATTGAAATAGTAGACAATAAAGTAAAAAAGGAGACGAGAAGTATTTTCAATGAAAAGATAAATGAATTACAATCTTTCACAAAAAAGAAATTGAGTGCTAAAGAATTGAAGAACATAACTGAAAGAACAGGGGAAATATTGAAGGAAATTCAAAGGACACTATACTCACATCTATGGCATATTAGTGAATGCGAACGAAAGAGAAGTGAAGTGTCGGAAGAAATTGAAAAAATAAAAAAGATAAGAAACCCCGAAGACCTGCATGAACTTATCAAGAGGGAAGAGAAAGATGATATAGTAAATCGTATCTTGGAATATTACACTCTGAGGTCTGTTGCATCAGACAAGTTGCCTAACAAACTGAAAAAAGAGTTGGCGAGGATGCTTTATGAAAAAGAAAAAGAGATGAGGAAAACAAAAACAGCAGGAAATGATAAAGAATTGGAAATTCTGCAAAGGTTAAGAGTGAAGAGCGGGTATGATGTGGATTTGTTAATAAATAACTATTTCCATCTGTTTGAAGAAGTGATCAAACCTTCGATATTTATGAAGAAGTTATCGGAAATGGTCAAAATATGGATGCCTGAAGCAGATAAATCTCTCGCCCCTTACCGTGAGAAAGAACTTTGTGATGTAGCAAACTTTATAGGAGGCGATTTAATTCCAAATCAACTGTTTTATAGATTCTCATTCGAGGGGAATATTAAACCAAAATTGAACATAATGGTTAAAGAAAGGGAGAAAATAGAGGATATGCTGCGGAAAATGAATTTAAAGACCATAACTGTCTTTACCTACGACATAAGAGGTTCTACATTTATGGGGAGTAAACTTCAAAATGCAGCAAAGGAGAGGATGATAAAGAATAAATTCAATCAGGAAATGGCAAAGATTGCAAAAAGGTATGGTTCTTTTTTGGTCAAGGATACAGGTGATGGAGGCATTATCTTCTTTGCAGAGAATTCGAAAGAACTGTATAATATAACCTACAAAGAAGTTCATACATCGGATGGAATAAAGTTAAGATATTCTTTTACGCCCGGGACAAAAATCTCTCTATCACCATCAACAACGAGTGGGCTGAAGGCACTGTTGTGCGCATCCGAGATGGTTAAAGGAGCGAAAAAATTTGTCAAGGACAACTTCATCTATTACAGAGACTGGTTCAAAGAGGCAAAAGAGATGGAACTTCTTCACGAAGGGGTAACATACGCACTCCTGCCTCCGGAGTTCAAGAGCCTATTTCGGATCGGTATTGGTGTCACCTCAGGTCGTTTGAACAGAGATATCATTTTTGGATTAAATGCTTTTGGAGACCCTGATTTGATAGGACCGTTAGCCAATGAAGCAAGTCTTCTTTCAGGTGGAAGAGACCCTATGAGATCAACTATACTGACCGATGGCAACACGGTATTCAATCTGATTTTGAATGCAAAAAGATTTAATATATCCTTTGAGGAAAAGGAGAATATTGAAAAAGATATCAGAAAGATTTTAAATAAAAAGATAACGGAAACAGCCCAGTCGAAAAATCAGGAGAGAACATATATATTCGATGGACTTGGATTCAAGGTAAGAAGAATAGGGAGGTACAACTTGATTGAAGAAGATAAAAGAAATGCTCCTATTTTTGATTGCGCTGATTTTGATTTTAATATTGATGAAGAAGGGGAATTCTATGATTCCAATAACATACCATTTAAATTTATATACGAAGTGGAACCTTTAAAATTATAGTTACACAAGCTGATTTTCAGGTGCATTTTTTTCTAAAAAAGGCGTTTTTTTACTTGACAAAAAGTTTAAATTCATTATATTATTAATGTAATTAATGTAGAGACGTTCTTTGAAAATTGAAAGTCCAAGGGGATTGATGGAAATTTGCGGTCAAGATAGTAAGGGTATGTAGTGGATGCCTTGGCATCAGAAGGCGATGAAGGGCGTGGTAAGCTGCGATAAGCTTCAGGTAGGTGCACACAACCTTTGACCTGGAGATACCCGAATGGGGAAACCCGATTCCGGTAATACGGAATCATCCTTCACTTATACATAGGTGCGGGAAGCGAACCTGGAGAATTGAAACATCTTAGTACCCAGAGGAAGAGAAAGAGAAATCGATTCCCTGAGTAGCGGCGAGCGAAAAGGGAAGAGCCCAAACCGACCTGTATGTTAAAGCCTGCATGCGTTGTACAGGCAGGGTAGTGGGAGCTGATGTGACTTCAGTGCAGATGGAGTCGAGAGGTTACAAAAATCTCAGTTAATCGAGTTCTCCTGGAAAGGGGAGCTATAAAAGGTGATAGCCCTGTAGATGGAAACGGAGATTCCTCTTATCAGTTTCCCAAGTACCACGGGACACGTGGAATCTTGTGGGAATCTGTCCCGACCACGGGATAAGGCTAAATACTTTCTGATGACCGATAGTGAACTAGTACCGTGAGGGAAAGGTGAAAAGAACCCCGGGAGGGGAGTGAAATAGAACCTGAAACTATATACCTACAACCAGTGGGAGGTATCTATTGAGACGATCAACTGTTGACCGTCATAGGTTGACAGTGTCTCAGTGGAACTGACCACGTGCCTTTTGTATAATGAGCCGGCGAGTTACTCTGTATAGCAAGGTTAATCCAATGAGATGGAGGAGCCGTAGCGAAAGCGAGTCTGAATAGGGCGCAGGAGTTGTACGGAGTAGACCCGAAGCCAAGTGATCTATCCATGGACAGGGTGAAACTCAGGTAAAACTGGGTGAAGGCCCGAACCGGTGGACGTTGAAAAGTCCTCGGATGATCTGTGGATAGGGGTGAAAGGCTAATCAAACTTGGTAATAGCTGGTTCTCCCCGAAATAGCTATAGGGTTAGCCTCGGAAGATTAGTGACGGAGGTAGAGCACTGGATGGACTAAGGGGAGTAATCCTTCTGAATCCAACCAAACTCCGAATGTCGTTTCTTAAATTCCGGGAGTCAGGCTGTGACGGATAAGCGCCATAGCCAAAAGGGGAACAACCCAGACCACAAGCTAAGGTCCCAAAATACAGACTAAGTGGAGAAGGATGTAGAATGACTAAGACAGCCAGGATGTTGGCTTAGAAGCAGCCATTCATTTAAAGAGTGCGTAACAGCTCACTGGTCAAGTGATTTTGCGCCGAAAATTTAACGGGGCTAAGTCTGTTACCGAAGCTGTGGTTCCGCGCATAACTTGTTATGTGCGGGAGGTAGGGGAGCATCCTATTTGGGCAGAAGTTCTGCTGGAAAGCAGGATGGACTGAATAGAAGAGATTATGCCGGCATAAGTAGCGATAACTCCGATGAGAAATCGGGGCACCGAAAATCTAAGGTTTCCTGAGGAAGGTTAATCCGCTCAGGGTTAGTCGGTCCCTAAGCTGAGGCCGAAAGGCGTAGGCGATGGGAAATCCCGCTAAAATTCGGGAACCACGTGAGGATTGTTTGAACTAAGGGAGGACGCAGAAGGGGCGGCCAGTCCACGATTGGAAGTGTGGATCTAAGCTGGTAGGAGGTTCCGATAGGAAAATCCGTCGGGACATAACTCCGAGAAGCGATGGGGATCCGTCTTAGACGGAACAAACTGGTCTCAACCATACTGCCGAGAAAATTCTCTATGTTAGATCCTCATGTGACCGTACCGTAAACCGACACAGGTAGATGAGGAGAGAATCCGAAGGTGCTCGAGTTAACCCTCGTTAAGGAACTCGGCAAATTGACCCCGTAACTTAGGGATAAGGGGTGCCTTATACGGTGATGTTTCTTGCAGACTGAGCTGTATGAGGTTGCAGTGAAACGGCCCTGGCGACTGTTTACTAAAAACACACGTCTCTGCTAAGCCGTAAGGCGATGTATAGGGACTGACACCTGCCCGGTGCCAGAAGGTTAAGGGAAGGGGTTATCCCTCGGCAAGCTCGGGACTTGTCCTGAGCCCAGTCGAAGGAGAAGCTCTGAACCGAAGCCCTGGTAAACGGCGGCCGTAACTATAACGGTCCTAAGGTAGCGAAATTCCTTGTCGGGTAAGTTCCGACCTGCACGAATGGTGTAACGACTAGGGCGCTGTCTCAACGAGGAGCTCGGCGAATTTGGAGTGATGGTGAAGATACCATCTACCCGCGACTGGACAAAAAGACCCCGTGAATCTTTACTGCAACTTGCTATTGGATTTTGGCAAGGGATGTGTAGCATAGGTGGGAGGCGATGATATGCCCTCGTCAGGGGGTATGGAGCCAACAGTGAAATACCACCCTTTTCTTGTTGGGGTTCTAACTCTCTTGTCTGAATCGGCGAGGGGGACAGTGGCAGGCGGGCAGTTTGACTGGGGCGGTCGCCTCCTAAAGAGTAACGGAGGCGCCCAAAGGTTCCCTCAATGCGGTCGGTAATCGCATGTTGAGTGTAAAGGCAGAAGGGAGCCTGACTGTGACACCGACAGGTGGAACAGAGCCGAAAGGCGGGCTTAGTGACCCGATGGTTCCGTGTGGAAGGGCCAAAGATCAGCGGATAAAAGGTACTCCGGGGATAACAGGCTTATCGGGCCCAAGAGTTCACATCGACGGCCCGGATTGGCACCTCGATGTCGGCTTAGCGCATCCTGGGGCTGGAGAAGGTCCCAAGGGTTGGTCTGTTCGCCCATTAAAGCGCTACGTGAGCTGGGTTTAGAACGTCGTGAGACAGTTCGGTCTCTATCCGTCGTGGGCGTAGGAGACTTGAGGGGAGCTGTCCCTAGTACGAGAGGACCGGGATGGACTGACCTCTAGTGTACCAGTTGTGGCGCCAGCCGCAGCGCTGGGTAGCTACGTTGGGAAGGGATAACTGCTGAAAGCATCTAAGCGGGAAGCCCACCCCAAGATAAGGTCTCCCGTATTCTGATGTTTTACATCGGAATCCTGAGGTCACTTCGAGATTAGGAGTTTGATAGGTCGCAGGTGTAAGCCCTGTAAAGGGTTAAGCCGAGCGATACTAATAGACCGTGCGTCTTGACTTTTTCATCAGTCCCCTTTTATTATTTAGAATCCCCCCTTGACAACCATTTTGATTTTCCTATATTTATCTATAATGAAAGTATAGACACGAATGTTCATTCACCCCGCACTTACCTGCCCGCCGCTTTGCTTTGGCAGGCGGGTGCATAAGTGCGGGGCGGGTTGGACAAATTGCACGAATTTCTTTTATTCTTCTGTGATTTAGACAGTACGGATCCTGAGATGGTAATCAGTGTCTGAATCTCATTCGATTAACCTGTCCCGTTAGATGCTTGCTATCTAACGGGGTTCGTGTGATTCGTGGTTGTTTTTTCTTAACTGATATGATTTTGCATAGGATCAGAACCTTTTTTCTGAAAAAAAAGGAGAGGAAAAAGGAAGTTTTCTTTGGAGAAAGTATAGTAGATGGACTGTTTAAGATAGTAAAAGACCTGCCAACTCTAACCGTCGACACTGATTTTTTGAAAGTCCTTTCAACTACCATCGAACCCATCCGCAAGAGAAAGGTAGACAATATGGTAAATAGATGGAGAAGCAGAAAAGAGAAGGAAGGATTCAAATTTGAAGATGAGGGTGCTGATGTTCTGATTACATATTACAACGAGTGCAAAAGAACACTATCACCGGTCTACAATGTCCACCTCAAGGATAAGAATATGGAAGCATCTTTGAGGTGCAATAGCCTTTCGGAATTTAAAAGAAAAATATCGAAGATAAAGGGAGGGAATGTCTACTCTATAGAATTTGAGTTCACTGCCGATGACTTCTATTTAAGAATAAATATGAAAGATAGTTTGATCTTCACTCCATCAATAGTTGCTGGCGGGAAAAACAGGAAGGAAATCTTGAATATATCACAAAAGATTTATGATGGTCTTACCCCTTTTTATAATTTAAACTTCCTTTTCACGAATTTTTTCTCCTTCTTTGCAATTCCTTTTGCATTTGTCATGCCAGTTTTAGCAATCATATTTGATCACATAAGAGGAATTTCTCTTGGCACTGGGGTGATAATTGCATTGGCGGTCAATCTTCCTGTTTTCATATTTACAACTTACATTATAAGAAAGGGTTTTCCTGTCGTTGAGTTTAGACTATTTGAAAGAAAAGAAAATATCTCTCTTTACAGAAGGCTCCTCGGTGGTATTGCAGTTTTTGTAGCCTTTCTAACTATATTTAATTTCATCCTCTTCTAATGAACCACCATATTCTGTGTGTTATTTTGCTCTTTATCTCATTCGGGACTCAACTTCACTGTTCATTTGAATCCTTGCATCCAGAAAACCCTGCTCGATTTTCAGAAATTACTAACTTTGAAATTTCGAGTTCTTTTTTACAACTTTACGGGCTTGAAGAACTTACTCTCTCTTCCATAGACTATATGCAAAAATTCAGATTCGTATGTCTGGGTTTTGGGGTCACATCTTTTGGCTATAACAAATACCGTGAGAATACATTCGCAGTTTCCTTTACCACAAGGTCTGAAGATATTGATTTGGGATTGAATTTAAAAATTTTGAGGCTGGAAATTCCTGAACATATTAAGGATACAGGATTCGGATTCGACATAGGGGTTCTGTTTGAACCTGCAGATAGACTGAAACTTGGTTTCGTTACATATAACATCAACAGACCTAAAATCGGATTCGACTACCTATCCAGGGCCATCTTTTCTTATACATCCTTCTGTGTCAATGAGGACCTTACTCTAAATTTAGAGATATACAAAGAGATCCAATTTCCATTAGAAGTTAAACTGTATGAAACGATGGGAATAAACAGAATACTTACCCAGAGTCTGGGTATAAGGTTGTCCCCATCAACTTTCTATTTTGGTCTTGGGTTCAGACAGGGGTCTTTGATATTCTGTTATGACGGAGAATTCCATTCTGTTTTGGGCGTTACGCATATTTTTTCTCTGGTATACAAAAAATAGGAAAATGTGGAAAAACTCCAATTTTTCCTTGATGGATAGGAATTTAGTAGGAGGGCTCTTTCTCCAAAATGCACATAAGTCTTTGTGTACCATATAGTTAGATGGTGCAGAAAATTATTGACTTTTCAAAGTCATCTGGAATCCTTAATTTGTTGAAGGTTATCCCGAACAAGTTCGGGACTCCAAGTTCGTGTATTTCGTGTGTTTCGTGGGCTCGATTTTTCCTTGACATTAAATATTGACTTCATATGTTTGATTTATGAAAGTTCCTAAAAGCCCAGATGCAATTTTAAAATTTGTAAAAGATTCTAAAATTAAGATAATAAGACTCTGGTTTACAGACATCCTTGGTCAACTGAAAGGGTTTGCCATTCCCCAAGATGAACTTGAAAAGGCATTCTATGAAGGGATGGGATTCGATGGTTCATCCATTGAAGGGTTTGTCAGGATATATGAGAGCGACCTTCTTGCTAAACCCGACCCCAGAACTTTCTCGAT
Organism: bacterium; assembly: GCA_030619885.1. Taxonomy (GTDB): domain Bacteria; phylum Hydrothermota; class DG-26; order JAUXAN01; family JAUXAN01; genus JAUXAN01. Next base: position 44,416 of record JAUXAN010000006.1, read on the forward strand.
CTTGCCATGGACGATAGATGGAGAGAAAACAGCGTGTGTATTCTGTGATATTATGACCCCCGATGGTAAGCCTTATGAGGGCGACCCGAGATATGTGCTCCGGATGAACTTGAAAATTGCGAAGGAACTTGGGTATACCTATTTTGTAGGACCTGAACTTGAATATTTCTATGTAAATGGACCCGATAATCCAGCCACACTTGATAAAGGCGGATATTTCGATGTGACTCCAACTGATGTAGGGACGAAGCTTCGCAAAAAGACGATATTCGTATTGGAGAAGATGGGAATAAATGTGGAATATACCCATCATGAGGTATCCCATTCCCAGCACGAGATAGATTTACGTTACAGGGATGCACTCACGATGGCTGATTACACGATGATATACAGGCTCATCGTCAAAGAGATTGCGAGAGAGGACGGGGTATATGCTACTTTTATGCCGAAGCCCATCTTTGGAATAAATGGCAGTGGAATGCATACTCACCAGTCTTTGTTCGAAGGCAAAAAGAATGCCTTTTATGACCCTGATGATGAATACAGCCTTTCTGATATTGCGAAATATTTTATAGCAGGACTCCTGAAGCATTCAGAAGAGATTACCGCCGTTACGAATCAGTGGGTCAACTCCTATAAGAGATTGGTCCCAGGATACGAAGCACCTGCCTATATCTCATGGGGGAGGAAGAATCGTTCTGCACTCGTTCGGGTCCCTTTCTACAAGCCCAAAAAAGAGGAATCTATCAGGGTGGAATACAGGGCACCAGACCCTGCATGTAACCCTTATTTAGCTTTTTCCTGTATGTTGAGAGCAGGTCTGCGTGGCATAGAAAAAAAATATCCACTCCCTGAGCCAATTGAGGAAGATATTTACACGATGAGTGAAAATGAGAGAAAAAAAAGGGGAATAAAATCACTTCCTGACAGCCTCTACACTGCTATCTTAAATACCGAGAAAAGTGATGTCGTGAAAGATGCACTCGGTGAGAATGTATTTAAAAAATTCATTGCAAATAGAAAGAGAGAATGGGAGGAGTATAGAATACAGGTGACAGATTATGAGATAAAAAAATACCTCCCAATTTTGTAGATATGATAAAGGTAATCGTTTGTGGTGCACTCGGAAGGATGGGTTCTTGCCTGATTAAAAATATGTTAAAAGAAAAAGACCTTGAACTCGTATGTGGGATTGAGAAGAAAGACCATCCTGAATTGAGAGAAGAATGGAATTTCCAAATCTCATCCGATTTGATGAGCGTGATAAAAAGGACTGACTGCATAGTGGAGTTTACAAACCCGAAAGCTACATGTGAGCATCTAAAAGTTGCTGCGAATAATTGTAAACCTTGTCTCATCGGCACAACGGGGTTTACTGAAGGTCAACTGAAAGAGATAAGAAATGCTGCTAAACGGATACCGGTCTTGTTATCGCCGAATATGTCTGTGGGTGTGAATCTTCTTTTCAAACTTGTCTCCGATGCAGTGAAGGTATTAAAGGGTTATGATATAGAGATAATAGAATCTCATCACAGGTACAAGAAGGATGCCCCAAGTGGAACCGCAAAAAACCTTGCAGATATAATTAAGGATATAAAAGGGGAAAAAATCCCAGTCTCTTCGATCAGAGCAGGCGATATAGTTGGTGACCATACAATTCTATTTGCAGGTGGAGGAGAGAGGATAGAACTGACCCATCGTGCCCATTCGAGAGACAGCTTCGCACAGGGAACGATACAGGCAATAAGGTTCGTAACAGAAGCAAGTGCAGGGTTATACAATATGTTCGATGTATTATTCCCAAACATCAAATAGTAATTGACAATTAGTAATTAATCCCGCACTTATCCTCAGGATTTCTATCCCTGAATTTAAGGATAAGTGCGGGACAAAATCATCCAATTAGCTAATTGCTAATTTTAATTTGTTTTCTCTTTATTCTGTGCTTTAATCTGTGTAATCTGTGGCTTCTTTTTTCTTGACATTTTCACAGAGTTATTAAAAATAATTTTATGTTTCTTTTTTGGAGATTGGTGCTTGCACACTTCATTGCAGATTTTCCACTACAGACGGATAAGATTTTTGCATTGAAGAGTAAATATTCATGGGGGGTCATTGTGCATGGGTCGATTGCAGGAATTCTTGGTTTTGTTTTCGCTGCAAGGTATCTGAAATATCCTGATATCGTAGGCTACCTCTTTCTACTGTGGGCTACTCACATCATAATAGACAGAGTGAAACTGATTCTGAATAAGAGAATGGGGAAAGAAAATGTCTACCTATTCCTTTCAGATCAGGTAATTCACCTCTTTTTGATCTTCTCTGTCTGCCAGACCCCAAATGCAAAGATCCCTCTCCCACTGAATATTCCTATCATTGGTAAATTATGCAACAGTGATCTCTTTGTTCAATATTTGATTGGATACATAATCGTGACCTATGTGGTGATGATACTCATATTCTCATTAAAAAGCACTTTCAAAAAACCCGCATCTATACCCGGCGTCAAAAAGAAACTGTTCGAATTTACTGAACGTGGATTGATTACTACATTTGTTATTTTAGGTGGGATTTTTTATTGGCTTATTTTAATCTGTGCTGTACCAAGATTTGTTCTCTCTTTTAAAAAGGAGCCAACTTTCGAATTCTACGATGTAGTTTTAAGTTTAGTACTTACACTTCCTGTAGGGTTTATACTCAAAATTATTTAAGGAGGAAAAATGATTGAGGTAAAAGTCACTGGGTTAGCTCTCGATTCACAAAAGGTCCCGGTCGTATTATTGAAAGAAATCGGTGGAGAAAGGGTGTTGCCAATATGGATCGGTCCTGCAGAAGCAAATGCAATAGCATTATCACTCGATGGGATTAAAACTGAAAGGCCCCTCACCCATGACCTTTTGAAAAATTTGATAGATGCATTCAAAACCCGGGTGAGTAAGGTAATCATATCCGAACTGAAACACAATACATTTTTTGCCAGAATCTTCCTTGAAAGAGATGGAACGATCATATCTATAGATGCCAGACCAAGTGATTCAATCGCACTGGCGATGCGCTCCCAATCCCCCATATTTGTTTCAGAAGAAGTTATGAGTACGAGTTCTGGCTTGTTTCAACCCAACCAAGAAGAAAAGGCGAAGTCTTTAAGAGATTATTTGAAACGCCTGAATCTCGAAGACTTCGGTAAATATGATCTAAACACAAATAATGCATGAAAACACCGAATGAGACTGAAACTACCGAAATGCCATGAAATTATAAAAATAGCATACGCCCCGTCCATACGGATCCGTAGGGATATGTGGTGGGTTTCCATATCCTTCTCGGTTTTTCTTCTCTTTTTCATCTCTACAAGCGATGCTTCCCAGAACTGCGATGCACTTTTCCATTTCTCAATGGCAAACCTTTATGAAGAGAGGGGTATGTTCGATGAGGCGATTGAAGAATATAAAAAGGCGCTGAGGTATGCACCGCATTCATCTCGAATGAATCTAAAATTAGGAAAACTCTATCACTTGAGGGGGAATTATGCTGCATCCATTAAATCATTGAAGAATGCTATTGAATCCGATTCTTCAAATTATGAAGCATATACAATTTTAGGACATTGCCTTCTGAAAATAAATGAGATTGACTCCGCTATCAGTGCATACGAAAAAGCATTGGCTTTAGATATTGAAAATACAGAACTCCACTATATCTTGGCAAACCTCTACGAGACAAGAGGAGAGTTTGAGAACTCTGTACTGGAGCTTGAAAAAGTTGCTCAAATGGTGCCTCTTTCGACTGAAATTCAGATTCGACTCGGCTCGGTTTATAGGAAACTGAAAAGATATAACGAGTCAATCTCCTCGTATAAGCAAGCCCTTTTAATAGATCCATTATCATACGATGCAAGATTTGGTTTAGCCATCACATACGAATTTATGGAAGAGTATGATAAGGCGATTTCTGAATACAGAAAGATAGAGAAAGAAGACCCCGCGATTAAGCGGAGAATAATAGATATTTTACTCACTTTAAAAGAGTATGAAGATGCGAATACCGAATGCGGTCAACTTATTGAGTCTCTACCGTTCGATAAACAACTGAGGTTTAAAAAAGCGTTGATCTCTTATGAACAGAAAAAATATTCTGAATCGCTTGATGAGTTGTTGATATGCAGGTCATTAGACCCTTCCAATAAATATGTTCACTATTACCTGTCAAAGGTATGTTTCAAAAAAGGGATGCTCGATGAGGCAAAGAGGTCAATTGATGAAGCGTTGAGGCTCGACCCAGAATTTGGTGATGCATTGATTTTTTCAGCCTTTTTGTATATAGAGGAAGGAATGGAAAAAAAGGCAGTGAGATACTTCAAAGAGGCGATAAAACTGGGATTCGATCATGCCAATGCCTATTACCTGTTGGGCTATTCTTATGCAAAGTTAGAAGAATTCGGTCGTGCTATATCTGCATATAAATTGTCCCTTGATAAGAACCCTTCTGACCCTGAGGTCTGGTTCAGTCTTGGGGTCGCCTATGATAATTCAGGTAGATGGGAAGATGCTATCGTTTCTTTTAAAAAAGTGATTTCCCTCGATTCGACAAACTCTTCTGCCTATAACTATATGGGGTATCTTATGGCAGATAAGGGAATAAATTTGGACGAATCTTTAAATCTGATTGAGAAAGCTCTAAAGTTTGAGCCAGATAACGGGTATTACATCGATTCCCTTGGTTGGGTATATTTTCGACTTGGTAGATTCGATGATGCACTACGTGAACTCAAGAGGGCAGTAGCTCTCTCTAAAGATCCCGTGATATATGAACATCTTGGTGATATCTATTATGAGCTCGGAATGAAAGAAGAAGCGAGGGACCAATGGGAAAAATCGCTCCAACTCGACCCTAAAAATGAGACATTGAAGAAAAAAGTCATGTGGTTAAAATGAATTCAACTTTTCTTCATTTCCTTTCCATACGAATCCGTAAGGACTTTCCCTCTTTCTCCTTAAAATCTACACTCTGGGGGTATTGACAAAATTTAGAAAGTTTACAAAATAAATTATGGACTTGGCATACGGAGTTTATCCCGTTCCGCACTTATACATAAGTGCGGGGTGCAGAGTGTCTCTGCGGTGGAACAAACGAACGCTTGCCCCATCACACATCTATCACACCAGACTTGGGAGAAGAGATAGAGATAGTTTTCGATAAAAAGAAGTTGCATTTTTTCGATGCAAAGACAGAGGATATGATAAGAAATTTTTCCGAGCTTTTGTCCAAAGCGAAAAAAAGTGGCCCTAAAAGGATTTCTGTTGCAGCTGCTGAAGACAGGGTAGTTGTTGAGGCGATGAGCATTGCTAAAAAAGAGGGAGTTGCGTCCGGTATCCTTGTAGGAAATAAAAATAAAATTGAGAAAATCGCAAAAGGGATTCAACTTCGAGATTTTGAGATTGTGGATGTGAAGGACGAAACTGAAGCGGTGAGGGAGGCAGTTTCCCTTGTCAGGAATGGTTCTGCTGACATATTGATGAAAGGTTTCGTCCCAACTAATCTCTTTCTGAAGGGCGTACTCGATAAAGAGAATGGGTTGAGGACAGACCGCGTTCTTTCACACTGTGCTGTATTGGAAGTTCCAAGTTATCCGAAACTGCTATTTCTCACAGATGGAGGGATGTGCATCCGACCCGACCTTCAAACCAAGCTCGACATAATAAAGAATGCTGCAGACCTTGCTCATTCTCTGGGAATTAAGAGACCGAAAGTAGCGATTCTGGCTGCTGTTGAAACGGTATCTGAAAAAATGGAAGAGACAGTTCACGCTGCCGAAATATGCAAACTATGGGAGAGAAATCAGTTGCGTAATATGGTTGTTGATGGCCCACTCGCTCTCGATATTGCCATATCAAAGGAGGCGGCAGAGCATAAAAAGATTAAGAGTTTAGTTGCTGGTGATGCAGACATATTGGTTGTACCAGATGTTGCTACTGGCAACATATTTGCAAAAGGGATGATATGGCTTGCAGGGGCAAAGGCATCGGGTCTGGTATTGGGTGCCTCTTCTCCGTGTGTGCTCCTATCGAGAGCGGATACTCCTGAAACCAAATTGTACTCAATCGCATTGGGTGTGGTAAATAGTTAGAAAGTTGGTAAACCAGCAGAATAAAGAATATCAGAGCATCAGATTATCAGAGTATCAGAAGGAAATTGTTAAGAGTTTAACGGTGACGAAACCCGTATCGTTTAGCGTCAGTCGGTTACGTCAAAAAAACGATTTACGTAACCATTAGACGAAACGGGCATCGTAACCGATTAACATAACCGAGTAACTGTAATTTGGCTTGAATTATGTGTGGAATAATCGGTGTATACGGTAATGAAGGTAGTGTAAAAGAAACCATTCTCTTAGGGCTCATATCCATTCAACACCGTGGACAAGACGCCTGCGGTATAGCAACATTCTCTCAAAGGATGCATCTGGAGAAAGGGTTGGGGCTCGTTGGGCAATTTCTCACCCCCGGGCGGTTGAAAAACCTGCATGGGAACGTGGGGATTGGACATGTGAGGTATCCGACCATAGGAAAGGGCGCACCAGAAGATGCACAGCCCTTCTGTCTTTTAGCACCGAGAGGGATCGCCATAGCCCATAACGGTAATGTGATTAACTATAAAGAATTGCGAAAGAAACTGTCAAAGAAAGTCAAATTTAAATCCAAATGTGATATCGAGGTCATACTCTATACCCTTGCGGAAGAACTGAAGAAAGCAGATAGGCTCAATCCACAGACCATCTTTAGGAGTGTCGAAAGAATATTCAATCTCGTCTGTGGAAGTTACTCCGTAGTTTCGGTGATAGAGGGTGCAGGACTGCTCGCTTTCAGAGACCCGTATGGAATAAAACCTTTGGTGTTTGGGATGAAGGATAATTCTTATATGTTCGCATCGGAAAGTGTTGCTTTGGAGGTTTTGGGTTATAAGATGGTTAGGGATGTCGCTCCAGGGGAAGCAATTCTCATCACAAAGGGGGGTAAATTCCTATCGAAAACCATAGTTAAAGGGAATCTTCATCCATGTATCTTCGAGTGGGTATATTTTGCTCGTCCAGATTCTGTCATCGACAACATATCGGTTTATGAAGCGCGATTAAGACTTGGAAAATCATTGGCAAAAGAGATAAAAAAGACTAAAACTAAAGCTGATGTAGTAATTCCAATTCCTGACACCGCACGTGCCAGTGCTCTGTCAGTTGCACAACAGTTGTCTGTAAAATACAGAGAAGGACTCATAAAGAACAGATATATTGGACGAACATTCATTATGCCTGAAGACGATGAAAGAAAGAGAAAGGTGCGAAGTAAACTGAATCCAATAAGGAGCGAAATAAATAATAGGAAGGTGCTACTAATAGATGATTCGATCGTAAGAGGTAATACATCAAGAGAAATAATAAACCTTGTACGGAATGCAGGGGCAAAGGAGGTCTATTTTGCTTCATCCTCACCTCCACTAAAATATCCCTGTGTTTACGGGATAGATATGCAGACAAGGAGTGAATTTATAGCACGGGGCAAGAAGATAGAAGATGTGGAGAAAGAGATAGGTGCAGACCGTCTGGTGTATCAGACACTTGAAGGGCTCATCAACTCTATTGGAAGGGACAGAAATTTTTGCACAGCTTGCTTCAATGGTGTCTATCCAACAAAAGTTTCCAAAGAGACATTTAGAATTATTGAGAAAGAGAGGAGAAGTAGGCACTAATTGGTGTTTATAATTTTTTCTCATGCAAAGCTCAGACCTCATCTCCCGGCAGAAATGGCGCAACGAAACCCTACATCGTAGTCACTGAACGTAGGCGTGCCGCTGAGCCGAGTGGCGCAACGACAGTCGTACGCACTGAGGCTCCACGAACCGCCGCGAACAACCCGGGAGGTGCCATATATCGGTCCCTTTGGATTGTTATCCGGACCACTCCCATAGTAAGTTTCATCATACCAGTCAGAGCACCACTCCCATACATTGCCCGCCATATCCATAACCCCATAAGGCGATGCACCACGAGGAAAACTACCTGCCGGTGCAGTATATTTATAACCATCTTGCTTCCACACTTTGTGATCACTCCCTTCTCCCCAATTTGCTCTGTAGAATCCTCCAGAATCTGGCTCGCTATTACCCCATGGGTATTTCCTCCCATCCGTCCCTCTCGCTGCTTTCTCCCATTCTGCCTCTGTAGGAAGCCTTTTACCTACTCATCTACAGTATACAACCGCATCATTCCAAGAGATTCCTACTACCGGATGAGCCGGTACAGTAAGTGCATCACCAAGTTTCTTATAATAGTCGTCACTGCCTGTCCTAATGTTGTACTTACTCCCGGGTTTCATCCATTCCGGGTAATGGTCCCCAGTTGCTTCTACAAATTTCATATACTCCCTATTTGTCACTTCATATTTATCTATATAAAATGCATCAAGATATACTCCGGGTTGTGGATATTCATCATCACTACCTTCCCCTAATGGAGAACCCATTATGAATGAGCTTGCTGGGATGAAAATCATAATAGAGCCATCTTTTTCGAACTTGTATTCTTTATATTTCTGCTCGTTCGTGCGAAAGAAGGTAATCTTCTTTGGGTTTGGGTTCTCGGGAGATTTTTTGTCAGCAAAGACGAAAGAGAAAAATACAAAAATAAGAAGCAATGTCAAAATGATGCTAAATTTAACTTTCATTTCAACTCCTTAATTTCATCTATACTATACTTTGCCAATTCTAATACAGTTTCTCTCTCAGTCAAGATATTTTTAAAAACCTCTGGGGTCAGTCTTACAAATTATAAATTCTTTATATTGAACCATTGCACTTGCCTTATAGCTTCCGAATTGAGGTAGTGTCCGCCCCTACAGGTCGTATGACAGGATCCATATGGAAAGACCGTTCGCTACCTTTTCAGCAAGTTCGTGTAGTCTCGTTTTTTGCCCTGCTCAATTTAACTGCCAGTCTGATCGCCTCAATCATACTCGATGGGTCTGCAATCCCTTTCCCTGCTATGTCGAAAGCCGTGCCGTGGTCAGGCGAAGTTCTTATAAATGGTAATCCTAATGTGAAATTTACCCCCTTTCCAAAAGAAAGCAGCTTGAAAGGTATTAACCCCTGGTCATGATACATCGTGATGTAACAATCATAATCTCTATTTAAAAAAGCGGTATCAGGGGAGAGCGGACCATCAACTCTTATGCCCTTCGCTTTCGCATCCAAAATAGCAGGTATTATCTCTTTCTCTTCCTCTGTTCCAAACAGTCCCCCTTCACCGCAATGAGGATTTAAAGCAAGAACCCCAATCTTCGGTTCAGGAATTCTAAAATACTTAATCAAAGCCATATATGCAAGTTCTATCTTTTTTTCAATCTCGTCTCTCTTAATTTTCCTGTTAATTTCCTTCACAGGTATATGGGTGGTGACCAATACGATCTTGAGTTTTTCTGATAGAAGCATCATTGCGAAGTTCTTCGTTTTTGTGGTTTTTGCGAAGAGTTCTGTATGTCCAGGATAATTGAACCCCGCTAAATTCAATGATGCCTTGTTTATCGGTGCTGTTACTATAGCGTCTATCTTTTTAGTAGTGCATAACCGGATTGCATGAAGGATAGATTTGTATGCAACCCTTCCTGCTTCCCTGCTCAACTTCCCATAAGTGATCTTCCTGAAATCACACTCTACACAATTGAAGACATTTACACCTTCTGATAGGTTTTCCAAAGAGGTAACCTCACTTATTTTAAAATTTTCTTTGAGAATCTGTTTGGTCTTCTCTACGACTTTGAGAGAACCTATCAGAATTGGAATATAGTCTCTTTCAACCTTTTTCTCGGGATGTAAAATCGATTTTAAAACAACTTCGCAGCCAATTCCTGCAGGATCACCGAGAGTGATCCCTATTTTGGGATTATAATTCAGACACTGATTACCATCTCTGGATCCGTATTGACAGATACTCACAGGATACTAAAGAGAAATTAAGAAAATGGAAATTGTGAAACTGAACGGATAAATTTCTTAATTTCAGATTTCTATTTTCTGATGTTAGTCTCTCTGTGTTTACTGTTAAAATCACAGATTTTGGGAATTATTTTTTCAGCGCTTCCTCATAAATTTCTATCTTCGCTCCCTTCCGTAATCTTGTTAAAAGATTGTTGTACACCTCGTTCTGGTGCATCATAGTGAGTGATTTCTCGATATCGTCTTCTACATCTTCAAATTTAATCTTCTCTTTTATCTTTTTCTTGTCCACCAATTTTATGATGTAGTATCCATAGTTTGTCTTAATCACATCGGTTACTTTTCCAACATTTAGAGAAAAAGCAACTTCTTCAAGTTTGGGTGAGAGGAGCATCTCGGATGAATGTCTTCTAAAGTAGTCTGTTTCACCACCTCTATCAGCCATAGGTCCCCTTGAATGCTGTTTTGCAAGTTCGGCGAAATCATGCCCCTCCTTAATTTTTTTGAAAATTTCCTGCGCTTCTTTTCCCTCATCCAAGAAAATCGTTGCAATTTTTATTTCATAGTCATATTCTTTTTTATGTGTTTCATAATAAGATTTTACTTCTTGTTCGGTAACTTTGGATTTTTCTATCTCCCTCACCAGAAGTTCATTTTTAAGAATTTCCTTCTTCAGAGTTTCAAGTTGTGTGAGCACCTTCTCATCCTTGTCTATACCTCTGCGCACTGCTTCTCTGTAAAAGAGTTCTGTATCTACCCAGTCGCTCACAAAGTTGGACTTTTCCTCAAAAGAAAGTTTATCTTTCCATCCTGGTGGAATCTGGTTGTAGAACTTTTCTAAAGTGAGAACTGAATCATCAACCCTTGCAACTATCTCACCTTTCTCTGCTTTTTCAACACAACCAATGGAGAGGACGATAATTGATGCGAGCAAAATCTTTTTCATTTTTTACCTCCTTTCTGGATCCTGGATGCTCGATCCTGGGACATTTGGATTTTTGCTAACTACTAAATACTAACTACTATCTACTGTTTTTTCCCACCTCCTTATCCATTGTTTGTAATATGTAAGCCTTGTTAAAAACATAAATTTAAACCACAGATTACACAGATTATCACAAGAATTTTCTTTTTATCTCTAATGATACTTTCTGTCAATTCTTTATGTAACCATTTTTTATTACCTTCTTGTGTAAATCTTATGAAATCTTGTGGTTCCATTTTTTTAACAGAAATTATTTTAAAAAATAAAAAATAGATGTCAATAGTCTTTTACACAATTATCTTCCCATCTTTCAGGACTATTCTTCCAGATACGATGACATACTCCACTCTTCCCTTCATTTTCCATCCCTTAAAAGGTGTGTTTTTTGACTTCGATTCGAACTCGTTCGGATTGCACTCCCATTCGAATTCAGGGTCGAAGATGGTTATATCAGCCATTTCACCAAGTTTTATTATGCCGCCCTTTATCTTTAATATTGAGGATGGGTTCAAAGTGATTTTGGAGATTGCTTTAGGTAGTGTGAGATGCGATTTCTCTATTAATTGGGTGAGGATAAGTCCGAGTGCAATCTCGAGTCCAATCATCCCTGTCGGAGCCGCATCAAATTCCACTTCTTTTTCTGCCTTCGTATGCGGGGCATGGTCCGTTGCGATTACATCTATCGTTCCATCCTTTAACCCTTCAACTATTGCAGAAAGGTCTTCTTTTGACCTCAATGGTGGATTGACTCGCAAATTTGTATCAAAACTCTCGACTAACTCATCTGTGAGTGTGAAATAATGTGGAGCAGTTTCTGCTGTAACCTTCACCTTTCTCTTTTTGGCATCCCGTATCAAGTTCACAGATTCTGCAGTGGATACATGTGCAATGTGAACCCTCCCTTTTGTATATTCTGCCAGAATGATATTCCTTGCTACCATTATGACTTCTGAAACAGAGGGTATTCCTTCCAACCCTAAACGGGTTGAAGTATAACCTTCATTCATCACTCCTCTTTCACAGAGAAATCTATCTTCGCAATGAGAGATTACAGGTATGTCGAACATATTGGTATATTCTAATGCCCTTCTCATAATCTCTGAATTGGTAACTGGCATCCCGTCATCCGATACTGCAACGATGCCTGCTCTATAGAGGTCTCCGATTTCGGCGAGTTCTTCACCCTTCAGCCCTTTGGAAACAGCACCTACAGGATAGACCTTTGCAAATCCTGCCTCCTCAGCGCAGCGGAATATGAGACGAACAATCCCAACGTCGTCTATTGGTGGATCGGTATTTGCCATACAGACTACAGATGTGAACCCCCCTTTGCATGCTGCCTTTGTTCCTGTGAGTATGGTCTCCTCATCCTCTCTACCCGGTTCACGAAGGTGAGTATGCATATCTATGAAACCAGGGGTAACTATTTTTTTTCTTGCATCTATCGCTTCGTATGAAGGTTTCTTTACGATGTTTTTCTTTATCTCTTTCACCACTCCGTCTACTATCAGAATATCCGCAATTCTATCTAAATTGGAGCCAGGGTCGATCACCCTCCCATTTTTTATCAAAATAGTCTTCATTTATGCGTTATCAATAGATACAAAATTGCCATTCTAATTGCAAGACCGTTCGTCACCTGCTCCAGAATGACAGAAGAAATCCCATCTGCAACATCGGGGTCGAGTTCGACGCCTCTGTTTATTGGGCCAGGATGCATTATGAGAACATCAGATTTTGCAAGCTGTAGTCTATCTTTTGTTATTCTGTAAAGTTCTTTATATTCTCTTATAGAAGGGAATAGCTCCTTACCCTGTCGTTCAAGTTGGATTCTCAAGACATTTATCACATCTGCATGGGGCAATGCTTCATTGAGATTATAGAATATCTTCACACCGAGTCTCTCTATATAGTAAGGAATGAAAGTCGGAGGAGCGCAGATAGAGACATTTGCGCCCATCTTTTTTAACCCGAAGATATTCGACCTTGCTACCCTCGAATGGGCTATATCTCCTACTATGAGGACATTTATATTTTCAAGTCTTTTCAATTTTTCTCTTATGGTGAGCATATCTAAGAGTCCCTGGGTTGGATGTTCATGTGAACCGTCTCCTGCATTGATTACCGATGCCTTTAATCTCTGTGCTAAAAAGTGGGCTGCGCCAGCAGACGAGTGTCTAACAACAGCCGCATCTATTCGCATGGCCTCCAGATTTCTTGCTGTATCCAGTAAAGTTTCCCCCTTCAATATACTTGAGGAACTGCTCGATACAGTCACTGTATCGGCAGATAGTCTCTTTGCTGCCAGATCAAAAGACGACGATGTTCTGGTACTCGGTTCCAAAAACAGATTCACTATAGTCTTCCCTCTGAGAGTCGGGACTTTCTTTATGGGCCTCTCTGAAATCTCCTTTAACGAAACCGCTGTGTTTAAAATGAGTTCTATCTCTTCAGCGGATATATCTTCGAGACCGAGTAAATCCTTCCTATGAAGTTTTTTCCTCAATCGTTACCTCATCTATTCCATCGACTTCCTTAATTCGCACGACTACGACCTCATTACCTTTAGTCGAAACCTCTTTCCCCACATAGTCTGGACGGATGGGAAGTTCTCTATGCCCTCTATCAACTAAAACTGCAAGTTGTATACTCTTTGGTCTTCCAAAATCAACGATGGCGTCGAGGGCAGAACGGATAGTCCTGCCTGTATAGAGAACATCATCTATCAGAACAACTGTCTTATCATCTACATTAAATGGTATTTCTGTCGAGTGAACCACAGGTTTCTCACCGATTGCCGAAAGGTCGTCTCTATACAGAGTTATGTCCAGAATTCCAATGAGGGGTCTTTTCTTTTCAATGCCTTCGATTATATCTACAATTCTCTCTGCCAAAGGTGCGCCCCTTGCTCTGATACCAACTATGGCGAGATTATCTATTCCCTTATTTTTCTCCAGTATTTCGTATGCGATTCTTGTTACTGTCCTTCTCACCCCATCGGCATCCAGGACTATTATTTTTTTCTTACGCATTGGCAAATTTCAAACAGAATAAGAAACACACCAAATCTTGTCAAGAAAAATCGACCTACAAAATTCCTCCTTGACATTTTTAATTTTTTCTAAATGATTCTGTCGAATGAGAGCAAAAATGCAAGGAGTTTTCACATGAATAATATTCGCATCAGAGAAGCAGACGAATCCGATTTGTCAATGATTGAAAAATTGATGATAGAACTCATTTACTCTCTATATAGCAAAGAAGGCATTGATGCACATAGAATAGTTGAGAATTGTCGAACTGCCTTAAGTGATGCTAATTATTATCTTTTGATTGCAGAGATGAACGAAGCTGTAATAGGATCCATCAATTTTACAATCCGCAAAACACTTTTGCACTCTGGGCCATCTGGTCTAATTGACGAACTCGTTGTTAGTAAAAGTTATCGCGGCAAAGGGGTAGGTAAACAGTTGATATATGTAGCTATTGAAAAGTGTAGACAACTTGGATGTTGTGAAGTCGAAGTAAGCACTGAATTTACAAATACTAATGCGAGAGAATTCTACAAGAACTGCGGTTTTGAGGAGAGGGGTGTGATTCTTGAAAAAGATTTGTTACAGGACAAAAAGTAAGGCAAGGTTTCAGCCTTGTCCATACGGATCCGTAGGGACAAAATAACTTTTTCAGAAGCTTCTATCCGAAGTTTTGACAAAATTGAAAGGTTGACCCCAACTGGTTCCCAACTGGTTCACCTATCCGAAGTTTTGACAAAATTGAAAGGTTGACCCCAACTGGTTCATTCGAACTTGAACCCTTTCTCTGTGAAGAGTCTCAAACAAGCATCTACTACATCACTATCGTAAAGGATATCTCTGTTTTGTTTGATTTCCTCGAGGGCTTGGTCTATACCTCGAGTCGGTCTGTAAGATCGATGAGATGCCATAGCTTCGACAACATCAGCTACACCAAGAATTCTTGCTTCCAGGAGAATGTCTTCACCTATTAGACCTGAAGGATATCCAGAACCATCCATCCTTTCGTGATGTTGCAGTATGATTTTGGCAACAGGCCATGGGAATTCTACCGTCTTCATTATATCGTGACCGACTTGTGGGTGATTTTTAATTATATCGAATTCGGCTTCGGTTATCCGACCGGGCTTACTGAGAATCTCGGCTGGTATATATATTTTGCCGATATCATGAATAGATGAAGCCATGCGGAGTCCTTCAATCTTCTGTTCTGGAAGACCCATCTCTTTGGCTATAGCGGAGGAAAGATTGGTTACCCGCTCCTGATGGCCAGCCGTGAAGGGGTCTCTCTTTTCGGCTGTTGATGCAAGGACGTGGATAGAGCCTTCTAAAGTTCTTCTCAGCATCTCAAAACTTTGTTCAAGTTCTTTCTCCTCCCGCTTGCGCTCGGTTTCTGATGTTTCTAATTTGTCGATTTGTTGATGCAGTTCTGCTAATTCATCTATAAGTTGCTCTTTTGTCTTGTTTTGGTCTTTCATCTTGTGTACCTCTTGAAACAGTATAAATTTCGTCTAATTGCAAGATGTGTGAATACTCGTTGCATTATCTTTTATATTTATTTGTTATCATAAGGAAAGAAGATGAAAATGTCAAGAGAAAACAGAAACCACAGTGACCGATACAGGCTTAATTATTTATCTTTTCAGCCACTCCAAAGTCTGTTTCAAAACTTCCTTGGGTACAGTATGGTTTCCTTCAAAATCACAAAATGTGATATCATAACCATAGCTCATGAGAACATCTCTTGCCTTAACACCTGCTTTATATGGCACCGAACAATCTTCTTTGCCATGGGCTATGAATACTCTTAAATCCCTTGCAGCTTAAAAGATAAAAAAATTATCTCTATTTTTTATCTTTTTGCTTGACATTTTAAATGGGAAGTTCGGGTCTCATTTTTTGCAGAGAAAATCTTTGAGGAATTTGATGAGAATAGGAATATGTTAAAATACATAATGTAGAATTACATAAAATAAGGGTCAGACACAAATATTATAGCGAAAGCAAACCTGTCCGTACGGATTCATAGGGAAAGGTTTGCCCTACTTCAGATCATTCGAACTTGAACCCTTTCTCTGTGAAGACTCTCAAACAAGCATCTACCACCTTGGGATCGTAAAGGGCGCCTCTACTCTTTGAGATTTCCTCAAGAGCTTTATCTATACCGCGAGCTGGTCGGTAAGGTCGGTGAGAGGACATAGCCTCGACAATATCAGCGACACTCAAGATTCTTCCTTCTAAAGAAACGTCTTCACCCGATAGACCTTGAGGATATCCTGAACCATCTAACTGCTCATGGTGCTGAAGAACTATGTCAGCAATCGGCCATGGAAATTCTATCGACTTCAATATTTCATAACCAACTTGTGGGTGAGTTTTAATCAGACTGAATTCGGTTTCGTTTAATCGACCGGGCTTACTGAGAACCTCAGCAGGTACATGTATCTTGCCGATATCATGGAGCAGCGCAGCCAGACGGATTCCACTAGTCTGTTCCTCTGAAAGGTCCATCTCCCTGGCGATGGCACAGGCCAGTTGAGCCACTCGCCGTTGATGACCAGAAGTATAGGGATCTCTCATTTCGAGTGCTGATGCCAGGGCATCGGCCGTTTCATCCAGGATTCTTCGTAATTTCTCAAAACTTTGTTCAAGTTCTCTCTCCGCCCGCTTGCGCTCAGTGATTTCTCCCTCCAATCTGGCATTGGCTTCTGAAAGATCGACAGTCCGCTCCTCAACCCGTCGTTCTAACTCATCGTGCGCTTTTCGCAGCGCCTCCTCTATCTTCTGTTTTTCTCTGTGTTTTTGGTAACGGTCGAGAGCGAAATCTATGGCCGCTAATAGAGCCTTCTCTTCTCCCTTGTTGATGAAGTCATCTACGTTTTGAAGTATGGCCTCCCTGGTCACCTCCTCGGTACCGAAAGCAGTCATCAATATGAAATAGGTATCGTCGCCGCATTTCTTCATCGCTCTTATGAGGTCAATACCTTTCTTGTCCGGCAAATACTGGTCTATGAAAGCAACATCTGGGACATTGTCGGCTGTAACAGCCAGAGCCTCCCTGACATCTGCCGCAGGAATGACCTCAGTGGGGATCTCGGCAGACTCGATATAGCGGGTTATCGCCAACCTCTGAGGTTCTGAATCCTCGACCACCAGAATTTTTATGGGTGTCGTGTCCATTATCTATCACCCGGGGCTAATTTAACGATGGTCAGCCAGAAGTTTTCGATAAGCAGACGGACATCTTTTGGGTTGTCTTCCGCTAAAAGAATTTCTATGGGTTTTGGATTTAGTTTTCCATTCATCTCTATTCCCTCTCTTCTTCATCGTATCTGCAAAGCAGACAATGCTATAAATGCAAAGAGTATAGCAATAATTCAGAATCGAACCACAACCTTTGGCTATTTCCATCCTTTCAATTCATAGTGATTTTGTCTATCTTTTCGCTCATGCAACTTTTCCATCATATTAGATTTTGACATAGGACCTTTTTTAGTTCCCAAGCAATTGCCTAACTTTTTCAATCAAATCATCCATTTTAAATGGTTTCTTTAAGAAATCGACCGCGCCCATACGTTTAGCAGTCATCTTGGCCTTTTCTTCCTTCCTCTTGTCACTCATTAAGATTACAGAGATGTGTTCGAGTTCTGGCGATCCTTTAATGCGTCTTAAAAGATGGTAACCTGTTTGTGCCTCCTTGCTTCCGAGAAGAATATCGCTGACTACCAAATCTATGTTAGAAGTTGTTAGTATCTTCCATGCCTCACCTGGGGTTTCGGCTGTTTGAACACAATAGCCTGCTTTTTCTAAAGAGCGTTTTAACATTTCAAGTAAGGTAGAACTATCCTCAACTACCAATATGTTGTGTTTATCATTCATTACAAACCACCC
Source organism: bacterium (assembly GCA_030619885.1). Lineage (GTDB taxonomy): Bacteria > Hydrothermota > DG-26 > JAUXAN01 > JAUXAN01 > JAUXAN01. The sequence continues at coordinate 62,308 of JAUXAN010000006.1, forward strand.
CCTTTTGTAGTCTGCTTCTTGATACCTTTTTTTGAAAGTATAGTGATGATTGTCTGGGCAATATGTGGTAGGGGAACGACCTTATCTGCGGCTCCAATTTTTATTGCCTCTTTAGGCATGCCAAAGACTATGGAAGTCTGCTCATCCTGTGCAAGGGTGTGCGCACCGCTTTTACGCATTGCCAGCAGCCCTTTTGCCCCGTCTGATCCCATCCCTGTGAGCAGCACACCGATGGCGTCGCGCCCTGCACTGCGTGCCACGGATTGGAACAATACATCTGCACTGGGCCTTTGGTAGTGGACAAGAGGACCATCCTTTATCTTCACCTGGTAACTTTCTCCGCTTTGCTGGAGGAGCATATGTTTGTCACCTGGTGCTACCAGTGCAACTCCAGGCACTACATTATCGTTGTCACTTGCTTCTCGCACCTCCATCTTACAGATTTGATTGAGCCTCTCGGCAAAACTTGCAGTGAAGTATTCCGGCATATGCTGAACGATCACTGTACCTGGCGCCTTAGCTGGCAGGCTACTGAGTACGATTTCAATGGCTTTGGTACCACCAGTCGAAGCTCCGATGGCAAGTACCTTATCTGTTGTCTGGAGTTGGGTCTGGGATGTTGGTTGTACAGCTAACGGCTCCTCGGGTTTCTGCCGCCTGATCCGTGCTGATGCGGCTGCACGGATGGCATGCACCAGCTGCCCGGAAATATCGGTTGAAACAGATACCGAGCCCGGTTTGCATATAACCTCTACAGCCCCCATCTCCAATGCCTTTATGGCAGATTTACTGTTTTTGGGCGTTAAAGAGCTCACTATGACAACAGGAATCGGGTAATATTTCATCAACTTCTGTAGGAACGACAGTCCATCCATCCTCGGCATCACGATGTCAAGCGTGATCACATCGGGATGAAGTCTCACGATTTTATTGCGCGCTATATAGGGGTCAATAGCGCTGCCGACTACATCGATATCCTTGTATTTGGAGAGTTCATCGGTCAGTATCTTACGAACCACTGCCGAGTCATCTACAATCAGAACCCGAATCACTCTTGTCGCTCCTTGAAATAGGAGGTCGCATCGTTATCGACGAATAGCAGAACATCGGCACGGCCCTTCTCCAGACCCAGTCGAACCATTGCTTTGGACTCGGCATTGTTAACGGATGATTCTACATTCTCAATTATCTCGGGCGCACCGATGTTGAATATCTTTTCAGAGCCAGCAAGGGTGGGCAGCAAGTTGCCACATATGACATTGGCGACCTCTCCCAGTGCATCGAACTGCTCTTTTTTTGAAGTAGATTCTTTACCCTTTATATTGGTTGCCATGGTGGCTAATAGACCCCCGCATATAGTTACCACCAGTCTGCCGCTGAACGGCCCCTGGAACCCCACACTCCCCGCTGCTTCAAACCGGGCGTTCTGCTGGCATTCTCCGAGTTCTGACGACGGCAGCATAAGGCAGAGTTCCTCAAAAACCAGGGCTACCGCCTTGTAAAGTTTCTTTTCCAGATTGTCGCCTTTTGAAACTTCGTCTCCAACTTGCTGCTCATCTAATCCTCCTATCATACTTATAACAGTTTCACGAAGGGTCTCAGGTGTGAATGGCTTATGGATGTAACCAGTCCCTTTTTTGATAAGCATCTCTATGTCTTTATCAATACTTTTAGCAGTAATGATGATTACCGACAAATCTGCGGTCTCAGAATTCTGCTTTAATCTATCAATCATCTCTAAACCATCCATAACCGGCATGTTTATGTCAGCCAGGACAAGGTCAATCCAATTTTTATCTATCATCTCTAGTCCTTCCTGTCCGTTGCTTGCTTCATAGATCTCGCCCAGGGGTAGATTGCTGAGGTGCAAGGTCTTGGTGATTATAGACCTCATCACCGAGCTATCATCCACTACTAAAATGTTGAGTGCCATAATTAACTCCTCCTTTCCTGTCCCCCTTTACAAACAGGGCCAGCGTTTACCCCGCACCAAATTATGGTTCGGGGTTTATATCCTTTGTAAGATTCCAGCGCTTCTTACTGTAACCTCTCCTCTGCCAATATCAAGAAACATCGTCCTCGAGCCGTTGCCGCCTATATCGTAAGATTTCATCAACAAACCATTCTTCCAGAGAATCTTCCTGAGTATGATAAAGTTCCTTTTACCGATTTGAAAATGGTCCTCTTTTCTGGTATAGTGGAACCATGAACCTCCTGCAGCCTTGATTACAAGCCTTTCCTTCCCAGCACCAGCCTTGTAGCACTCTGTGAGCAGCTTTAGTACTCCTGTATTTACAAACATACACGGATTTTTCTTAGCTTTTACCGGATCGATCTCAGCGAGCGGCAGCATTACATGGAGCAGGCCACCTACACAGGCCACTGGGTCGTATATTGCAACTCCCAGACAGCTTCCCAGAGCATAAGTGACGATCAGATCGTCTCTGTCAGCGGAAACTTTCATATCAGCTACTCCTACTATGTGTATCATCGCCCATATCTCGGACAATTACTCCGCACCAAATCAGATTTGGTACGGAGTTCATTTTACATAGACGGCCGGCTGCACATAATGAAATTTGTGTGATGAGGCTAATAGACTTTCCGAATGACCGACAAAAAGATAGCCACCCGGTTCCAGCAACTTCCAGAAACGGGGAATCAACTGCTGCTGGGTGGGTTTGTCAAAGTATATCATCACATTGCGACAGAATATCACATTGAATGGACCCCGCATAGACCACCTGTCCATCAGATTCAGCCGTGCCAGTCGCACCAGAGACCTTACACTATTGTTTACCTGGTAGGCACGTGGGGACCCGGTTTGGACACAGGTAAACCCCGTTAGATGTCTGCCATCTAACGGGGTAAAATATTTTTGCAAGAGATGTGGTGAAACATCCCGCAGCACCTTCTGTTCGTAGATTGCATCCCGTGCCTTTTCCAGCATTCTTACGGAAATATCAGTACCGAGAATCTGCACATCCCGGAGGTCAGTGTCCAGCAATTCCTCTCTTAACACCATGGCAATGGAGAATGGTTCCTCGCCAGAGGAACAACCAGCGCTCCAGAACCGCATTCTACTGTGGTTCTTTATCTCTGGTAATACTTTTTGACGCAGGAAGTCGAAGTGTTGCGGTTCACGGAAAAAGTTCGTTTTATTCGTTGTCAACGCATTGATCATTATCGAAAGTTCCAAACCTGTTTTGTCTTGCCCGATGTATCTAATGTATTGTTCAAAGCTGTCCATCTCCAGCGCACGCAGTCGCTTCATGAGACGGCCCTTGACCAGTTCCTCTTTTCCAGAGTGCAGATTGATCCCGCACAACCCATGAACCAGTTGGGTGATCTTCTTAAACTGGGTCTTGCTCAGTTCAAGAGGTAAAAGACCTTTAGTCTTCTCGTTATTCTCTGGTGCCGCTTTTTTCTGAATTTCCACTGACATCTCCTAATTGTCAAAAGCCAACTACTAACTGGAGAAAAGTAACATCGTCGTTATCCTCTGAATTGACCTGGTATTCGAAACGCAATTCGCAACCTTCTTTGACTACCCATCCTGCGCCAGCACTGGTGCGGCTGAGATCGTCAGCGCTTTCTTCATCACGAGAAAACCTGCCATGACGACCTACCAGGAAGAATTCGCTAAAGTCATACTTCACCTGGCCATAGAATCCAGAATTGGTTAAAGCATCGTCTCCTGCAATACCCAGTTGATGCACGATATACTCCCCTTTGAGAGAAAAACCCTTATAACTTAACTGCAGATCCACTCCCAAAAGAGACATATCCAGATTATTATCATGGTCAAAGAATCCGGCGTAGGAGCCGCCGAAATCAATCATCTTATGAGGATTGACTCCGATACGGCCCCCTGATGCCATCTTCATTTCTACATCAACCGGGTTACCGCTGGTGTCCGTTACCTCGTAGCCAAAGCCATTTGTCCAATAAACCACTCCGTTTACCAGTTTTGTTTCGATGTATGCCTGAACACCGTAGTCGTTCCAGAAGTCATGGGTATTCTCTACAACCAGCGGTCCTGATACAAGTTTACGGTCTATAGAGGGATACACGTGCCAATCAATTCCAAAAGGAACATCGAACTGTCCTAACATTATTCCTGAGTGGTCGATGCCGGAGAGAGGGCGAAAGTGACCTCCTTCGCTACCAAACAGATAGAAGTCTACTGTAAACGCCCCCAATCCGAATGTCTCTTCTCTGGAATCGTATGCAATAGCAGCACTAATGACGATCTTATCCTCGATAGCCGTCTCTAAATCAAGTTCAACCTGACCGATTTCGAAGTTTTGCCCCAGCGTGTTCTCCTGCTGTATTTCGTAGTAGAAATCTCCGAACCCGCTGATTTCCACTGCTGTTGATGTTTCAGCAAACGAAACAGTAGATGCTGACGCGAAAAGGAACAGTATTAAAAGTTTAAATCCGTTTCTTGTAGTCGCTTCCATTGTTTCACTCCTTTTCAGAAATTCTGAAGGGTTTTCTCATCTTTGTCCAATGGAATAACCTTCTCTGGCTCGGCCGTTGTACGAGTCTTTTTAACCTTGTGTTCAGGTTCAGCAGTGACAGAAACTTCTTTTTCCTTTTGTTTACCTTCCTGCTGTAGCAAATTGTGTATTCGGCTCTGAAGTTGGGGCTTAGGTCCCTGAGGTGCTTCGAACACCTGTGGCTGTGGCCTGCGAAATTCCCTTTGTTCTGCAGGACGTCTCATTACAACGCGTCCGTCTCCGCCTGTACCTCTTATTATCGAAGTCAGCACGTTCACCATACCACCGAGTTCCTGGGCCTGACCTGCGAGTTCTTCGCTTGCCGAGGCTGATTCCTCAGCGTTTGCAGTGTTGGACTGTGTGACCTGGTTCATCTGGTCAACTGCCACATTCACCTGGTCGATACTTCGCGACTGTTCATCACTGGCAGTGGACACCTCTCCTACAAGCTGCGTCGTTTTCTGGACACCTTCGACGATCTGTTTGAGGAGATTTTCCACTTCGTCCGATACCTTAACACCATTCTCGGAATTCTTCTGGGATTCCTCGATAAGTGAAGAAGTATTCTTGGCTGCCTCGGAGCTGCGCAGGGCAAGGTTACGGACCTCTTCTGCCACGACTGCAAAACCCTTGCCAGCGTCACCGGCACGAGCTGCCTCGACCGCAGCATTCAAAGCCAGAAGGTTGGTCTGGAAGGCGATCTCGTCGATCGTCTTTATGATCTTGGCTGTCTCATTCGAGGATGTCTGGATTTTCGAGATAGCCTCGGTCATCTTCTTCATTGATTCACTGCCTTTCGCTACCGAGTTTCGGGTAGATTGTGCGATTTCCCTCGCCTGGCTTGCATTGCCAGCATTCTGTTTGGTCATCGAAGCCATCTCCTGGAGGCTGCTCGACACCTCTTCCAAAGAGGTGGCTTGCTCAGAAGCACCCTGGGAAACAGTCTGATTACTTTTGCTGATCTGAGATGAAGCTGAACTGACCTGCTCTGAGCTCTGAGTCATCCCTTCGATAACCTGATTGATGGGTTTCATAATGCTCCGAGTAGTGAAATAGGCCAGCGAGACTCCCAGAACTACGCCAACTACAGCCAACCACATGGCCATAAGTGCCGCCTGCTGCTGATTTGATTCTGCCATGGCTACGGCATCTTCTTTTGCCGGGTCAATAACATTTTCCATGGCGTTTTCCAAGTTGGTCAACACTGTATGGAAAGATGCGTCGAGATATTTCGCTAACTCATGGTATTTAGCGTTGTTCTTGTGAAAGCTGTCGCCCAGTGCTCTATACTCGGTCAAAAGGGCTTCGACTCTTTTGGCAGTTGTTTCTAATTCCTTCTCGCCTACAAATGTCTGGCGCCATTCGGCCATACCGTCCATCGCTGCCTTGTATGCCACTACAAACGCATTCCAGGCATCTGCGCTGTTCTCGGTACCATAAGTTTCCGCAGCCATCTGCAGCTTCAGGACATTGGAGATAACTGCCTCGCTCATGACCATGTCGATGGAACTCCATTTGATCATCTGCTGTATATCTCTGGCCCTCTCTGCCTCATACTTGGCCGGATCGACGACCTCTTCCATCACCTTTTCCAACATATTCTCGCAAGAGACAATTAGCTCGTCCCACTTTACATGAACCTCGGCATTTTCGTCTGAAATGGTCTCAAACTCATGGAGGGCCTTTAAGGTGTTTTTGTCCGGCGAAACCGTGTAGTCGATAAGGGCAAGGTCCAGATGCATATATTTCTGGATCACATCTTCGTTCATGACCATGTCGATATCGCCCCATTCGCTGTATACAACCATATGTTTACGTACTTGCGTCACGCCGTTCCAGCCGATAAACCCCAGCACGCCGGCAATAAGAATTATTATGCCAAATCCGAGGCCCATCTTTGTTGAAAGTTTCATGTTCTTAAACATTTTTACCTCCTTTTTTCTCAGCCGAAGAAACCCGGCTATTTTTTCTCACAATCTTGTCATCGTGGGGACTGACTGATTTTTTCGAAATACGATCCACGATGGCAATTTCCTTACCTGAGAGGACTTTGTCGACATCGAGAATTATTATCACTTTATTACCGACTTTCCCCATCCCGAGGATAAAACTGATATCCACATTTACCCCAAACGAGGGCGGAGTTTCGACCTGCTCCGTAGCAATGTCCAATACTTCGGACACTTTATCCACAACAATGCCCATTGTCAACTTATTGCCATTCTGAGCAATTTGCACCACGATTACGCAGGTTTCTGATGTCTGCTCCGGGAGATTCATCTGGAACTTCTGCCGAAGGTCGGTGATGGGGATAATCTTGCCTCGCAGGTTAATAACACCCTTCACGAATTCGGGGGTGCGCGGGACAGGGGTGATAGCCATTATCCCGATAATCTCCTGCACCTTGAGGATCTCCAGGCCGTACTCCTCCCCTATAAGGGAAAAGGTCAAAAATTTCCCCCCCTGGAGAGTAGCATTACGACCTACTTTCTCGTCCTTCTGCTTTTTTTGAGTCTCTGTTACAGTTGATTCGTTACTCATTATTTACCTCCTTTTTCTTTTTTCTACCATCACCGGGTCCTATCTGCCTGGCCAGTGCAGCTATTCCTGATGTGTCGAGGATAAGCCCAACGCGACCGTCACCGAGCACGGCTCCACCTGAGATGCCCTGGACAGTACCGATTCCATCACCCAGGGATTTTGTCACCACTTGTTGTTGACTCAGCAGCTCGTCTACAAGTAGCGCACAACGTTGGTTATTGTCACCGACAACCATTAGCAGACCTTTTGTTGGATCCTCTATGGTTCCTTTGATGTTGAATAGCCGGTGGAGTCTGAATATTGGAATCAGTTCTCCGCGAAACATCACCATTTCGCCACGACCAACTACAGTAGTCAGCATCTCTTTAGTTGGACGAAGGCTTATATGGATGTTGACAGTCGGCACGATGTAGCGCTGGTCCCCGACTTTCACCAGCATACCGTCAGTAATGGCAAGGGTCAGCGGTAACCGCAAGGAAAAAGTACATCCCGTGCCGGGCTCTGAGGTGATTTCAATGCGACCCCGGAGGGCGTCAACGCCTTTTTTTACCACATCCAATCCCACACCCCTGCCCGATACTTTCGTCACCTTTTCTGCCGTTGAAAAGTCCGGCCTGAATATCAACTTGAAGACCTCATTGACGGATATACCCTTATCGGACTCTATCAACCCCTTTGAGACTGCCTTTTCTATTATGCTCTCACGGTCCAAACCTTTGCCGTCATCCTCTATCTCAACTACGACACTGCCACCAGAGTGATATGCTGAGAGCCGTAGAGTCCCTGCTCTGGGTTTGCCGTTTTGTTTTCGAATATCGGGCGGCTCAATCCCATGGTCTATGGCGTTGCGAACCATATGGACGAGTGGATCGTTAATCACATCGACCATGTTGCGGTCGACCTCAGTGTCCTCGCCTTCAGCGATGAAGTTAACGAGTTTACCGTTCTTTCGGGCGAGGTCCCGCGCCAACCGGGCCATCTTCTGGAATGTCGATTTGAGTGGCACCATCCGCATCGACATGCTCAGTTCTTGTAATTCACGAACAATCTTGCCGGTGTGTGTAACCTTTCTTAAAAGCTCATAATGACCACCGTGAGCAACGGTCTCGTCCTGGACAACCATGGATTGGGCGACCACGAGCTCGCCCACCATTTCGATAAGCCTATCCAGACGGTCGGTGCGGACCCGAACCGACGATTCTACTTGCCGCTCTCTGCCAGCCATGCGTCGCTGCGTTCGCAGCGCCTCTGCAACATCTGTGAGGGACGCAGTTCTGGATCGCACAAGGGCAAGGCCAATCGGTTCTTCAACCTTGTCAGTAATAGCGCCTGCTGGAGCCAAAGTTGTGGGGAGGACACCCGACATCGGGTCTTCACCCTTGTCAGTAATAGCGGCCTCCAATTCCTTGCGATCAGCCTTACCCTGTGCCACCAGGATATCACCAAGTCTTGGTATTGTCTTTGCAGAACCATTCAATTGCTCGGAGATGCCAAATACATCAGGGGTATCAAGAAGCAGCATTAAATCATCGTAACTATCAGGCTTGGAAATGGGTTCGCCGTCCTCAACTCTCTGGATGAGTTCTTTGAGCATGTCGATGGAACGGAATGCCAAATCGGCGTATCCGCCGGTGTACCGTATTTCGTGGTCGCGGATTCGGCTTAGAAACGACTCTGTGGAATGGGCCAGATCTGAGAGGAAAGTGAGCCCAAAGAAGCCAGATGTTCCCTTGATACTGTGAAAAGCGTGAAAGACGGTATTGAGGGAGTCCATATCCTCTGGGTCAGTCTCAAGGGAGAGCAGGGCAGCCTCAGCAGAATCGATTAAGTCGCGGCTCTCGGCGATGAATTTTTTCACTAAATCGGGATCGGTCTCAACCGGCAGGTTTTCACTACCTGGCTCCTGGGACACATCCATAGCCTTCTCTATCAATTTCCCGACTTCAGCGATAACACCATCTGGGTCTGAAACAGTTCCCTGAATTATAGCATCAATTTCTTCTGCAGCCCGGGCTATAATTTCTTTGATTGACGGAGGATATGACTCGTCACCGGCAATCTCGTTGAGTGCATCTCGCACGCGGACTAAATCTTGATGGTTGGTCGGTTCAAGTTGCACCAGAAGCACTGCCACATCATCAAGGGACAATACCTCCACATCCCTAATTCTCTTAAACTTTTGAGTGAGTTTCTTTTTGTCCTTTTTCATATTTAGTTACTCCAGGTTGAACTTTTTCTCGGGAAAAAGCTTCAACCAGGCATCTACAACCGTGGGATCGTAAAGGGTTCCTTTATTCTGCAAGAGTTCATCTAATATTTTATCTTTACTTGGTGCCGTTCTGTAAGGTCGTTGAGAGCCAGGAGCTTCAACAACATCAGCTACACCGAGAATTTCAGCAGGTACATATACCTTGCCGACATCATGAATAACTGCTGCCATATAGATTCCACTAATCTGCTCTTTTGAAAGGCACATCTCCTTAGCTATGGCACAGGCAATATTAGCCACCCGTCGTTGATGACCATCAGTATAAAGATCCATTGTTTCGACTACCCTTGCCATAGCCTTGATGGTTCCCTCCATGATTCTTTGCAATTTCCTGAAGCCTTTCGGAAGTTCTTCTTCTGCACGCTTACGACTAGTAATATCTTCGATAATACTATCATAATATTTCACTCTGCCTTAGCCATTCTCACATCTTCTGAATGGAAAACTTTCGATAATCTATCGCCTTCTTAACAGTGGCAACTATTACCTTATTATCACAGGGCTTGGTCAAATAATGGAATGCCCCAATCTTCAGTGCACGGGCTCTATTTTTAGCGGTATTATACCCTGTGAAAACTATGATAGGAATATCTGGGTCGATGCACTGTAATCCTTTGATAACATCAAAACCATCCATCCCTTGTATCTTTATATCAGTAATTACAACATCAATATTATTTTCTTTAAAAATCTGGATACCAGTCTTTCCATCGGCAGCAGTCATAACATTATAACCCTTTTTAGAAAAAATATATTTGAGAGAATCGAGTACAATTTCATCATCTTCAATAATAAGAATTCTATGGTTATCCTTAAAATACTCCATGGAGCTCAGTCCTTTTACTCTCTACCCTTTAGTAGAAGCAATAACTATGCCATTAGATGAGCACGAGGTAGAATAATGATGAAACACATTGACTTTAAAGGATGAGCGAGAACCTCCAAATAGAGTAGCCCGTACAAGCGTTGGAATGGTATTGATTTTCAATGGGTTACAGAGTCTAAAATTTGCCTTGCTCTCTAAGATCTTAATTCTCGGTTAGTTTATTTACAAGGGTTAATATAAACTTGAGGGGATATCTCGAAAGTATACTGTCCTCTATTTGTAGACACCTGAAAAGGTGGGGATGGAACAAACTCTTCTAAAATAATGATATTTTGCTTGTGTCATAAATAGAGGACATCTGTACTCTAATAGAGGACAACTCACCCATTCTCTCTCGTCACTTTTATATCATGCTTCTTAATAAGCGTATTTAGATAAGAACGGGCAACATTCATTTGCTGAGTGGCCTTGGTAATGTTTCCATTTGTTCTCATAAGGACATCAGAAATGAAGTCGATACAAAAATGTCTAATAACTTCTTCCTTTGCATTAGTGAAAGGGAGAAGGGTTTTATTGTTGAAAAGTGCAGGAGATATTTGATAAGGTATATTACCGGTTAAAGTTGGAGGTAAGTCAGAAATTTTAATAAGGTTGTCAGAAGAGATGGTTACAGCATGTTCAACGGCATTTGCAAGTTCTCGGATATTACCGGGCCAGTGATATTTAAGAAAGAGCTCAAAACACTGGGCATGAAACCCATCAATTTTTTTATTCATTTTGTTTTGAAAAACTTTCAAGAAATATTCGGCTAAAAGAGGAATATCAGATGCCCTTTCCCGGAGTGGGGGGGCATGGATGGTTACGACATTTAATCGGAAATAGAGATCCTCCCGGAAAGATCCTTTTTCAATTTCTTCCTTAACATTTCTATTAGTCGAGGCAATTATACGGATATTAACATCAACGGGTTGGGTTTTCCCCAGACGGTAGATTTTTTTATCTTCAATGGAGCGAAGTAATTTAACCTGGATGCCTGGCGAAATTTCAGTGATTTCATCAAGAAATAGTATACCACCATCTGCAGATTCAAAAAATCCTTTTTTTGATTCTTTAGCATCGGTATATGCACCTCTTTCGTGTCCGAAAAGTTCATTTTCAATCACTGATTCGGGAATTGCTTTACAATTGATAGGAATAAATGGACCTTTTTTTCTGGGGCTATTTTTGTGAATAACCTTAGCGATAACTTCTTTACCTGTGCCTGTTTCGCCAGTAATAAGGAGATTACAGTTGGATATGGCAATCTTTTCAATCAAAGTATAGACCTTTTGCATAACTTTACTAAAACCGATTAAGTCAGGGTAATATGGGCCTGGTTTATTGGATTGGATCTTAAGACGTTCAACCTCTTTTTCAAGCCTCTTCTTTTCAGCAATATTTTTGATGCGTATTTTTAGTTCTAAATTGTCAAATGGTTTAGTGATATAGTCAAATGCACCAAGTTTCATTGCCTTAACTGCAGATGGGACAGAGCCGTAACCGGTCAGGATTATCACCTCGATCTCCGGTGAAAAAGTTTTGACCTCTTTTAACAACTTTATACCCTCAACTCCTGGCATAACAATATCGGCTATAACAATATCAAAGTTATCTTTTCTTATCTTTTCTAATGCAGCCTTTCCATCCGTGACAGTATCGACAAGATATCCTTCACGGGTAAGTAAACGAAAAATAGATTGAACGATCTCTTTTTCATCATCGGCTATAAGAATTTTCATCTTATCTTCAATCATTTTATCACTTAATTACTATCCTTATTGTTATTTTTCTATAATCGGTAACTCAATCTTTACTTCCGTCCCTTCCCCTGGGAAACTATCTATTTTAATAGAACCATTATGTTGTTGAATAATGCTTTGACATATCGAGAGTCCTAATCCTGTTCCATCAGGTTTAGTTGTGAAAAAGGGGTCAAATATTTTTCTTTTGTCTTTAGAGTCAATTCCCATACCTGTATCCTTGAAATTAATAATTACCTTTTCTCGTTCTTTGAAAAGAGTAGTAATTTTCAGTTCTCCTCCATCATCCATTGCATCTTTAGAATTTCGGATGATGTTAAGAAAGACCTGTTGTATTCCTTCAGTATCAATGAGTGTTTCCGGGATTTTATTATCAAAATTATAATTCATTTTAATACCAGCAGATTTAAGACCGTATTTTTCAAGGTTAATAACATTTTTTAATATATGGTTAATATCGTCACGAGAACGTCTCTTAATTTTTATCCGTGAAAATTCGAGTAAGTTTTTGGTTATATCAGCCACTCTGTTTACCTGTTCATCTATAACATTTAGATCATTGATAAATTCATTATTGTTCCCTCTTTCAGATAACTCTTCCTGAAGTAATTGAACTCTGCTTTTAATTGCTTCTAATGGGTTATTCACTTCATGGGCAACAGCACCAGCCATTTTCCCAATCGAGGCAAGTCTTTCTGACTGGATAAGTTGGAGTTGAGTCTGTCGGAGTTTTTTATAAGAATTTTTCAAGTCTTCATATCCCTTTTGAAGAGCGAGTTCTGTCTGCTTGCGCCTATTGATAACTAGTTGGCTAAAGGCCCCGAAGAAAGTGAAAAAAACCACAATTAGCGAATGCATCCAGATTTCATGCGTATCTGGTCGAAGAATTTCATAGATAAGGCTACTCTTATGGTGGAATATTATTATATGGATACAGGATTCAAGGATCCAAAAGATGAATCCAAGTCCAAAACCAAGCCATATCATTTTCCCCTTTGTTATAAATCTAATTTTTTTACCTTTACCTTTGTCCATTCTCTTGCTCCTTAAGCAGATAGCTGATACATTCCACATTCCATCCCTTTTATGTCGGAACTTCCAACCCTCAGGAACAGATGCCAATCTATATGTAACATGTTGTCTATTCAAAAAAGTTTTTAATAGGTAAAAAGCCTTGATAATTTCCTTCATACGGATCCTGCCATACGGCCCGTAGGGGCGGAAAAATCTACGTTCACCCCGTTAGAAAGAACGGGTACAGAAGTTTCTTCCAATGAATTTTTGTGCTTAAAAATCATACTTGAAACAAATTTTAATACGGAGATGGTGAGCGAAGGACAATTGCTTTAGGAGATAGTAGTAAAAATTGAGTAATCTATCTCTTCCCATCTCTTTTTTTGTATATATATATATTATAAATTGAGTATAAACGAAATATAAATTTTTAGTAAAGAAGGCGATTGGGGTCAACGCTTCAAAATTGTAAATGGACAGATATGACCCTAAAAGTTAGAGTTATTCTATCTTTATGAATTCAATCCTTCTGTTCTGTCTCCTTCCTTCACGGGTCTTGTTTGATGCAATTGGCTCGTCCTCTCCCTTGCCCTCCGCTTCAAGTCTCGATGGGTCGATCCCAAACGAAACCAGATACTGTTTCACAGACAAAGCCCTTCTGTAAGAGAGTTTCTGATTGTATGACCTGCTTCCCACAGAGTCGGTATGTCCAAGAATCTTTACCCTTACATTTGGAAGGAGTCTCAATGACTCGGCTACATTGTTGAGAATTGGATAGGACTCTGGCATAATATCCGCCTTACCACTGGCGAATTGGACATTCTGGAGTATGAGCCTGGGTGGCATGTCCGGACATCCATCTTCGTCCTCCCAATCATTCTTCGTCTCCGCCTCATTCGGACACTTGTCGAGTGAGTCTGGTATCCCATCACCATCATTATCAAACTCTGGACACCCATCTTCATCCTTAAATCCATCAAGGTCTTCAGGTGTGTTCGGACATTTATCTAATGAATCTGGAACTCCATCACCATCATTATCGAACTCTGGGCACCCATCTTCATCCTTAAACCCATCAAGGTCTTCAGGTGTGTTCGGACATTTATCCAATGAATCTGGTATCCCATCACCATCATTATCGAATTCTGGACACCCATCTTCATCCTCAAACCCATCAAAATCTTCCGGTGTATCAGGACACCTATCCCCATTATCAGGAATGCCGTCTTTATCCATGTCAACAGGATAGCCGTAAATTACATCGAGACCAACCCTCACCGATGAGGGAAGGTCGCTTATCTGGTAGGCAAAATCTAATGCGAGCCCAAAGGTCTTGTTCGGAATTCGATGTGATATGCCAAATCCGAAGGAGTATTTTCTGTTCAACTCTTCTTGTGGGGTATTCAGGTTCTCTCCAATCCCTGCCCTTAAAGCGAGGAGGTCAGCAATCTTTACTTCAGTTCCAATACTCAGTCTATTATGTGTATCTGAGTAGACCGACTTTTCAAAATCGAGTGCAAAATTTACCTTTATCTTTTTAAATGTCGCTTTGTGTGCAAGACCAAATATAAGTTGCGGCGGTATACACTCGTTGTAGCTGCCTTCAGGTGAAGAAGAATTCCATCTTACAGTTCCAAACCCCTCTCTGAACAGAAATCCCAACCAGATATTTCCTTTCGGATTCCATAAACCGCCTAAATCCCATCCACTTCCGTAGCCGTTTCCTTTTATTCTATCTTCCCCACCGTCTTCGTTATTACCAAAACTCACATACCTTAGCTTCAAATTTGAGCCGAGGGTAATTTTCTCTTTCAGTCTTCTTGCATAAGAGAAATAAAAACTATTCTCTCTCAACACATCATCCCCAGCTATGATGAATGCACATCCCAATCCATCTTTTAAACGCGAATGTCCATAACTGAGATAGTTATAGGGAGCGAGCATCAATTGATGTGCATACATAAAAGTGAACTGGTGATGCTCTACATTTATTAGTCCTGCAGGGTTCCACAAAGGAGCATTCGCATCGTCTGCTATGGCAACGAAACTGCCACCCATCCCCATCGGTCTCACCCCATAACCTATATCAACGAAAGCTCCTGGTATGCCAGAAAGTTCCTCAGCAGAGACAACTCCTACAAAACCTAAAATGAGAACAAAAGATAAAAGTCTATTCATAAATATGCTCCCTTATTTTATTAAGACTACACTCTTTATAATTTCTGCTCTATCTGCTCCATCTTCTGCTATGATTTGAATCACATATCTGCCATTCCTTGCTAACTTATTATGATTTGTCAATCCATCCCATGTTTCTTCAACTAATCCCTTATTTCGTGGTTGGCTGTTAACTAAAGTTCTCACCAATTCTCCAACCATATTGTAAAATTTGATAGTTATAGTTGGTGATCTGCTCGTATTGGATGTGAGACTGAATTTTATACCAAGCCCATCCCCAACTTTTGGCGAGAAAGGATTCGGTACGAGTTCCAGATTCAATATACTCAGAGGAGGGGCATAACTTATAACCGTATATTCCCCGAGTCTGTTTATATTAGCGTATACTACACCTGGTATGTCTCGATTCGATTGAGTTAAGATGTCCCAGTCTACTTCCTCGAGATTCCACCTCCCAACATAAGGCGTTGAGACAGGTGCACCGATAGGTAAAGGTAGAGTCAGAACGGGTTCGGTTTCAAATCCGAGGTCCTTTGGTAATATGTGATAGGATTCTACAGCATATATCTCATAAGTTTTTGTAACCTTTTTCGCATCAGGCAGCACTCTCTTGTGCAATCTCAGTTCCTGATACTCTGAAACAGCATTCGGTTCAATCTTCAGTTTGAACCCCGTCTCATCATGCAGGGTCTTATCGGTGGCAGGATAGACAGGAGCGAATATTTCGATTGGTTTTGAAGAACCAACCCCGGTTGCCGTATCAGTTGCGAAGATAATAATCTCCCCAAAATAGCAGGAATCTGGAATCAAAAAACCATTTGAATCCGGCGAGAAACTGCCTGAAGTATCCTTAAAAGTTATATCCCATAGAACCGGTTCTATATCTACAGTACACCCCAGACTATCATAAGCGACCACATAGTATTGATGATCACTCAAATTATCTACAAGCACAGCATCCCTTGGTTCGATTGCTAAACTATCTACCAACTGATATTCAAGAGTGAAATAGACTGTATCAACTTCACCTGGTGCGAAGTTCATTATGTATGAAGAAGGAGGCAGGGTTTTATACCGCAGTTTTTTGGTAGAAATATGATAGTATACTGTATCCGTTCCGAGTAATTGGAGTGGAAGGGTGAACCAACCGGTAGTATCTGTGGTTGTTGTAGTATCTTTCCCAAATCTCGGATCGAGTGCGACCGCATTGACCTCTACCCCGGGGATTCCATCATTGTCTGGAGTATGCACCCAGCCATAGAGAACTGCATTCTTTTGAAGAATAAAATCTATCTCGAGGGTGTCACCCGCATTTAATGAAGTGTCAATCTGTTGGGTTGAATATCCTGATTTAGTTGCTGTAATCGTATAATCATCGGGATAAAGAGAAAGAAGGTAGAATCCTGAACTATTTGTAGAGTCTGTAAATAGACCATTTGCAATTAGAAGCACATTTTCTAAAGAATCACCGTCCTGGTCCATACAATACCCTCTTATGACCCCCTTAACAGGCACAAGGGTGAAATTGACGGTGTCTACACTACCAACAAGGACGGTTACGGTCTCGGGTAGAGATGGAAGATAGCCATCTCTCTCTGCATGGAAAATCCAGTCTCCGGATTTGAGATTGAACGAATAGAATCCAAGACTATCGGTGAATCTAAATGTTGTATCCGTGGAATATGCAGATACCTGTGCTCCTTCAATAGGGATTCCTTTTATAGAATCGTCAACCCACCCCAGAACACTTCCTGCACCAGGGGTCATAACAAAGTTGACAGTATCGGTATCACTCAAAGCAACGGAGACAGATTTCGGTCCATCACTCGAATATCCGGGTAGAGTAGCATCTAAAAACCAGAGGGAATCTGCTGTGACCTCTAAAAAATAATATCCTGATGAATCTGTTCTGACAGTATCCACTGGACTGCCATTCAATATCTGAATTAAGACAGAATCGAGTGGGTTACTTGAAGTGTCTTGCACATTTCCGACTATGTAGCCAATATATGGTAGTAGAGCGAAATCCAGAACCAAAGTATCACTAACTGTAGTTACAGTCTCGGCAGAGTCGGTTAAAAATCCGTCTTTTGATGCTTTAAACCGGTAGTTTCCTGGAATAACGGAGAGAAAGTAACTTCCAAATCCATCTGTATATGTGGAGTCATATATTCCACTATCTGTCGGTATAGCCTCAATTAAGACATCGGACAGAAAGTCTCCATGGATACTATCCCGTACACTCCCGCGCACCCATGAAATATTGAACAGGAGTGAAAAGCTAACGGTATCCACACTGCCAACGGAGACGGTCACACTCTCAGGTA
>JAUXAN010000071.1 GCA_030619885.1 bacterium
TTAATAACATCAAGGAGGGAGGAAATGAAAAGATGCCTTTTTTTCTTTTTCATATTTCTTGGTTTAAACATTTACGGAGAAGATGTATCACTGAGAATTAAAGCATTAGGAGAAGACTTTGTAGGTATTATTGAAGATACGGAAACAGACATTCTGTTTGATCCAGCAAGGCTCAATGAGTTAGATAAAAAGACGATATTTTCTATCTTTCACTACGACCCAGGATATTTCTATCCCAAGCGCGAGGATGAAATATACGAAAATCCTTTTCTTAAGACTACCAAGATATCGTATAAAATTCCTGCCAAAGGGAACAGCCTATACTTGGGTGGATTTTTCCCAAAGGCACTTCCAAGGACTGGAATAGGTTTTTTTGTTGGCGGCTCTGTCTATGAATATTTTTCAAGCCAGCCACAAGGGGAATATATAGACTATAGATATTGGTCTGACGAAATCTACAAAAGTGAGCAGTGGTCTACTTACAAAAACTCCGCTGATCACTATTATTTTAAGATCTTTAACTCTTTTGAATTAATTCCCAATGCCACGGTGGGTATCTCCTATACATACAATACATGCTCCAATGAGTACAAAAGGGATCGGGGGAGTGAAAGATGGAGGTACAATATTAGTTCTTTAGATACAACTTACAAGTCCACATACGATTGGCAAGACTGTTTCAAGGATACTTCAAAGGCTCATCTATTTAAAATTTCACTACTATTTAATCTGAATGAGAGAAGTAAGATAGATTTAATCAGTAGTTACACTTTACTGAAGGATGGTTCTGAAGACCTGTATACTCGTTTAGATAATCAATTCAGCAGACGCGAACATAGTGATACAAATTATTATGACCTTGACGAACATTCAATGAATTCAGAGAGAGCAGACGATGAAACTCAAGGCTCTGAGTTGAAAGTTTGGCGATTTGGAATAAGGTTCGTTAAAAAAGTTGGAGAATTTGACCAAATTAGATTACTTTCTTTTTTTGAGTCGGGTAATGGGACTATTTCAGAAAAGGATAAAACAGATGAAATATACGATTGGTCGCATTATTCCATACATATAAGCGATGGTGATACTACTACCCTTGGTGATACTGATTCAGCTGATACGAGAGATGTGAGCACAGGCAGTGGGGATAGGAGATATATATGGGGTCAATTAGGCGTCGGTTGGCAAAAAAGAACAAACGATAATTTCTCTTTAATGATAGGTCTAAAATCCAGTTTTAGTAAAGACAACCAGGAAGAAACTATAGTGGATTCTTTCGCTTGTACATCTGATACTACATCATATAGCACAACATCTACCTACGAAGAAGAAACTGAAAGCAGGGCCATTTTTCTTTCCTTACCAATTGGTATAGAGTACGAGGCTCATCCAAAAATTACAATAAGATTTGGTGTTAACCCTAATTTCTTCCATGAAGAGAAAAAGATTGATGGTGAGAAAGAATACAATAAAAAGTTAGGTGTAGATTACTCTGCAGGAATAGGTTTCAAATTAAGCGACAGATTTTTCTTCGATATATACATACCCTATTCATTAGGTTCATTTAAGCAATGGGAGGTAGGAGGAAAATTCTGTTTCTAAAAATTATTCGACAGGATTAACAAGATTTTTATCCAAGAAACATTTTAATATGACGCAGATTTCCGCAGATAACCGCAGATTTAAGGCAGGGAACTCCAGTATATCATAGAGTGACCCGTTGAAACTGTCTCGTTTGTTAGAGTCACAGAGTCAAGCAGCGTCCCTGATCCTCCACTTTATTTTTTATTTAGGTTTTTTAATTCAAGTCTCACTTCTTCTGCGTACATGCTTTTAGAATGGTTGATTAAAATTTTTTCAAACTCAGTTCTCGCTTTTTCATACTCACCCATCTTCTTGTATAGTAGTCCTATCTCCACTTGTGCAATTACAGAAAGGTCACTTTCAGGATGGTTTTCCATTAAATTTCTATAAGACCCGATGGCTGAAAGTGTATCTCCACTCGCCCCATAAGTCCTCGCTAAAAGAAGCCAGGAATGTTCTTTGAGTTTTAATGATTCGTTTATTATCACCTTTATTTTCTCTATCGCTTCTTTGGATTTTTTCTGAAAGATAAGCAGTTCGGCGGTTGCATACCCTTTTAGACAGACATCGTCTCTATTGTCCTTCACAAAAATCATCCTTTCGATGGCATCATTCACATATTCGCTCTGCGGGTTACCATTAGCAACCTCTTCATAAAATTTCAAAGCCTGCTCAAACTTTCCACTCAGATAAAAGAGTTCACCAAGTTTAAACTTCCCCACATATGTTGCACTAACTTTTCTTCCTGCTTCCTCTGCCTGTTTCAATCTACCAAGCCTCACATTGCAGTCTACAATTTGAAATAGAGCATCGTTGCACAATGGATTTGAGGGATATTTTTTCACTAAATTTTGAAAAAGGTCCACTGCCTTCGAATCGTCGTTTAAGGAAGAATACACCATTGCTGAATTGAAAAGTATTTCAACTTTGCGTATTAAATCCTTTTTTTTGAGTAGTTTCGTATAAATTTCCATTGCTTTCTGATAGCGACCTGTCCTGTAGTAACAATTTCCGAGTTCAATCTGTGAAATGAGTAATAGATTGGGTTCGGGGTTTGTAGCTATGTATTCTTTGAAACTTTCTATGGCGAGTTCATATCTTTTCTCATTGAGCACCTTTTGTGCAAAATCAAAGAGTGCTTTACTCTGACTTCCCTTTTTATACTCATCAATCGCAGACTCGTATCTTTCTATAGATACATATACATCACCTAAGAATTGATGAATCTCTGCACCTTTTTTTTTCGACCGTTCTCGTATTGCTGAGAGAACCGCAAGGGAATCCCTTTGAAAAAAGTCTTTCAATCTTCTCTCAATCCAGACTTTTTCTTTTGGGCTTGAACAAAAAAGGGTGAGGAGTTCTGTAGTTGATTTTCTAAGATCGCCAATACTGTAATAGACCAGAGAAAGTTCTCTACTGAACAGACTTTTATTATTTAGAACTTTCCTTCCTTTAAGGTATATCTTCCCTGCTTCAGCGTAGAGTTTATTCGTTAAAAAGATGGTAGCCACAGATTTAAAATTATTCTCTGTGCCATTCTTGTCAACTATGTCGTAGAGTATCTTTTTACCTTCGGTGAGTTTGCCTTTTTTTATATACGCCTCGCCTATCCCCATAGCAAATATCTCTTGTGGAAAAGAGCGATAAGCATCTTCTGCAAGAATTATGAACTCGTCATATCGTCTCAGGTCAAAATATACCCTCTTCAATGAATTGAAGGCTTTTGCATCCTTTGGGTTTTTTTCGAATAACCTTCTGTATATTTTTAGTGCTTCTTCCTTTTTACCCCTTCTTTCGAGTCGATAGGCACGATTGAATTCTCTCTGCTGTGTGTGTAATAGGGAAGCAGTGAATAACAGAAGGAAAGTTAGCGCAAAAAGTTTTATCCGCATCTTAGAGTATATATCTACTCAAATCTTCATCTTTCACTATCTTGCTCAAGGTATCTACCACTTCCTTCTTTGTAATCTTTATCTCTTTTCTATTCGAATCCGGGGTTGAATAGAGAATATCTTCTAATAGGGCGGTCATTATGGTGTGGAGTCTTCTGGCACCAATATCTTCGGTGCGTTCGTTTACCAGAGCAGCATAGTTTGCTATCTCCTTGATAGCAAGTTTATCGAAATTTATCTCCACCCCTTCAGTTGAGAGCAAAGCGGTATACTGTCTGATCAAAGCATTCTCGGGTTCGACAAGAATCCTTTCAAAGTCGTCTTTTGTAAGGCTGTTTAACTCAACCCTTATCGGAAATCTTCCCTGGAATTCGGGTATCAGATTGGATGGTTTGACAGAGTGAAAAGCACCTGCTCCAATAAAGAGGATGTGATGAGTCTTTATCATACCATATTTTGTCATAATATTAGATCCTTCCACCAGGGGCAGGAGGTCTCTCTGCACACCTCCTCGTGATACATCAGGACCGACGCCCCCCTCTGCCGCAACTATCTTGTCTATCTCATCGAGGAAGATGATTCCAGAGTTTTCTACCTTCATAGTAGCCTCTTTTACCACCTCATCCATATCTATCAATTTCTGTGCTTCCTCAACGGCAAGTATTCTCAAAGCTTCTCCAACGCTGACCCTTCTCCTTTTGGTGCGTTTTGGTAACATTCCACCCATCATCTCTTGAATCTGAATATTCACCTCCTCAATCCCTCCCGGAGATATTACTTCAAAAAATGGAAATGATTGCTGTTGAGTATCTATCTCGACCATGCGATCTTTGAGTTGTCCATTTTTTAACATAGACTTCAGTTTTCCTCTCGTTCTTTTCAGTCTTTCGCCCTCTGCTGCTTCTTTTTTCTTAGGCATTGGAAGGAGAATATCGAGCAGTTTCTCTTCAGCAAGTCGCTCTGCCTTTTCTCTTACCATCTCCCGCTTTTTTGATTTCACCATGTTTACACCGATTTCGGTTAGTTCTCTTACCATAGATTCCACATCTCTACCTACATATCCTACCTCGGTGAATTTCGATGCTTCTACTTTTACGAAGGGAGCATCTGCAAGTCCTGCAAGTCTTCTTGCCAGTTCTGTCTTGCCGACTCCAGTAGGACCAATCATTATGATATTATTAGGTGTAATCTCTTCACGGAGAGAATCTTCCACCTTCAATCTCCGCCATCTATTCCTCAATGCAATCGCAACCGCCTTTTTTGCTTTATCTTGTCCAATTATGTATCTATTCAACTCCTTTACTATCTGTCTTGGCGTTAGGCCATCTTCAAAATTCTTCATTATTTTACCCTCCCTGAATGGAAAAACTTCAGACTAACCCCATCTTTCCAGAGTTTGCCGTATGAAAAATTTTCCATCCAGTCGCCTATATTCATATATACCTTCCCACTTTTTTTGTGAAAAGTTGGTTTATGAGTATGTGCAAGAATAACATAATCAAACCCTTCTTCAAATTTCGAGTCTGCAAAATTCAAGAGGGTGTCTCTTTTATGTTTTTTATTACTGTTCCTTCTCGATAGTTTAGATGCGAGACGTGCGAGTCCGATTCCAACATCAGGATGTAACATCGAATAGAGAGAGATATTGAACCTGTTGCGAAGTATGGATTTTAAAAGAATGTATCCTGTATCGGGTGTTAGACCATCTCCGTGAGCAAGGAATATTTTCTTGCCATAAATCTTTTGTTCAAGTGAGTATCTATATATCTTCATCCCTACTTCTTCCTCTAAAAAACCTCTCTGCCAGAAATCATGATTACCGCAAATGTAAGAAACATTGACACCGTCTCTTATCAAATCGTGAAATCCGCTTATGATATTATAGAAATCTCTCGGTATCACGGTCTTATATTCAAACCAGAAGTCGAATAAATCTCCAAGAACATAAAGGCTTTCCGCATCATTTCTTATAGTATGCAAAAAAGAGGCCAAAGTCTCTCTCTTTCTTCTTTCCTTCTGTGCGCTTTCCACACCAAAATGTGCATCTGCAATGAAATATACCATCTAAGAATAGTCTACAAAAAATAAAATAAAAATCAAGTAAAAAACACCACGAATTACACGAATAATATGAAAAAGAACCCATTATAATTTAGACACTGATTATCATCTCAGGATCCGTATGGACAGATATTCGTTGCAAGTCATTGGTCATTGGTATTTTTATTCTCACTAATGACGAATAGATAATGACTATAGTTCTTCCGCGGTTACCAGTCGTACGACCCGTCCATACGGATCCTTAGGGATATGGGCTGAAATCTGCGTCCAATTAAAATGTTTTTTGAATAAAAATCCTGTTAATCCTGTCCATTCCATACGGATGCTGTGCAACGGATCTTGAGATCGAATAATTTTCTATATGTAAAGTAAAAAAGTTGACATACTATAATTAAATATTATAGTAAAGCTATATGGGATTTGTTATCGGAATAACGGGCGGCATCGCAACAGGTAAGACCACTCTGGCAAAGTGCTTTGAAAAATGGGGTGCCACATTAGTAGAAGCAGATAGAATAGGATGGGAACTCTTAGATAGAGCAGATATTTATCAGAATATTATAGATAAGTTTGGAGAAAAGGTATCAAGAAATGGGAAGACAGACAGAAAGGAACTCGGCAAGGACGTCTTTTCTGATAGAAAAAAAAGAGAAGAGTTTAACAAGATAGTTCATCCACCTCTTTTAAAAATTATGAAACAAACGTTGGAAGAGTTAAAAGAGAAGCACCCTGAGTCTATAATAGTCGTTGATGCAGCACTCATAGTGGAATGGAACATCAGCGACCTCTTTGATGCGATTGTAGTGGTCACATCCGAAAGAGAAACACAGATAAGAAGACTTGGATTAAGCAGAAAAGAAGCGATTGATAGGATAGATGCCCAATTACCCCATGAGGAAAAGGTACAATATGCAGACTATGTAGTAAAAAACGATGGCACCATTGAAAAATTCAAAAAGAAGATAAGAACTCTTTGGGAAGAAATAAACGCAAAAAAATCTGACCGTTAGCTTCCATTCCGAAGTCGTTGAAAACCCACAGTCGCAGATCCGAAGGAAGAATTGGTTCCAGGTATTGACTTTTTTAAAAATCTATTCTTGACAAAGTTAATAAAAACTATTCGACAGGATTAACAGGATTTTTATTTAAATTGACTATTCATTTGAATAGAAAATTTTTCTGAAAAATGTCATTTTTCTCTTGACAAATTTTTGACATTCCTTACAATAACATTTGGAGGGTAGTGAAAGGAAAAAAAGATGTGCTGCCCTCGTTTTTTTATTCACCTACATTTTCACCAATGTGGCTGGTGGGGGGAAGAGATAAAATGTTAAATTGCCAAACA
>JAUXAN010000010.1 GCA_030619885.1 bacterium
TTGCCAACATCAATGCCAATGAAAATATCATAGGTCGATGGTAAATAGTTTGGTCTAGTCATGCTTTCCTTCCTTTTGTTACTAATGTAACATATCATATTAGAAAAGTAAAGCATGACACTTTAACATATCATCTCATCCTTCTGCCTTTTATTTGTAAGGCAAATGACTTTCAGCCATTTGGTCGAAACTTTCAATACCCGACACCAATTTAAAAAGGTAGTGAACGGTCCTCAGACCGTTCGTTGCTCTCTGTGTCTCCGTGGTGAGTTAAAGTTAATTGTCAAGAATTAGCACCTTTTATTTTTTTTTCCGTATTTGTATTTGTGGACGAAAACTTCTTCAAAATCATAGACCGCCTTGAAATCTTCTATTTTATCTTCCTCTGTCTTTCCAAGCAGTTTTGCATTGACCAGGTTGAATACTATCTCACCCCAATCGTCTGTCTTCTTTACCCCCCACTCATCGAAGACGAGCTTTGTGGTTGGTCCATAATTTTCTATAGCCATTTCCTTTATCCCTTCCAGCAATTCTTTCCCTGTTACATGTTTTGGCTTTTTAAATTTCTTCTGGGTATATGTTAGAGCGGAGTAGAGAAAGATATAAGCATCGATTTTATACCTTCCGTTTTTCGCAAGAACTTTCTCTAATGCAGTTTCAATATCAATAACTTCTTTCATTTAAAGTAATCCAGACACTGATTACCACAGATAATTTTTGCCACCAAGGCACAAAGTCACTCGTTTACGTTAATCGGTTACGATGCCCGTTTCGTCTGACGGCTACGTAAATCGTCTTTTTTAATTAGTCTGATACTCTGATATCTGAATTCTCCACCTGGTATTCTGATTTTCTGATATTCTTTTTTCATAACCATAACCGTTGGCCGCTCCACGATACGAGCTTCGTTGCCGTTCCATACGGATCCTGCGGACAAACGCTTAACGAAATTCTCTTTGTGTCCCTGCCCCGTTAGAGGCGACACCTCTAACGGGGTGAAAGTCTTTGTGGCTAATAAAATCTTGAGAATCTGTGTTCACCCAGCACCTATGCATAGGTGCTGGGTTCATCAGTGTAAATCAGTGTCTACTGTCTGAATCACAGTCATCTAAATGAGACCTTATCGCCTATTCTCACTTTGTTCTTCTCAAACCATCCACGATTCATCTCCAATGTATAGATAGCAGAATGTTTCGAAACATAACTGGATGTATCATCAGGTGCCATATCAACCATATCAACGATAATACCACTTTGGTCTATGAAAGCAATAGATAAAGGTATACGAGTATTACGCATCCAGAAGGATAGATGTTGTTCATATTCAAAGACAAATAGCATACCGCTATCCCATTCCAGTCTCTCTCTTCCCATCAATCCCTTCATCCTTTTTTCTGGTGTGTCGCTGATTTCTATTTTGACAGGTATCCCCTTCACCCAGATAGTAGGGGCAGACCTTGTGCCTGCCCTTTGGGTTTGAATACGATTTTTGTTTTGGGCAACCACAGAGGTTCCACCTACTTTACCATCTTCTATCTCTTGATTGCCCTTACGACAACCTGTTAATATTATAATGAGAAGAAAGATAATCGTATTTTTCAATACCATAATCTCAAATGATGTCTCAACTTGGAAAATCCCGATACTACCAAATTCAAAATCCAAAATAAATCCCAATCTCCAAATCCATAGCAATCTAAATTCTTACATATAGAAGATTAAATTTCAGTATTATTGGGACTTTAATTTTACTTCTCTTTTTCCTTTTTTTATCTCTCCTATGGTGTAGAATTTTTCTTTTTTCCTTTTTAGATACCTTTCGATAGAGTTAATCTCATTTTTCGGAACCATTATCACCATGCCTATCCCCATATTGAAAGTTCTGTACATCTCTTTGAATTCTATCTCTCCTTCCCTCTGTAAAAATTTAAAGATTGGCGGCACTTTCCATTTACTCACATCTATCTCTGCCGTCTTCCCTTCAGGTAGGATGCGTCTTATGTTATCGAAAAATCCACCACCCGTTATATGGGCGATACCCGTTAGGTTGAATCTTTTAACGAGTGGCAAAACAGTGTGCAAGTAACAACGGTGTATTTGTAGAAGTTCCTCTCCAACTGTTCTCTTAAATTCTGAAACCCTATCCGAGACTTTTAATCCACAGACTTCGAAGATTATCTTTCTTGCTAAGGAGTATCCGTTTGTGTGCAATCCAGAAGAAGGGAAACCAACTATCACATCGCCTGTTTTGATTTTGCTGCCAGCTATAATGGCCTTTTGAGCAACTCTACCTACTATGAACCCGGTCAAATCGTATTCACCTTCTTTATAGAAACCCGGAAGTTCTGCCGTCTCGCCACCTATCAGGGGTATACTGACATTTTTACATCCAATGGTCAAACCCTTAACTATTTCTTCGACTACATCGGGTTTTACTACGCCAGTTGCTATATAGTCCATAAAGAAAAGCGGTTCTGCACCCTGACATAGAATATCGTTCACGCAGTGGTTCACTAAATCCTGTCCAACCGTATCGTGACTGTCCAGCATAAATGCGACTTTCAGTTTCGTCCCAACACTGTCCACACTTGAAACCAAGACCTCACTTTTATCGAGTTTATAGAGTGCGCCAAATGAGCCAATCCCTGCTAAGACATTTTTATTCAATGTTGATTTAACATACCCTTTTATCCTCTCGAGTGCCTCATTTGCAGCATCTATATCAACACCTGAATCTTTGTATTTCACAATGGTCTGCTATCTACTTTCCAGAAGAGGAGCAAGTATCTCCTCCTCTTCCTTCTTTTCCGCAGGTATTTTATCGATATCTTCAAACAGAGTAGTAGTAAATTCTTTCTCCCATCTGATGGTATATATAAACTTTTTGGTTCTGTGTATCAATCTTTTACGGAGCTTTGGCACAGTTAGACTGGCATTCATCATAAACAAGATTTTCTCTCTTCCTTTCTCTTCCAAAGCGGAGTTTATCGCCTTCTGAATGGTAGAAACAGGTTTTATGAAGATGGATTTGAGAAGATTGGGCTCAATACCGGTAACCGCCCACATCTGTGCCCATCTTGCTATCTCGGCGATCTTGGCTGCTTTATGATAACCGAGTTTATAGCCTCTGTCAATTTTGTCAAGCGCATCCTGAGGGTCACTTGAAGATGAGAGTAGGTTAACAAATGTTTCATCTCCGACCCCCATTCTGCATCTGGAGACGAGTATCAGAATACCATTATCATTCAATGCAAGTTTCGCATTATCCAGTGCCTTCTGGGACTGGTAGAGGTCGATGTCCATAGGATAAGGGGCTACCGCTACCACAATATCCGCCTTCTCCTTTATCTCGACAGAAAAGACTTCATGTGCTTTTGGAATAGCAGATTTGAATGATTCGGAAATATCTCCAGCAGTGGCGGCATATATCCTCTCATCTCTGTCGAGCACAGTCATAATTGAAAATATCTCTTTATCCTTTATCGTCTGAATAGCATCCTCCATATCTTCATGAACAGGGTTACCTTCAAGAGCAAGTGCACTTGCACTCGATTTCAAAGCGTGCTTGTGATTCTGTTCGATTGTCTTATAAGATGCTATTCCAGGAAGGAACGACTTTCTGCCACCAGTATAGCCAGCAAAGTAGTGGGGTTCTACAGAGCCGATGATCACAATCTTATGTGCCTCAACACCCATCCGATTGACCCACATCTCCGTTCCGTTCTTGGATGTTCCTATATGAACCATATCCTCTTCTTTTCTGGCATCGTGACAGTAGATTCTATCTTTTAACTCATCGTGGAGTTCTCCAAAAATTTCGAGATATTCTTCTTCTGTTGGTGCACGGTGAACGCCGGTGGCTACGATGAATTTAATATTCTTATCTTTTATCTGATGATAGATTATATCCAGAACTTTCGCTGTAGGGGTGGGACGAGTGGCATCATTGACGATGAAGAGCACATCCTTCGCATCCTTGAGAAATTCTGTAAAGGATTTCGAAGCAACAGGGTTATTCAGGGCATACTCGAGTGTTTTTCTCTCATCCTTAATCTCCACCTCGTTTGGATAGACCATCTCGCCAAGACTTTCATCTGAAATGAAGACCGTCACTTCTTCTCTTCCGTATGGTATCTCTATTCTCATAAGAAAAAAGAAACCCCCTGTTTATTAGTTCCTTGTGCTAACCTTGTAGTTTATACTTTCACTATAGATTAAAAAATTCTCTGCTCTTCTAATTGTTCGATGATACTTTTTACCGAGGAAGCCGAGTTATGGAGGGCTTCTTTCTCGTCTGGTGTTAGGTTGAGTTCGATTATCTCCTCAACACCGTTTTTTCCGAGTTTCACCGGCACCCCTACAAAAAGACCCTCTATACCGTATTCTCCTCTAAGATAGGCTGAACAGGGAAGAATACGTTTCTTATCGAGAATAATAGATTCTACCATCTCGGCAACCGATGCTGCAGGTGCCCAGAATGCGCTGCCTGTCTTTAGATAGGATACTATCTCCGCTCCTCCTTTTCTCGTCCGTTCTATCAATTTATCGAGTTTATCCTTCGATATCAGTTCAGGTATGGGAACACCGCAGACCGTCGAGTATCTGGGAAGTGGAACCATCGAATCCCCATGCCCTCCTAAGACCATTGCTGTAGTATTTGCCACACTGACTTTTAGTTCATTTGCAAGGAAATATCTGAACCGTGTGGAATCGAGCACTCCTGCCATACCAACGACTCTTTTAAGCGCAAAACCAGTAATCTTCAATGCCACATAACACATGACATCGAGAGGATTTGTCACCATAACAATGATGGCATTGGGTGCATAGCGGGCTATCTGTTCTGAGACCGATTTAATAATTTTGCTGTTCATGGCCAGAAGGTCCGCCCTCGACATCCCCGGTTTCCTCGGCTGACCCGCAGTCACTATCACCACATCAGAGTTGGTAATTCTGGAAAAATCGTCTGTTCCATCAATCCTGGTGTTATAACCTCTTACTGGAGATGCCTCAATCGCGTCCAGCGCTCTACCCTCCGCGAGTCCTTCAACAATATCTACCAGCAAGATATCAGTAAATTTCTTCTCTGCCATATAGAGTGCAGTTGAGGCACCAACATTTCCACTACCGATGATACTTGTCTTTTTCATGCTACAACCCCCTATTTCTTCTTTTCTTTCTCCTCTTCAAATTCAAAGGTATTGATCGCATTTCTGACCACTGAAGCAGAGTGATCGAATGTTTCTTTCTCCTTTAAGGTAAGTTCGAGTTCAATGACTTTTTCTATCCCTTTGACTCCCAATTGTACTGGAACACCGAGACAGATATCTTTGTGTCCATACTCACCGTTTAGATAAGCAGGGCAGCACATAATCCTGTGGTCATTTCTCACTATAGCCTCAACCATCTCTGCAACCGAGGCTGCAGGTGCACAGGATGCACTTCCGGTCTTCAAGTTCGAAACGATTTCTGCACCTGCATTTCTCGTCCGCTCTATCAATCTGTCTATCTTCTCCTTCGGGAGAAGTTCTGTTATAGGGATACCCTCTACCCTCGCATATCTCGGCAGAATGACCATGTAGTCGTGATGCCCTCCAAGAATGATCGCCGTAGTATCGGCTGTAGAAACATTCAACTCCTCGGCGACGAACTCGCACAGACGGGTAGAGTCGAGGACACCGGCTACCCCCATAACCTTTTCGGGTTTAAGACCACTTATCTTCAGCGTATAATAAGTGATTGCATCAACAGGTTCGGTGAGAATTATGACAGTCGAATCGGGTGCATAAGTGACTATCTCTTTAACGATTGAATCTATCACTTTAACATTTAGTTCGAGCAGGTCAAGGCGCAGCATCCCTGGTCTTCTCACCTTTCCTGCTGCTATGACCACAACCTTAGAACCCTTCATATCTTTGAAATCATCCGAACCATCGATAACTATGTCATAACCTCTTATAGGTGCTGCTTCCATAAGGTCCAATGCCTTCCCCCTCGATTTCCCCTTCACATTATCGATCAACATCACATTGGCGAGTTTCTTCTCCGCTATATAAAAGGCTGTATCTGTTCCAACATTTCCAGCCCCTATTATACTCACTTTTTCCATCGTCCACCTCCTGAGTTCTTTTTCAACTCTTTTATTTTAGCCATCTTACCTCCTTGAATTTATATTATAATAATATTCTATTTACCAGAAAAAATCTTGTCAAGGAAAATCAACCTAATGGTTAGATTTTCCTGATCCCGCATCTTATAGTTCTTTGATTGGGTCAAGTAAAAAGAAGCCACGAATCAATCGAATGCACACGAATAATATAAAGAATTCTTAGAAAGAAGAATAAAAGAAAACGGTTGCAATTTTTTCTTGACAAGGGAGATTTATTTCCTAAAATTCTTGTAATGTGAAAAAATATCTATTTAACCAAATCAGCAGTCATCTGTATCTGGAGTAATCCGCGATGAAAAAAGGGGGTGAGAAACAGTTGTTAGTAATTAGCATTTAGTTGTTAGAAAAAATTTGATGTGGAATCCATGGTTTATTTCCGTGGCTATCCGTGTCAGCATCTGCGGTAATCCGCGTCTAAAAAGGAGGTAAAAATGTTTAAAAAAATATTATTTTCCCTATTTTTAATCTTCATCGCTGTTAGTCTTTCAGCTGATGTTGTCTTTGACCAGGTTACTAAAATCTCGGGGATCCCTGGAATGGGCGGTATGGAGATGTATTCCACCACATATATAAAAGGGGATAAACAACGCACAGACATTACGACTAAAATGGCAACCGGTATTCCAGGTATGCCAGGCGGTGGCGAAGGGATGATGACTATTATGATTATAGATTTGAAAAAGGATGTTATGCGGACATTGATGCCAGACTCGAAGACCTATTCCGAAATGAGTCTAAAAAAGATGAGGGAGATGATGAAGGAATTCGGGAAAGAGGCAGGAGAAGAGTCTCCAGAAATTCCTGTACCCGAGATTGATGTTAAAAAGACCAAAAAGAGCAAAGTCATAAACGGTTTTAAATGCAACCAGGTCGTGATCGAAATGAAATCAAAGATGACAGATCCGGAGACAGGTGAAAAGGCTACTGCCACATTTACCCTCGATCTATGGTTGACAGAAAAGATGGCAGGTAGAAAGGAAGTCGAATCTTTCAGTGCGAAGTTAACCGAAGCGATGACAGGTAAGAAGGTTGAAGGTATGGACTTTTCACAGCTATTCAGCAATCTCAAGAATATACTTCCCGGACAATATGGGAAGGCAGGCGAGGAGATGGGCAAAAAGATGGAAGATGTAAAAGGCTATCCAATTCTGACAACCTTCAAAATTGAGATCGGAGGAAAAGAGGAACCTTTTACTCTTTCTAGTTCAACCGAGATAAAGAGTGTCAAGGTAAAATCCGTTCCAGACTCGAAATTTAAAATCCCTGAAGGATACACGAAAATGACCATGCCGGGAATGCCAGGGATGTGAGAGTCGTAGGGACAGGCACAAACTTTTAAACTTTTAGGTGGTGAATTATGGAACTTGAAAGGGCAATAAGAGAGAGAAGAAGTATTAGAAAGTACAAATCAGATCCGGTGAGCGATGAAGATTTATATACAGTTTTGGAGGCAGCTCGATGGGCGCCCTCATGGGCAAATACCCAGTGCTGGGAGTTCATAGTTGTAAAAAATCCACAGACAAAAGTTAAACTTATGGAAACACTGACAGAAAGAAATCCAGCAAGAGGTGCTATGACCGAAGCGCCAGTTGTAATAGCTGCCTGTGCACAGTTGAAAAAATCCGGGTATAAAAGAGGTGAGCAGGTTACAGATAAAGGTGACTGGTTCATGTTTGATGTTGCTTTAGCAGTTCAAAATCTAACACTTGCTGCGTGTTCACTTGGACTGGGTACGGTACATGTAGGCGCATTCGATGCAAAAAAAGCGGAGGAGATTCTCAATGTTCCAGAAGGAACTGTTGTCGTTGAACTCCTTCCTCTTGGTTATCCTGTAGAAATACCCCAACCACCGCCAAGAAAGGAACTATCCGAATTCGTTTACTATGAGAAAAGGTGATGGGGACAGGCATAAACTTTTAAACTTAACCGTTTTCCAATACTTGTCCCTACGGATCCGTATGGACCCGCACTTTTAAATGGCTGTTTAACTCCACAAATTGGACAGACACAAGTTTTGGGAATACGATGTCTGAGTATTTTAATTTTAAATTGTTCCGGCATGATACACTTCCCTTAGCAGAAAATGTATCATGAACTCAAAAGACATTCAATAAATAAAATGTCAAAGACAGGGCAAAGTTGGAAAAAATACAGAGAAGCCCTCAATATTTCTCTTGACAAAGGATTTCATTTTTGTATATATAAAATATGCCAAAAAAAGATATGATCCAGGTTGAAGGTGTTGTGGTAGATGTACTTCCAAACGCTATGTTCAGAGTGAAATTAGATAATGGATATATAGCGCTATGCCATGTGTCGGGTAAGATGAGGATGCATTTCATCAGAATATTGCGCGGTGATAGGGTATCGGCTGAACTTTCCCCTTATGACTTGACAAGGGGAAGGATAGTTTATAGATTGAAGTGATATGAAGGTAAGGGCATCGATAAAAAAGATTTGCAAGCACTGTAAACTCGTTAAAAGAAGAGGCAAATTGAGAATTATATGCAGAAACCCAAAACATAAACAAAGGCAGGGGTAAAAAATGGCAAGAATATCAGGTGTAGATTTACCACAGAAGAAACGGATAGGGATAGCACTCACATACATTTACGGTATTGGCATATCAAGGGCAAATCTCGTACTCAAAGATACAGGGATAGACCCATTTAAAAAAGTGACAAATCTGACAGAAGAGGAAGTGAGGAAATTGAGGGATAAGATAGAATCGCAATACAAGGTTGAAGGTGCTCTTCATGCCGAGGTCCAGAGCAATATTAAAAGACTCGTAGAAATTGGATGTCATAGAGGAGCGAGGCATAAGAAAGGACTTCCTGTGAGGGGACAGAGGACTCGTACGAATGCACGAACAAGAAAAGGACCAAAGAAAACCTCTGGAATTTCGAGAAACAAAAAACCCTCTGGTAAAGGAAAACTTAAATGAAAGTCGCTGGTAAAAATAAAAAAGGAGATATGTTAAAACTCTACGAGTCCTCAATCCGTTCTGTTTCTGAAGGAGAGATAGTGAGTGGAAAGGTAATAAAAATTACAGATAAAGATGTTATCGTTGATGTCGGACTCAAGTCCGAAGGCGTGGTTCCTCTAGGCGAGTTCAAAGGTAGTATAAATGTGGGAGACGAAATAGATGTGTTAGTAGAGACTGTTGAAGATGAAGATGGATTGGCAGTTTTTTCCAAAGAGAAAGCTGACTTTACGAAGGCATGGAATATGGTCAAGAAAGCCTACGAAGACAATGAAGTCATTGAGGGGAAGGTGATGAAGAAGGTCAAAGGTGGAATGATGGTTGACCTCGCTGGCATAAATGCTTTTTTACCCGGATCTCAAATTGACCCGGTGCCTATAAAAGATATGGATGTATTTTTAGGTGAAAATATTCCTGTGAAGGTGATTAAACTCAACTGGAACAGGAAGAATGTGGTCGTTTCAAGGAGAGCGATCATAGAAGAAACGAGAGAGGAAAGGAAAAAGAAGGCATTCGACGAAGTGGAAGCTGGACAGATCAGAGAGGGGATTGTCAAAAATATTACAGAGTTTGGTGCTTTCGTTGATATCGATGGAATAGATGGACTCCTTCATGTGACCGATATGTCGTGGGGTAGGATTTCACATCCCTCGGAAGTAGTCACCATAGGCGATACGTTAACAGTCAAAGTGTTGAGTGTTGATAAAGAAGCGGAAAGACTCACACTGGGTTTAAAACAGATCCAACCATATCCATGGGATAATGTTGAGGAGAAATATCCCGTGGGTAGTAAGACGCGTGGAAAGATTGTTTCCTTAACCGATTATGGTGCATTTATAGAGATTGAAAAGGGGGTAGAAGGATTAGCTCATATTTCTGAGATGTCGTGGACACAACATATAAAACATCCATCCCAAATATTAGCTATAGGTGATGTAGTGGATGTGGTGGTCTTGAATATTGACAAGGAGAATGAAAAACTTTCACTCGGTTTGAAACAGGCAGGTCCTGATCCATGGTTAAATTTAGAAGAGAGATTTCCTGTGAGGAGTGTTTGTTCCGGTAAAGTCAAGAGTCTTGCGAATTATGGTGCTTTTATTGAACTCGAACCCGGTATCTATGGACTATGCCATATATCAGAGTTATCACTAAAAAGGAACGTCTCTCATCCATCGCAGTTACTTAAAAAAGGACAGAATGTAGAGGTCAGAATTTTGGACATAGATAAGAAGAATAGAAGAATCTCCCTATCTCTTCAGCAATCTTACGACCCATGGAAGGATATGAAGAACAAATTCGATGAAGGGAAGTTTGTAAGGGCTGTAGTGAAAAAATTGAAGGATAGGGGGATCGAAGTTGAACTGAAGGATGGAATAGATGCCTTCGTTCCGCTTTCAAGATTGAAAGTAACTTCTGCCGAACAGTTGAGGGATAGATATAGGGTTGGCGATAAGGTTAAGATGAAGGTTATTGAAGTGATTCCCGAAAATAGGAGAATAATTTTGAGTGAGAAGATATAGTAAATTTCTTCTCCTTCTTTTCATACCATCCTTGCTTCACTCCGGATGGTTAAATGAAGAGAGGCTGACAAATCTTGAAGGGGGGTCATTCCTCTCTTATAATAACGCACACTGCATCACTACAGAAACTTATGAAATTTATCTCGTCTGGTTTGATGCCAATTCCACGAGTTATTACCGATCTAATATCTACTATAGAAAGTACGATTCGGGTTGGAAACAGGTAACGAAATTAACAAGTTCTTCGTTTCATTCCGCTTTTCCATCACTAATTATAGATGAGGGACATAAATTTTTGGTCTGGTTCGAATTCCCTCCGAGCCCATTAGTGAACGACAGCATAGCCTTCGACCTCTGGTGGTGTGCACCTTCTTTGAAACCTTCGCTGATAACACCACTGATGGCTTCTGCCTCCTATTCTCTCTACCCATCACTCACAATGGATAGAGAAGATGTTCTCCATCTTGTCTGGCAGGATAGCCGGGATGGAAACTTTAATATCTTTTATAGATATTTCAAGGATAACGAATGGTCCAGTGATACCAATCTCACCCCTGAAGGAGTTGGACAATATCCCTGCATCTGTGCAGGAGGGGATGCCATTTATCTTGTCTGGCAGGATTCTCGAAGTGGAGATACGGAGATATACTTTAAAAGTAAAAAAGGTGGTGTATGGACATCCGACACCGCTTTAACAGATAACCCGTATTCTTCACTCCACCCATTTATAGCCGCAGACGGGAATGAGAATGTGCATCTCGTATGGCATGACTTGCGGGAAGGAACAGATAGGGTCTTCTACAAATTTTATAATGGTACAACATGGAGTTCTGATAGTTGCATCACACCCATAGGCTGTGATGCGCGTTACCCTCAGGGGGTAGTTGATACAGATGGGAATTTTCATCTTGTATGGGAGGACAGTCGCAGCGGAGAGTGTGAGATATATTACAAAAAATGGAGTAGTGGTAGTGGGATATGGTCAGAAGATACTGCACTGACCCGATATCCTGCTTTAGCCCGTCAGCCGCACATTGCCTCCGATGGGCTGGACAATCTCCATGTGGTGTGGGAGGATTATCGGGGTGATTCGACTTTTGCACCTGAGATATATTATAAAAAATATACGAGTGGCAAGAATTCGGAGCTCAGAGTTCAGAATCTAATACAGTGTTATCCAAATCCATTTAATTCGTTCACCGTTATTCGTTATTCGTTACCTTCGATGAACGATGAACAAATAACGAATAACGCAAGTTTGAAGATATATGATGCAAGCGGTCGTCTCATCCGCACTTTCCGTGTTTATCCTCGTCAACATCCGCGTTCATCTGTGTATTCTGTTTCGTGGGACGGTAGGGATGAAAAAGGAAAATCCGTTCCCAGCGGGGTCTATTTTGCAATGATAAGATTCGACTCTAAAAGTTTTGCAAAAAAAATCTGTCTTATAAGATGAATATTATACTCTTCATATTTCTACTGGTAAATTTACAACCTGAGTATTTCAAGGTAGTGGAGAGCAATGAGAATAAACTTGCAGTCGAAATCAAGCTCCAGAACTATAAAATTGAAAGCGAAAGAATAGGCAGTGAAGAATTTCATATAATCCACTCGGAGGGGGTCCAATATACATCCGATTATGGAAGACCATCTCTACCTGTAAAGACTTTTTTTATCGGTGTGCCTCCAGAGGCAAAAATTCACATAAGACTTATAAATTTCAAAACTTCAAGTTTAACAGAAATAAAGCCACTCCCATCTCAGAATATTTCAACAGGTAAAAATGATTGTCAGGGATTTTATATAGATAGAGATTTTTATAAAAAGGACATTTTATACCCACCTGAGATAGTGAAAATTAGGGGAGATGGTTTTATAAGGGACCACAGGGTGGCAATAATTGAGGTTCATCCATTCAGATACAATCCAAAGAGAAAGGAGCTCCAGGTATATGAGGAGATATCATTTGAGATAAACTTTTCACACAGATCGGAAATGAAGAGAGCACCAGATGGGAGAGACCCCTTTGAGAAAGCTCTTTCTGGATTGCTAATCAATTATGAAGAAGCGAAGTCGTGGCAGAAGGCCAGGGTAAAGGATAGATCTTTATCCTCAAAAGAGACAGGAGAAAAATGCAGATTGGTTATTGAAGAGGATGGTTTATACAGAGTTACATATTCCGATTTAGAAAGTACAGGATTGAACCTATCTACAATAGATCCAAGAACGATGAAATTAAAGAATAGAGGATTTGAGATTCCAATCTACTTCGAGGGTGATGGGGATGGTGTATTCGACAGAGACGATTACTTCGAGTTTTATTGTGAGAAAATAAGAGGTGATGCCACCTATTATGATTTATATACGAATGAGAATGTATACCTGTTGACATGGGGCGGTTCTTTTGGGGCGAGGATGGCAGAAGAAGATGGAAGTATAAGCGGAGAAGCATCTTCTCCTGTTTCGTATTATTTTTCCTCCCATTTTGAATTGGATTCTATCTTTAAAAGAAAGATATTTTCAAACCTGGCAGATCCGAACGACCGATGGTTCTGGTCGAGGATGGATGACCCGGATATACAGGAGTTCGAAATTAACATACCTTATCCGAATACTACTTCAGATGCTACTTTGGAAGTATATTTCCACGGCATTACAGACGATGCCTCAGTATCGCCAGATCATCATATAAAGATATATTTAAATGATACTTTGATAGGTGAAGATGCATACTGGGAAGGACTGTCACCCTATCTTTACAGAGTTGATATTCCGGGCAAGTTCTTAAAAAATGGAATAAATAGAGTGAAAACCCATTCGGTTGGTGATATATCTGAGTTTGGTAAGGGCACGGTTTTGAACTGGTTCGAGATCGGATATAAAAAATGGTATAAGACAGATAGTGATTACATTGAGTTTTTTCCATCCAAGACAGGTCTGCTTGAATTCAAAATCGAGGGTTTTTCTTATCCATATATAGATTTATACAAAGTTGGGGTATCGAAATTCACAGACTTTACAGTTGAAAGCAGCGGGGAAAAATTTAATCTAATTTTTCAGGATAGTGTGATTGATGTAAACACGAAATACATTGCACTCACCTGGTATGAAGAGAAAACCCCTGCCAAGATAGTAAAGTGTGATCCAGTAGATTTTACAAGCAGGGCAGATTATATCGTAATAACCCATCCTTACTTTTATGAAGAGGCGGTTGCTTATAAAGACCTAATTTCGCAATCTGCAAATCTATATACGACAGATGATGTATTCAATGAGTTCAATTTTGGAATCCAGCATCCAGAGGCAATAAAGAATTTTTTACGCTATGCGTATGAGAACTGGGACCCACCGCCATATTACTGTTTGCTCATTGGTGACGGAACATGGGACCCGAGGGATATTAAAGGTTATGGAGACAACTTCGTTGTATCTTACATCTATAATACGGGTGGGTGGGGATGGTCATGCTCTGACCATTACTACTCCTGTGTGAGTGGAGATGACGATTTTGGAGATATAGTCGTTGGAAGGATCCCGGCATCCACAAAAGAAGATATGAATAATTTTATAGAAAAGAGAAAAAATTATTACTCCGAATTCGGTGAGTGGAGAAGAGATGTGTTGTTGATTGCAGGAAAAGAGAGAGACTACCCGCCATATAATGAGCCTCATAATTGGTTTCTTGATCATAAAGAGATTATACATAAAGAAGTTATACCACCCAGATACGATGTTTCTACACATTATTATTGGTGCCATAAGAAGCATCTCATAGATGAGTTTAACGAGGGTTGTGTCATAGCAAATTATGATGGACACGGTGCAGGGGGCATATGGCATAATTTTTCACCATACAACATAGATCTATGGACAAAAGAGGATGTGTATCTCCTTAACAACGCCGGAAGACTTCCTGTAGTTATCGGGATAACCTGTGTATCAGGTTTCTTCGATGAACCGGGGACAAATTCGATGGGAGAGGAGTTCATCTTTACTAAAGATGTCGGGGGTATAGCATATTTTGGTAGTAGTGGACCTGGATATTATCCTGATATATTTTGGCGCATTGATAAACCTGTATTTGAGTATATTTTTGAAAAGGGGATAAGGGCATTCGGTATGGCATGTATGTTCGGGAAGAGTACGGCATCCACTGATATGATATATCTGCATAATCTCCTCGGAGACCCGGGCTTGGAACTGCCATTACCTGAGATGGATATGAAGTTGACCCTTTCTAACCCATCTGTTTCAGCAGGTGACAGCGTGTATCTGAAGGGTGTTATGTCACAGGATATTTCGGGTTCGTGCATCCTGACCATCTACGGTCCGGATACTATCCCATTTAAAAAATTTTCCTTTCCTGTGGAAGGATGCGAGTTCAATACATCCTTTATAATTTCAGATACAATCCCAAGCGGAGTTGGCTGGATTAAGGCGTATGTCTTCAGTTACTCTCACAAAATCGATGGGATTGGTTATACTAACTTTTATATAGAAAGTCCGTACATCTCAAATATCTCTACAATACCCAAAAACCCTACGGAATTGGATTCTGTTTGGGTATGTGCAGCCATCTACGACCCTGAAGGGGTTTCATCTGTTTATTGCAAGTGGGGTGAATTTTCATTAGAAAGGGTTTTATCGATGATTAGAACACCAGGACATGATTACAGGACCCAGTTTCCTATACCGCCTCATCCTCCGGGAAGCACTATACAGTTCCAAATTGTTGCACTTGACCTCGATTCTAATGAAACGGTATCACCCACACAGACCTATCACATACCCGAACTTGCAGATCTTACAGTCGATAGACTATATTTAGGCGGAACGAACTATGTGAAGCTCTTTGCAGAGATAAAAAATAGAGGTGAGAGAGAGGCAAAATTCGTCAAGACAATATTCATAAAATTAGATGGGGACACATTGGGAATTGATACACTATTTTCAATTCAGCCAGAGAGTTTAAAAGTAGTGGAGGTGAGATGGGATGGGACCAGAGATTCAGCCACTGTTTTTTGTATGGTGGACCCGGATAGTTCCATCACTGAATCGGATGAGACCAACAATACCAAGATAGAATTGATAATAGTGGATAGAGTGAATGTTACAGTAGAAGAGGGGACTGGAGGACCATTTTTCTTTTCTGATGGGACATTTGCATTCAAGATAGATTCACTCTCTGTAGACAGCAATACCGTTGCAATCATTAAATCATACCCTTCACCCACCTCTGACCAGCCCGATATCATTAACACTGCAGTGGAAACTTACGAAATTAGCCT
The DNA here is from genome assembly GCA_030619885.1 of bacterium. Taxonomy (GTDB): domain Bacteria; phylum Hydrothermota; class DG-26; order JAUXAN01; family JAUXAN01; genus JAUXAN01. Next base: position 15,961 of record JAUXAN010000010.1, read on the forward strand.
TGCAGATTCTACATCTGTTCTGTATAAAGATATGGAAGTGAATCTGTTCTTTGACCTTGCAGATTCCATTATGAATGCAGAGCAGGAAAATCTCGAGGTATATATGTGGCTTGAACCCTGTAAGAAATGGGTAAATTTAAAAGGGGAGAAAGCAGATTCCAACCTTTTAAAAGCAAAGACTCCACACATCGGTCCATACTCTGTTTTGATAAATTGGGATAAATTATCACCCAAGATTGAGGCAAGGGTTGAGGCTGACGAATATACGCCGGGTTATTATTCGACCGAAGGTGCAAAAATATCTGCTGTACTCGAAGATTTAAATGGGATAGATGTTTTCTTGCGACCCTGTGAGATCAAACTCGATAATGAAGTTGTTCCAGAAAGTCTGTGTTCCTTTCCAAAATCTATTGAGAAATACATTTCTATACCTGTTATCTTCTATCCAGACCTTGAAGAGGGTGAACATACAGTAGAGTTTATATGCAATGATTTCAACGGAAATGAGTCAACAAAGATACTTACATTCAATGCCGTTACTAAACTCAATGTTCTACTTTTAGCTAACTATCCAAATCCTGTTCGTTCGAATAGTACCAAGTTCAGATTTATACTCTCAAAAGAGGCGGATGATGTTAGATTGAAGGTATATACTACTTCTGGAAGGATGATAAAGGACTTCTATTTCAGTGGTGTAAAAGAGGCAAGCCGAGATTGGAATTTGAAGGATAAAGATGGAGAGATAGTTGCCAATGGTCTCTACTTCTATCAATTGATGGCGAAATGCGGTGGTAAGGAGGTTAAAGAACGCGGGAAACTCGCAATATTGAGATAAAAATGGATAAAAAATCTTATCTTTTGCGTAGGCTACCCATCTTTCTGATTGGTTTGTTGTTAATCCTTCCTTCCTCCCTCTATTCCGGAAGGTATGCGGCTGACTTTTTAGAACTCGGGGTTGGGGCGAGATCGCTCGGTATGGGTGGAGCGTGTGTTTCTCACTGTTTCGATGGTTTCGCTCCTTTGTGGAATCCTGCTGGAATTGTTGGTATAGAAAGGAGAGAACTCTGCGGAATGCATAGTTCAATCTTCAGTGGATTGGCAAACTTCGATTTTATCTCATTTTCTCATCCCATTCCCCAAAAGGGAGAGTTATCGTTATCATATGTAAGGTTTGCGGTTGATAGTATTCCAGAATTTCCTGAAGATACTACAGTTCATATACCAACAGGATACTTCTCAGATAGAGAACATGCACTCTATCTTACTTATGGAAAGGAACTCTACGCATTCAATAACAGAATACTAACAGGATTGAATTTGAAATACATCTCTCAGAGTTTATATAACAACAGGGGAACGGGTATTGGTTTTGATCTGGGTTGTATCATTTTATACAGGTGGTTTAACCTCGGTTTAAATTTCAAAGACATCGGTAATACATATATAGTATGGAATACAGAGACGAAACACAGAGATGCCATTCCGATGAGTGTCAAATTCGGTATTTCGAAGGAGTTTTCAGTCAAAACACACCATGTAACTTTAGCTGTAGATTTAGAGAGGAAATATGGATTTGACATTTACTATGGTGGCGAGTATTCGTTCATAGATATAATCTATTTACGGGCAGGTGCGAAGGGGAGAGATTTCAATATAGGTGGAGGTTTGAAGATTACGAAGATCGCGGTTGACTATGTATTCTCGCCCTATGAACTTGGAAGTTCTCACAGGATTAGCTGTAGAATAAGTTTTTAGGCTGATAATAAAAGTATAAACACGAACCCCGCACTTACCTGCCCGCCGCTTTGCTTTGGCAGGCGGGTGCATAAGTGCGGGGCAAATTGCACAAATTTCTTTTATTCTTCTTTTTGAGAATTTTTTATATTATTCGTGTGTATTCGATTGATTCGTGGTTTCTTATGACTTGACAAAGATTTTGATATCTTCTATATTTAGTTAATGAATAAAATAGTATTCTTTCTCGTAATACTTTTTCCTCTTTGTTCGTATCCTTTATACTGGATACAGGAAGACTGGAGTGGTGGAGATGGACAGGATGTATGGGCTGACTCAACGAGATACCTTTCTGGGTCTGATGTAAATGGTTGGAGGGGAAAAGGGTGTTTGTTCTTGAATGCACCAGATGTCCACAACTGGCACAAAACAGGGGACCTTGGTGGTATAGCCCACAAGACATACTGTTTACTGGAAAGATCCGGCGGTTCAATAATATACGCTGGAACTGCCTGTTTAGATGAAATTGGCAGGATATTCAAATCTACAGACCATGGAGAGAATTGGGAGGTGGATTCAATCCTCTACTATCCACCCAATGCAATATATTCACTCCTTGAAACACCGGATGGCTCTATCTTTGCTGGAGGAAATACAAATATTTACAAGTATGATTCAATAGATACTATATGGAAACGGAACTACTCGAGAAATTACCCGATATGGGACTTTGTTTCTTGTAAAGGATATCTCTATGCAGGTGGTGGAAACTATGTGTATATTTTAGAGGAGGCAAATTGGGTGCCGCGCCCCGTAGATATGACCCAGTTATTTTCAATAGAATCCTATGATGATGAATATGTCTATGCGGGTGGTCTGAGAACAAATAAATTTGCGAGGTTGTTAAGATCTTCAAACCGTTTCATCTCTTATGATACGACCGCTTCTTTGGATACCGCAAGGACTGTCTATGACATAGTAGAGACAGAAGAAGGCAATCTATTAGCATCAACGGGTAATCCAGGGGGTGTTTTTTCTTCCTCAGATGGTGGGACATCCTGGTCATTCACCTATTTCACGGATTTTGATGAGGTGAGAACACTCATTCAGACTGATGATGGGAAGATCTATGCAGGCACTTATCCGAATGCTACAATTTTCAAATCAGAAGATGGCGGTGACACATGGGAGAGTGTCTTCAGTTTTTCAGATACATACTGGATCTATGACTTTTTGCAACTTGGAAATGGACTTCTTTTAGCATCTACATCCGCATCAGGAACCGTATGGAGGTCGGGCTATTTCACAGAAGGATACCTTATCTCATCTTTCTATCCTACCGATACATTGAATGGTTCAGCAGAGTATTTTAAAATGACTGTAAATGTAGAACTCAATTCGGGGGAGATAGTTGTGAGGGTGAGGACTTTATCCGACTTAAATGACACGCTTCCAAAATGGGAAGACTGTCCACCGTGTAGTTGTGGAGATGGCGAGAATCAATTTAATATCTCTTCGATGAGTTCAATAACCGATGGCGAAGGGTGGATACAATACAGAATGGATTTGAAAAGTGGAAATCCCGCGAATAGTCCATGGATAGAAAAAATTACAATCAAATATAGTTGTGACTTTGAGGGACCAAGAATAGAATCTGCTGTCGCATCAGATGGTGTCAATGGGGAGGCAGGAATAGATGGAGATGATTACATCACGATTGTATTCGATGAGCCGACTGATACCTCTCATATAGAATCTTCAAATATCAATTCTATCCTCCATCTCTCATCTAACCACACCTGGTTAGATGGTTTTGGTTTTATAAGGAATGCGAAATGGCTCTCACCCGAAAGTTTAAAGATTGAATTGAGTGTTAATGGAACTTTGCCCACTGTAGAAATTGGTGACACTATATTTCCTGATAGTGTTACTATAAAGGACACCCTCCCTGTAGGCAATGGTTCTTACAAACCCTTTGTGATAATAGGGTCTTTCGGTCCAACCCATATTACAGAAATGAATAATCTTACTCATAAAAATATTTCTCTTTTCCAAATCTATCCGAATCCCTTTAACTCGTTTACCGTTATTCGTTACCTTCGATGAACGATGAACGAATAACGAATAACGCAAGTTTGAAGATATACGATGCATCTGGGCGCCTCATCTGCACCTTCCCGATAACCGATAACCGATCACCGATTACCGAAGTTGTGTGGGATGGTAGGGATAGTTATGGCAGAAGGATGGTAGATGGGGTCTATTTCCTCTCTCTAACGATGGGTGGAAAGACTATAGACACTAAAAAAGTAGTCCTGTTAAAAAGATGACTGTTTTTATGGTTTATATTTGCTCGTTATTCTACCGACCAGGTCGTTCACCATTGTCTGAAGGTCTTGTTCTTTAGTAGTTTCTGACCTAGCAATTTCTTCCACCAATATCTTTTTCGTCTCAACATCAATGAGCCTTGTTTTCACTGTAATCTCTGTATTTTTGCTGACCTCCCCAAGCAATATTATCCTGGCATTGAGTAACTTTCCAATCTCACACCCTCTATCTACAGGAATCTCTTTTTCTCTCTCGAGTCCTTTCTGTCTCAGAGTAAGGTCTACCCTATCCTTTTCAATCGCTTTAAATTTTTCAGTTTTATCTACAATCTGGTAGATGAGATTGAATAGTATATTTGCGATCTCGAACTCTTCCGCTTCTTTTGTCAATTCTTTGAATTTGAATATCACTATCTTTTGCTCACCGACAGTCACCGGCTCGAATTCTCTATTCAATTCTTCAATTACTCTATCCGTCATATCCATTCCCTGTTTTGCATAAACGATTCCACCCTCTGCAATATCGAAGATGATGGTATATTTCTCTTCTTCTCCTACCTTTTCGAGGAGTTTATTTATACGGTCAATAATTGGCTTTGTCAATTCTATATTTGCTTTTGATGCATCACCGTCTACACCCCATATTTTTCTTACATAGTCTTCGTACTCCTGCTTTTTACCGAGTATCTTTTCTTCCTTTTTCTTTCGTGCCTCATCACTCAGCATCAACTTCTGTCTTTCCAATTCGCTTATCAGGTCTTCATACTCCTTTTTTAATCTCTGTGCCTCTTGCTGCCACTCTCTCTGTTGTTTATCGAACTGCTGCTTCAAATCCGCAATTCCCTTATAATCCTCAAATATTCTTTGAGAATCGATGTATCCTACCTTAACCTCGGCGAACAGGATTGAACCTGATAAAAATAGAATTGCTGTAAAAATTCCTATTCTATTCATATATACCTCCTTAATTTTGAAATATTTTACATAATTGTGAAGGTATGTCAAGAAAAAATTAACCACAGTCTCCAATACGGGTCGTATGACAGACCCGTATTGGAGAACACAGATTAAAGCACAGGACTTTCTCCTTAAATTTATAATTGATCTGTGGTATATACTTTCATTGTACACTAAGTAAAAACACGGTGCTTATTTTCTCTTTGAAAGTTTGTAAGAACTGACATCCCTGGATGGTTTGTATTCAAAAGAATGGATAACTCTATCCTCTATCAGCCCATCTCTTTTTAGCCGGGATAGATTTTCAGGATACCTGCCGTGTTTTAGGAAATACAATCTTAGCGAATTTTCAACACTTTCCATCCCTTCCTGACTCTCTATGAAGCTGAAGAGATTAAAAATTGGAATTTCACGTACTTTGAGGAGATTTTTTCTTACATAGATACCTACAAGTATATTGGCTCCTAAAAAGGCTAAGATACCGACTATCCACAGTGCATTTGTCATAATTTCTGGAAGATTGAACCGCAACTCTTTCTTTTCGATTGCTTTTTTAATACCGATCCTTCTAATAGCTCCCTTCTGCAATAGTCCAAACAGTAGCTTGTGAGTCTCGAATTTTCCCATACCACATAGGTCTACAAGATCGGATACAGTTTTCCTTCTATCAAGAAAAGAGAGAACCTTCTCTTCTGCACTTTCTAACTCGGGAGGTATTTTTTCAGTCTTAATCACAAAAATATCTCCAGAGGAGAATTTATTCATTATTCTTGGCCACTCATCTATCCTCTCGGCTGCCTTCATCAATAGTCCCCGGGTATTTACTTCAACCTTAACCCAACTTTTGGAATATATCTCCGCTCCAGAATCAAACCTATAATTCCCTGCAGTCCAGTTGAAGACATCTTCAACTATATCCTGTATCTTAAATCTTATGAGATCCTTAAATTCTTCTTCCTTCATATAACCTTCTTTAATCAAAATCTCATCCAATGGCATGCCCGTCTTTTTCTCAGATTTCTTTATTCTTGCAAACTCTTCTTTTAATATCCTTCCTGACTTTAAAAGGTAGCCTTCCAACTGATATTGATGCTCCTCCTTGTGAAAGGCATCAGTTATCATACCATTCTTGAAGCCGAGTTCTACCTCATCTGTTTTACACACAATGGTAAGGACACCCGACTTGCTTTGTGTTGCAATCAATTCAAACACATCCGGCACAGAGAGGTCTTTAAGACTTCCTTCTAACGCCATAACTCATCTCCGCATCTTTTTAAGATAAATATCATATTTAATGAGAATATGATTAATAGAACTAAACCAGCTGAGATTCTTGAACTTTGCGTTTCTACATAATGTGAAAAAGTTCCGCTATGGAATACAGGACAGTTGAAAAATATTATAGAGAGAAGTAAGACTGTGATAATTATCATAAAAAATCCTCTCATACTCAGACCATAATAGATCCACCCACCTCCTGGAAAGACAGAGAGAATAGAAGCAACTATCTTTTGGAGTCTCCCCTTTCTGTCCCTGATGTTTTTCTTCATCTTCTCCTGTATAACGATAGATTTGGTTGCTCCGACCATACCTTTGCATTCCTTACAGAGCAGGAGTGCTTCCATCTCTTTCTTGCACCTGTTGCATATAGGGGAACCGCATATCGAACAGGATTGGGAGAAATTTTTCAAGAATGCACTGCACAGAATCAAAACCACGAGAATTGAAATCCCTGCCATTGAAAGGGTTTTTGGAGCTTCACATAAGAGTGTAGAAAAAAGACTCGTCTCACCTTTTTTTCTCATAGAAATGTTTCTCCAGAGTTCTGTCGGGTTCAATGTCTCATCGATGGTCATCCTGTTATACTGTTCTTTCGCCTGATGTGCAAATTCAGATATGAGTTCAAAATCCAACTCATTCGCTAATCTAAACTCGGATGTAGATTCTGGAAGCATCAATTTCTTCAGGTATACCTGTGCAAGGTTATAGTGTGGTGCCCCTCTTTGTGGTTCGAGCTCAATTGCCCTTCTATATTCAATTACTGCACTGGCATAGTCTTGTTGAACGAAAAATACATTTCCAAGGTTATTATGAAAAATAGAGGATTCTCTTACAGAGAGAGCCTTTCTATAGGCCTCCTTTGCAGCATCGAATTGTCCACCCCTTTTTTCCAAAATTCCAATTGAGAAAAAAATATCTGCACTGGGATTAACTTCTGCGTATGAATACAGCTTCTGCAAAAGGTCTTTATTATATGCTGAGCTCTGTGCATTCGATAAGTGAAAGGTTGTTTCGCTTTTTACAGCGAAGAAGTTTGTTTCCAATTTTACAATGATAGGAGAGAGGATGAGCAAGATTGCAAAGCACACTATCAATACCTTCTCTGTTTTTTTGGCAAATAGACAGGCCGCAATTAAGGCTAATAAAATCAGCCATGTTAATCTCACTCCCCAGATTACAGGAAGTAAAATTAAAATTGTACCAACAATTGTCCTTACAAAACCTGGAAGAGATCGAGGTATTATCTCTGCGATGTGGTGGTAGATGGAACCTAAATGCCTTATCAGAAGCAAGCAAATAAAAAAGATGAATGAGATGGCGAGTGTGACAGTTAAGTAAAAATAGATGTTGAGGCTCAAAATATATTGATTCTCGAAACTTTTGAATAGGGTGTTTACATACTGAAAGATATCATCTACAAATTTGAGGTTGAAACTTGATAGATGTTTCTTTAGTAGTGATGCCTTCGGCTCGAGAGCCGTTGGATCCAATAGAGCGGAAAAATTAAAATTTCTGTATGCGTCTTCATCGTTACCTCTTTCTAAAGAGCTGAGTCCTTTATGAAAGAAATAGTTACTCAGATTGGGTAATCTCTTTGCCCCACTATCCCATTTGAAATCTGATATCTTCCCGTACAACTCTTCAACGAATGAGATTTTACCTTCTTTTTCAAAAAGTTCCAAAAGTACTACAGATTCTGCAAGATTATGCGATGTGTTAACCGAATTTCTAAAATTAAATTCTGCAAACTCTGTATTATTCTTTAAAGTGTATACCTTACCAAGATAGAAATAGATAAAGGGTGATATACCATACTTTTTAGATGAAAGATATAAATTTATTGCGAGGTCTATATTATCTTTTCCTAAATTTTCATAGATAGAAGCTACCTCGTTTTTTTGCATAATAGCCTTTTTGAAATCCTGTTCAATCTGGGTATTGACGATTATCGTAAGAAGGAAAAGAAACTTGAGCATACATTCAAATCTTAAATTTCAAAACAAAAAAGTCAAGGAAAAAGAAACCACAACACACAGGGTCTAAAGACCCTGTCCATACGGATCCTGCGGACACTACCTCTACCGATCCCTACGGATATGTATGGACAGGCAGAAGAGGGTTAAAATCTGTGTAATCTTGCAGTTTGTTTTTTCTTGACAAGTTTTATTTTTCAAACAAAATTTATTGTAGGGGCAACCCTTTCCATACGGCTCTGTGAGTGGTTGCCTAAAGGGAGGTAAAAATGTTTACAAAAATTAAACAAAATCTGACACCAAAGTTCATCTTTTGCCTGATGCTCATTTTGAGCTGGACTACACTCAGAGCTCAGGATGACATAATGAAAGTCACCCTCGATAACGGGATGACTGTCGTGGTTAAGGAGAATCATACAGCAGAAGTAGTATCTCTACGAGCTTATGTTAGATCAGGAAGTATTTATGAAGGTAAATATCTTGGTTGTGGTATATCTCATTACTTTGAACATATCCTGGCTGGTGGGACGACCACGAATCATACAGAAGATTATTTTAACAAATTGAAACAAAAAATCGGAGCCAGTTATAATGCGTATACAAGCCGTGACCATACCTGTTATTATCTAACAGTGAACAGTAAATACCTGGATGAAGCTCTTTCGATGTTAGCTGATTGGCTGATGAATTGTGTCTTTGACTCTACCGAAATCGCACGTGAGAAAGGAGTGATTCTCAAAGAAATCCTGATGCGAGAAACTCCTCGACACAAAGTATGGGAGATTTTTAATAATGCACTCTATAAGGTGCATCCGACGAAATACCCTATCATTGGCTACACTGAACTTTTCAAAAAAATTACTCGTGATGATATCTTGGCTTATTATGATAGACTCTATACTCCCAACAATATGCTTTTTATAGCAGTAGGTGATTTTAACAAAGATACAGTCCTCTTGAAGATAAAAGAAACATTCAAGGATTTTGAGAGAAAGCCCTTAGATTTTCCAATCTTACCTGCAGAACCTCGGCAAGTAAGCAAACGGGTTGTGGAAACCGAGTTAGATATTAGTGCTACAAGTCTTGCAATCGGTTATCACACTGTCAATATTTCCGATGGTGATATGTATCCTTTGGATGTACTTGCAAATGTCTTGGGAGAAGGCAAGAATTCCAGGCTCAATAAGATTTTAAAACAGAAAAAACAGATAGTTAATTATGCGTACAGTTATTCCCATACACCTCACTATGTAAACGGATCATTTGTAATTAGGACAGAGACATCTGACCCACAAAATGTAGTAGAGATTAAGCATGTCATTTTTAACGAAATTGAGAAAGCCAAGAAGAAATATATCTCCGAGTATGAACTTAAAAAAGCCAAGAAACAAATTCTGGCAGAAAACCTTCTTTACGAGCAAGATATTAGAGTTCAGGCATCAAGTATTGGACGGTATTGGATTGCGACCAAAGATCCAAATTTCTCTGAGATTTATGTACGAAGGATCCAACAAGTCACCAAGGAAGATATAAAAAGGGTAGCCAACAAATATTTTCACGACGAGAACATGGTTGTTGTGACAATAAAGCCGAGTAGTTCGGAGAAACCACCACTCAAGGAGACGGTTTCTGAGAAAGTATCTGTAGGAAGGGTTCAAAAACTCAAGTTGGACAATGGGATCACCTTGTTATTCAAGAGAAACCTCAATTTCCCTACTATCTCTATCAAGGCAGCTTTCAAGGGTGGAACCAGGTATGAGACGGAAGAGGATAATGGAATTACCAATTTTATGGTGGAGATGCTCCTGAGAGGAACGAGGAAACGGACCGCCGAAGAGATAGTCGAAGAGTTTGAAAGAATAGGAAGCTCCGTCAATGCCACAGCAGAAAAGGATAGATTCCATCTGGCCACTGATATTTTAAGAGACGATATAGATCGTATTTTGGATGTCTTGGCAGATATTGTCTCTAATCCGACCTTTCCAGACGACGAAATCGAAAAACTAAGAAAAGAAATCCTCGCCAACATCAAAAGACAACAAGACGATCCCAGAACCATAGCTAAACAGTTTTTCCATCAACAATTATATACTGAACATCCGTATAGATTGCCTACACTGGGTACAGAGAAGAGTGTTTCTGGGATCACAAGAGAAGAAATAAGGGCGTATTACGAAAGGTATGTAGATCCAAGCAATATGGTTCTGGGCATCTTCGGTGATTTTGACGAGGTAACTATTGTGGCAAAAGTCAAGGGAGCATTCAGGGGATTCAAGTCAAAAGAGACACTTCTCCCAGAAATTTCTCCTGAACCTGAACTTCTTAATGACAAGGAAGTTTTCAATTATTATCGTCATCCACAAGTAACGATTTTTTTGGGCTTCCCAGCAGTGAAAAGCTCAGATAAAGACTATTATGTTCTGAAGGTAATCCAAAATATTTTCAGCGGTAACTATTCCAGACTGCACCAGGCTCTACGGGGGGAAAGGGATTTAGTATACTATGGATATGGATATCAGCGTGCCAATATAGACCGCGCTGCATTCGTAATTTCTGCCCAGACTTCCCAGAAGAATTACGAAGAAGTGGTTGTCATTTTAAAAAGGGAAGTTGAAAGGTTGAAGAGCGAATCTTTGACTGATGAAGAATTGGAAGGGTTCAAGCAAGAAATAATAAACTTGTATCCCATTTACTACCAGACCAATGCTGATCAAGTATCTCAAGCAGTTTTTTATGAGACCATTGGATTGGGGTATCAATTCTTTGACGAGTTTCTGAATAATATACAGAAGGTCACCAAAGAAGATGTACAGAGGGTGGCGAGGAAGTATTTCAACAAATCAGTTCTTGCAGTATCCATGCCAGAGAGTGAATAGGGGCGCAGATATCACGGCCTAAAAGGCTTGTGCCATACGTTAACCACGAATGACATCCCTGGTCTGCTTGAAAAAGGGTCAGTCCCTACGATCGCAGACCCGCACGGGATCCGTATGGAGAAGATCTGACCATCAGGTCGATTTTCCTTGACAAGATTTTTTTAAATATTATATTGTCTATTAGGGAGGAACAATGAAAAAGTTCAATATAGTATTGATGCCGCAGAATGTTAATCGGATTTTAAATTTGCATATCCCTTACTTTGTGCTATATATCGGGATTGTATTCTTATCCCTTTTCATTGCTGCATTTATATTTCTTGCCCGCTCTTATTACATCAAAGTCGTTGACCAGATAGCACTCTCAAATTTAAAAGAAGAGAACAGAATGCTTGAAGAAAAACTCAGTGCCTTTGACAGAGAGATAGAGAGATTGAAGGGAGCGATGGAATATCTTGTTGATACGGATACAAAATTAAGAATACTCGCTGATTTGACGGGCGTCAGTGAAGATGTGAGGAAGCTTGGAATAGGTGGAACACTGCCTACAGAGAAAATGGATTCGAAACTCGAAGAAAAAATCGAGTCTATCTCTATGAGAGTGGATGAGTTGTTAAGACAGACTGAATTCCAGAAGGAGAGTTTTTCAGAGATATATTCTACACTGAAGAGCAAGAAGCACCTCCGAGACCATACCCCATCCATCAGACCATGCTCGGGTTTCTTTGTGAGCGGTTTCGGGTATAGAAGGGACCCATTTACAGGACAGAGGAAATTGCATGAAGGGATAGATCTGGCAGGTTCTGTTGGAACACCAATCTATGTGACTGCCGACGGTGTGGTAAAATATACAGGCTATAAAAAAGGCTACGGACTTACAATCATCGTTGACCATGGATACGGTTATTCGACGAAATATGGACATCTTTCGCGAATTAAGGTGAGACTTGGACAGAGGGTGATGAGGGGACAGATAATTGGTGCATTGGGCAAGTCAGGAAGATGCACAGGCCCCCATCTCCACTACGAGGTGAGGGTAAGTAACAAAGCCACTAACCCGCTCAATTATATCATTCCAAATGTCACATACTTCGATTGATGACAAAATATTATAGACATAACACCGCTGTAGTTGAGAGAGGTGCTGTTGTAGGGGAAGGGACAAAAATCTGGCATTTCTCTCACATTATGAAGGGCGCTCACATCGGTAAAAATTGTATAATAGGACAGAACTGTTTTGTAGGAAGCAGGGCGAAATTAGGTAATTTCGTCAAATTGCAGAACAATGTGTCTGTCTGGGACCTCGTTACACTCGAAGATTATGTCTTCGTTGGACCATCTGCAGTATTCACCAATGATGTAAATCCCAGAGCAAAATATCCAAAGGGTGGTAAGTGGGTACCAACAATAGTTAAGGAGGGCGTATCTATCGGGGCGAATGCTACAATCCTATGCGGAATCACTATTGGAAAGAATGGATTCATAGGGGCAGGTTCAGTTGTAACCAGAAATGTCCCTGACTATGGACTGTTCGTTGGTATTCCAGCGAGACTTGCAGGATGGATGTGTGAGTGCGGTGAGAGATTGAATTTCATCGAAGAAGAGAGTAAATGTAGCAAATGTGGAAAGAGATATTTAAAGAAGGGAACCGAAGTAAGATTAGTATGAAGATTGGATTGATTGATTTAAAAAAACAGCACACCCCATTAGAAAATGAGATTAAAGTTGCCTTCGATAGAGTTTTGAAAAGCGGGATGTTCATACTTGGGGATGAGGTCAGTTCTTTTGAAACAGAGATCGCATCGTATACAAATTGCAAATATGGGGTTGGTGTTGCATCTGGAACAGATGCTTTGCTTTTATCTTTGAAGGCAATAGGCATAGAAAGAAATGATGAAGTGATAACAACCCCATTTACTTTTACCGCTACTGCTGAAGTGGTTGCGCTCCTTGGAGCAAGACCTGTCTTTTGTGATATAGACCCTAAAACCTACAATATTAATCCTGATGAGATTGAAACAAAGATAACCTCTAAAACCAAAGCGATACTCCCTGTCCATCTATACGGGCAGAGTGCCGATATGGACCTTATCCTTCAAATTGCAGAATCTCACAATTTAAAGGTAATAGAAGACGCCGCACAATCTATAGGTGGCGAATACAGGAGAAAGAAACTCGGTTCGCTCGGAACAGCAGGATGCATAAGTTTTTTCCCGACAAAGAATCTCTCCTGTCTTGGAGATGGTGGAATGGTACTAACCAATGATGAAGAAATCAGGGACAGACTCCAAAGATTGAGACTTCACGGCGCCAGAGAAAAATATCGATACCCAACACTCGGATATAACAACAGGCTCGATGAGATTCAGGCAGCATTTTTGAGAATAAAATTGAAATATCTGGATGGTTGGAACGAAAGGAGAAAGGAGATCGCTAAAGCCTACGATGACTCTATAGCAGATTATGTGCAAACACCTTATGTCGAACCCCATAATTTGCATACCTACCATCAATACTCCATACGCACCAAGAAGAGGGATGAACTGCAGAAATACTTGAAGGATAATGGTGTTGCCACTGCGATACATTATCCAATTCCTCTCCACCTCCAGCCAGCATACTCTTACCTGGGCTACAAGGAGGGGGACTTTAAAGAATCCGAATCTGCATCGAAGGAAATTCTGTCGCTTCCAATCTATCCCGAACTCACGGATGAGGAGGTAGATTATGTGACAGAAACGATATTGAAATTTTTCAAATCCCATTAGCGATTAAGACAGATAATGCATTAACCACGAATGACATTCACCCCGCACTTACGCACAAGTGCGGGGCGGGTAATCACGAATAAATATAAGGATTTAGATTGCTTGGGGTTTGGAAATTGGGATTTACTTTGGATGTGGCAGTATTGGGATTTCTCGGATTAATGTAAAATATAGAATTAAAATTGACATAGAATGGATAAAAAACGGTTATGTAACAGAATTATCCTTTTCGCCCTCTTCTGCTTCGTCTTAGGTGCCCCTTTCTCAATTACCATCACACAAGTTGCGTTCTTCTTAGGGCTCCTGGGTTGGTTTGTGAAATCTATATTTGGAAAGCAAAAGCCAAAGTTCGGACCTTTGGAGATATGTTTTATTCTATTTATTTTATCCACAATAATATCATCTATATTCTCTGAACATAGCTCTGAAAGTTTCATCCGCTCCCGCGAACTATTTTTTATCTTGATAATATACCTCTTCTCAAGCAATCTAAAAAAAGAGAAAATCATTAAATTCTTGCTCTTCGTTTTAATACTGTCCACTGTTGTTACTTCAATATATGGATTTATCCTCTATACGAAAGGTATGCAGGAGAGGCTCTCTGGCAGGATAGCGATGCCCCTCACCTTTGGTGGAATATTGATGATAGTCATCTCTGTGGGGGTTTCATTGTTTTTAGATGCAGAAAAGAGAGAGAAACTCTTTTTGTTTCCTTCTATTCTAATATTGATAGCTGCTTTAGCGTTCAATCTTTCAAGGGGTGCATGGGTAGGTCTGTTCTGTTCTCTTTTGACTATAGGTTTTTTGAGAAGCAAAAAATTAGTTATCCTGGTTATGGCAGTCATTGTAGCAGGATACTTTCTGCTCCCAGGAAAGGTCGTTAACAGAGCCAGAAGTATAGTTGACCTTCACGAGTCCTCCATAAGCGATAGACTATGTATGTGGAGAAGCAGTATAGATATGATCAAAGACCACCCAATTATTGGTGTCGGTGTTATAGATTTAAGAGATTTATACGATGAATACAAACCACCTGAGGCAACGGAGATAAGGCGAGGTCACATGCACAACAATTTCTTAAATGTAGGCGTCCATCAGGGTATTGTGGGGCTGGCGATTTTTATCGCACTATTCGTAGTTATCATAAAGGATGAATACAGAATTTACAAGGGGGTCCTAAAAAACAAGTTTCTATCGTCTGTAGTATTGGGCTCTCTTGCTGCATTTGTTGGGTTTTTAGTGAATGGGATTTTTGAGTTGAACTTTCGTGACTCTGAAGTAATAATGTTAATCTGGTTTACAATAGGTGTAGCATTGGCATCAAAAAAGATTTTAACCCCGCACTAAATCATAGTGCGGGGTTTATCCGTGTCAACATCAGTCCATTCCACAGGATCCGTATGGAACGGATCCAGAGATGGAATTCCTTGTCTTTCTCTTGATGGATAGGAATTTAATGGGGATGGGTATTCGTGTATTTCGTGTGTTTCGTGGGCTCTCTTTTCTTAACCGAACTCGCTCAGGGTTTTGTAGAAAATTTCAAATGATGGCGCATCGTAGAGGACAAAGCGAATCTGTTGGATTTCGGGGAATTCTTTGACTGCTTCCACTACGGCATTTATGGCAACTCTTGCTGCCTCTTCCATCGGGTAACCGAACACACCTGTCGATATGGCAGGAAAGGATACGCTCTTCAATGTATGTCTGGCGGCGAGTTCAATAGAATTTCGATAACATCTGGTCAAAAGTTCAGCATCAATATCAGAACCTTTATAGACAGGTCCTACCGTATGGATAACATATTTTGTTGGTAAGCGATAACCTTTTGTTATTTTCGCTTCACCGGTTTCACACCCACCGAGGGTCCGACATTCCTGATACAATTCGGGTCCAGCGGCTCGATGGATTGCGCCGGCAACGCCTCCTCCCGGTGCAAGCGCTTTATTTGCGGCATTCACTATCGCATCTGTATCCTGGGCGGTAATATCGGCCTGAACTACTTCCACTGTGGTCTGGTTAATCTTTATCTTCCTTTCTTTCGCAGGTCCTTCCATAGGGAGTTTGGAGCAAGAGCGGGAGACGGGACTCGAACCCGCGACACTCAGCTTGGAAGGCTGATGCTCTACCAACTGAGCTACTCCCGCAGAATGGGGAGGGGAGGATTTGAACCTCCGAAGGCTTCGCCAACAGATTTACAGTCTGCCCCCTTTGGCCACTTGGGTACCTCCCCATTATTTCAAAAAAACAAAGTCCTGAGCTGGTGGAGGGAGTTGAACCCCCGACCTGAGGTTTACAAAACCCCTGCTCTGCCTCTGAGCTACACCAGCATTTCAAAACTATCGGCTCAATCTTTAGTATTACTTATATTTTGCTTCTTGTCAAGAGAAAACACGGTCACTCACAGAATGGCGAATCCCACCCCAGGGGTGGGATTTAGGGACATCTACCTACGGTCGCAGACCCGTATGGGATCCGTATGGACTTGGCCCGATAAATCTGGTTATGGAGTGCAACAACCGTGTTGTTGCCAGAAAGTGCATTGACACGGTCAATGCACTCCAAAGAACTCATATGATATGCTATCTAACGGATAAACCTCTCTTACCATTGGATTCCTCAACTTGTTAAGGAATATCCTTTGGATTGCAGAAGCTTGCTTCTGCAATTGTCCGTGTGGATCCGTATAGACAAGAGTAAACTCTTGCATTCCATATTAAGAATTATCCCGAACGAGTTCGGGATTCCGAGTTCGTGTAATTCGTGGGTTCTTTTTCCTTGACTTGTTCATATATTTATGGTAGATTAATAATGAGAACAAGACGCGGAATTTAATTTAAGGAGGTATAATTGAAAGAACTTTGCTTAAGAGCTCTTGATATCGCCAAAGAGAAAGGTGTGAGTTTTGCCGATATTAGAATAGTTAAACATCATACCCAGATTGTTACAACCGAGGATGAGCGTGTCTCGGGCATACAGGACTCAGAGAGCATGGGTTTTGGTGTGAGAGTTCTGCTTAATGGATGCTGGGGCTTTGCGGCAAGCAAGAACCTTTTCAGAAAAGAGATTGAGGATGTTACTTTGAGGGCGGTTGAAATTGCTAGGGCAAGTAGCCTTGCAAAGATGGGAAGTGGAGTCGTTTTTGCACCCGAGGAGCCTCACGAAGCTATCTTCAGAACACCAGTTCAGAAGGACCCTTTTAAGGTTCCGATTGAAGAGAAGGTTAATTTACTGCTTGGAGTAAATAAGGAGATGCTCAGGGTTCGGGGTGTGAAAAAAGCACACTCTTTTATGTGGTTCAAAAGTGAGGAGAGACATCTGGCAAATACTGACGGCTCATTTATTGAGAGCAATACATGCACGAGCACTGCTGAGTGTATTGCGACTGCAGTGGATGAGCACACCGCTAAGACGCGCTACTTTGAAGCCATACCAGTCAATGCCGGCTATGAACATATTGAAGGTACACCCCTTCTAAAAGAGGCACAGAGGGTCGGTGAGGAGGCAGTAGCACATCTTACCGCAAAGGAGTGTCCTCAAGGCAAAAAGGATTTAATTCTCCATCCTTCCCACCTGGCACTGACAATACACGAATCTATCGGTCATGCACTTGAACTCGACAGGGTACTCGGCATGGAAGAGAGCCTTGCTGGCTCTTCCTTTGCAACAATAGATAAACTTGGTAAACTCAAATACGGCTCGCCCATTGTGAACATCGTCTGTGATAATACAGACCCTACACGACTGGCAAGTAAGGGATACGATGACGATGGAGTTCCTGGGCAACGGTGGTATATAATAAAGAATGGAATTCTTGTTGACTACCAGACGGGTCGCGAGGTTTGTCATACAATTGGTGCAGAGCAAAGTCGTGGCTCCTGCAGAGCTGATTCATGGCAAAGCATACCAATTATAAGGCAGTCAAACATCGGTCTTGAAGCAGGGGAGGAACACCTCACCCTTGAAGAACTTATAGCAGATACAAAGGACGGAATATATATTGAGGGAATGGGGAGCTTCTCCATTGATCAGAAACGGCTCAACTTCCAGTTTGGGGGAGATTGTTTCTGGGAAATCAAGAACGGGAAGAAGACCTGTATGTTGAAAGATGTGACATACCAGGCAATCACCACAGACTTCTGGGGTTCGTGTGACGCAATCTGTGACAAACGATTCTGGCAACCATATGGTGTATTGAATTGTGGTAAAGGAGATCCCATGCAGATTGCTCAAATGACGCATGGCTCATCACCAGTGAGATTCAGAAACATTAATGTGGGGGGTGCAAAACTATGAGGGAATCAGAAGCTCGTTCTATAATCGAAAAAGTGCTGAAACTCTCCGGTGCAGAGGATACCTCTGCAGTAATTACGGGAAGTTATAAAGCCTCCACAAGATTTGCTGATAACGCTATAACGCAGAACATTACGACGAATAACTATTCTCTTAAGGTTTCGTGCGCATACGGACAAAAGGTTGGGCATGCAACGACAAACGAGTTGATAGATGGGGCACTTCAAGGGGTTGTAAAGAGAGCGCAGGACATTGCACTTGTCGTGCCTCCGGACCCTGAACATATGCCTTTACTCACCTCTGACGAGGCAGAGAAATACCATCAGTTGGAACCTTATTTTGAAGATACAAAGAAATTCAGTCCCAGTGATAAGGCACGTATCATAAGTGCTCAAGCAGAGAAATGCCAGGAAAAGGGTATTAGACTATCAGGTGCATTCTCCAATGGTTCTTCATTCACTGCGTTTGGAAATTCGAAGGGACTCATGGGTTGCTACAAATCTACATCATTTGAAATGCATGTTACATGCCTTACACCCACGAGTTCCGGCTGGGCAGAACAGATAGGAGAGGACATCTCAAAAGCAGGGTTCTCTTTGGTCGTTGACCGTGCATTCAATATTGCAGAAAAATCAAAAAATCCGCATGATTTTGAACCCCGGAAGTGCACGATAATAATGCATCCGGCTGCAGTTGCCGAACTCTTTACCTTTCTCTTCTGGGAGGGATTTGATGCAAAAGCGACTGACGAGGAGCGTACTTTTCTGCGCGGAAAGTTTGGAACAAAGATTGGAGGGGAGAATATAACTATCCGTAGTGACCCTGCGGACCTCCGATGTCCTACCATATCTTTTCAACAGGATGGTCTTGTTGCACCTACACTTAAATGGATTGATAATGGTGTGGTGCAGAATCTTTGCTACTCCAGATTCTGGGCAAAGAAAAAGGGAAAGAAGCCCACGGGTTTCCCTACCAATATCATAGTAGACGGTGGGGATACCAGCGTTGAGGAGATGATAAAGACGACCGACTTGGGAGTATTGGTCACAAGATTCTGGTATATCCGTTTCGTTGACCCGATGGTTCCTTCTGTCACAGGAATGACCCGCGACGGCACTTTTCTCATTGAGGACGGAAAGGTGACAAAAGCTATGAAGAATATGCGTTTCAATGAGAATATTGTGGATGTTCTAAATCGAGTGGAGGTACTCTCTGTACCAGAACGCACAGGGGAGTACATTCCCGTCCTGGCACCTGCACTCAAGGTAAGAGACTTCAACTTCACAAGCGCAACCGATTTCTGAGAGATATCTGGTAAGGCGGACGGGGACGGTGCTTGATAGTTGGCAAAATTCAAGGATTGACTCTATTAATATTGATTGACAGTTATTTTTTTAAAGGTTTACTCTCCAGCATTATATGGGGTATCATAATGATTATAAATTCAACGGCGATAGCCAGGTTATAAATGGATCCTGTAAAACTTGCAAAGCCAATAAGGGCTATCCAAAAACCATAATCTTCTGGATTTTTAATATATTTGTACAAAGATTTTTTTGCAATTGGGACATTTTCTTCAAAGAAATTAAGACACAATGATCTTTTTAACCCCAACAACCCAAATGCCCATGATGCCAAAATTATGCCAGAAATTAACAAAATTAGTCCTATGTACTTTAAAACAATGCTATTATGAAATAAAGGATGTTCCTCAAATTGTAAAATAACTATCAAACAGAATGTAATCACCCAAAAAATTCCTGTAACAATCATGTGGATGTTGAAAGTATTTTTGCCAAACCATTTAGTTAATCTTCTGCCTTTTAATTGAAGAATTAAATTTATAGATTCGACAAAAATGGTCAGGAAGACAAATATTGTAGTTAGAATGAATATTCTGTTCATAACGATGGGATCAAACCTTTAAAATTTACCTTCATTTAAATGAGATTGTATATGCAGGTTCAATTTACTTTTGTGTGCAATCAAGAGTAACTCTTTGCTTTTTTTCATCAATCCTTTTGGGTTTCAAGGACTTTCGAGAACCGTCCCCCAATTCGTTTCCTTTTTTAGATATTTTTTCCATTTCCTTTCAGAATTCCTCATTGTCTCTCCAATTATCTTAAACACATCGCCATCTCTACAGTTTCTGACGATAGTGCATATCATCTTCTGTCCGTAGTTGTGTTCTATATATTTCACAATAGTCCACCCCCATTGGTAAGCAAGCTTCACATCATTTTGAATTTTTTTAAAACCAGGGATTTTTTTGCCGAGTCCTTTAAGGACAGGTTTTCTGAAGTCGTCTTCGTATTTCCATTGTTTTGAAAGATAGGCTGCAAGCCCTTCACTCCACCATCTGGGCAATGCCTCTATATTTGGTGAAAGATGTTCTTCAAAAATATGTGTTGTTTCGTGAAATACAAGTCTTTGGTATTCTTTGGCAGAATACTCATAGATTGAGTCTGTTGCGTATGCAAAGGGAGCAAGAAGAACTAAATCCGTGCGCTGCGTTTGGGCTATTCTACTTGGTCGTGAAGGTTTTTCTATGTCGACTCTGAGCACAGTTTTAACAAGACGGTCATATTCTTTTCTATTCGGAACCAATATTGCTCTGATTGGTCCAAAGTTTTTTTTTACATGAAAATATTTCGAGAGAAACTTTATTGCTTTTTTTAACCCAGCAGATGTCTCCCTAACATACTTTTTGTCTTTTTCGGTAAATCCTACTTTTATATTATCATCATTAAACCACAAGTAACCCTTTATTATCATAATCGAGTTCCATTATACCAATACATAAACCTGAGAAATTCCAATTGCAAAATCCAAAGTAAATTCCAATTACCAAATCCAAAAATTTGTTGGGATTTGCATTATATCGACTCTGTTGTTTTTATATTCGACTGAGTAATGAACTTTTTACGATTTTTTTCTTAACCCGATTCCAACTTTTGTGCGGACTTCACGCATCGTCTCTTTTGCAATTTCACTTGCTTTTTCACTCCCATCTATAAGAATTTTTTTTACCTCATCTGTTTTTTTCCATAGTTCTTTTTGCCGTTTGCGAATTGGGTCGAGTTCTCTGTTCATATTATCTGCAAGAATGCGTTTGCAGTCCAAACAGCCAATCTTCGCAGTCCTGCATCCCTCCGTAACTTCTGAAAGTTCATTCTTTGAGGAGAATAGCTTGTGGTAATTGAATATGTTACACACATCCGGGTTGCCTGGGTCTGTCCTTCTCTTACGAGCGGTGTCGGTTACCGCTGTTGCGAGTTTTTTCTCCACATCTTCTTTCGTATCATCTAAATAGATACAGTTGTCAAGTGTCTTACTCATCCTGTTCACCCCATCCAAACCAAAAACCCTCATTCCCTTCTCCTCTGTGATTGATTGGGGTTCAGGAAAGGTTTTACCATAGCTGGTATTGAATTTACGAGCAATCTCCCTTGCAATTTCTAAATGCGGTAGTTGGTCTTCACCAACCGGTACAGCGAAGGACTTGTATATGAGAATATCTGCTGCCATCAGTACAGGATAGTCTAAAAGCCCCATATTGACATTTTCAGGATGCTGTTGTATCTTCTCTTTGTAGGTTGGAATTCTTGATAATCTCGGAACCGAGACGAGGGTATTGAATATCCATGCAAGTTCTGTATGTTCGGGCACTAAAGATTGAATCATCAAAATAGTCTTTTCAGGGTCCAATCCACAGGCGATGTAGTTCACAGCGGCATCTAAGATTCTTTTCTCCATCTCTTTTGGGGTATAGGTTACGGTCATAGCGTGATAATCTACGATTCCAAATATGCATCTGTATTTATCCTGTAGAGGTATCCAGTTTTTCATCGCACCGAGATAGTTCCCTAAATGGAGCCTACCACTCGGTTGAATCCCGCTGAAGATTCTCTTTTCCATAGTCTACACCAGTTCATAGATTTTTTTCAATGCCTCATCAATCTTTGCTACATCTTTTCCGCCTGCTTCTGCTATCGTCGGTTTACCCCCACCCTTCCCACCTACTACACTGGCAATTTCCTTTGCTATTGCCCCTGCATTGTATTTTTCTTTTAAATTATCACTCACGAAAACCAGAAACCTTGCCCTTCCTTCATTTTCGCACCCTAAAACACCCACGACTTTTTCCAACTTTGTTCTCACTATGTCTGCAATAGTTCTCACATTACCCATATCTCTCACTTGAACCTTTGAAGAGACAATAGATATTTCACCAATTTTTTTAGCTTTACCTATGAGGTCGCTTGCAATCTTTGTAATCGTTTCTCCCTCTACTCTTTTCAATTCATCTTCTAAATATTTCTTCTCTGTTAGTAGTTTGTGAAATCTGTCGGGGAGTTGCATCACTGGCACCGATGTCTCCTTTGCCATTCTCTTCAACACATCCTCCTGTGCCCTTACATACAAATATGCCTCCTTTCCACATTTTGCTTCTATTCTCCTCACTCCTGCAGCGACAGCGGTCTCATTCACAATCTTGAACAATCCCACTTCCCCGGTGTGGGAGAGATGTGTCCCACCACAGAGTTCTTTTGAAAAATCACCAGTCTTTACAACCCTGACAGAATCTGCATACTTTTCACCAAATAGGGCAATCGCACCTTCTTTTTTTGCTCTATCGAGTGTCATAATCTCGGTCTCGACTCTATGGTTTTCAAGAACCTTCTCATTGACTATCATCTCTATCTCTTTCAACTCCCCCTCAGAGAGAGGGTTGAAATGAGTGAAATCGAATCTGAATCGTTCATCTTCGACTAAAGAACCTTCCTGTTTCACATGGGTTCCCAAGACCCTTCTTAATGCATAGTGTAAAATATGGGTGGAGGTATGACTCCTCGCTATCGCCATTCTTCTGTTTTTGTCTACCTCTACAGTAACCTTTTCGTCCTTGATTTCCCCTTCAACTTTTCCAATGTGAACTGTGAAGTTGTCCGTCCGTTTCGTATCTTCTATATTCAATTTAAAACTCTGTGAGTAGATGAGACCCGTGTCCCCGATCTGTCCCCCTGCTTCTCCATAAAAGGGTGTTCTGTCGAGTATTAACTCTGCCTTCTCTCCACTCATTCGCCATTTTACAATATTTGCTTCTGTCGATATCTGCTCATATCCAACAAATACAGATTCTTCAGCCTCTCTGTAAGTTTTCCATCCGCCTGACTTTGTTTCTTCAAACTTTGCTTGGGCACGCGCCCGTTCTTTCTGACTATTCATCTCTGATTCAAAACCATTCAAATCGACCGTCAATCCGTGTTCGGACGCCATCTCTTTTGTAAGGTCGAGAGGAAATCCATAAGTATCATACAGTCTAAAGACCTCTTCACCTGGTATTACACTCTTGCCTGATTGTTTTATCCTATCTGCTATCTCCTCAAATATGTTTATCCCTTTATCTAATGTCGAAAGGAACCTTTCCTCTTCAGATTTGATAAGTAGTGCACTCTGTTCTCTCTTTTCAACCAATTCAGGATATGGTTCTCTCATCACATCCACTACCACCCCTACCAGTCTGTATAAGAATGGTTCTTTTATATTTAGTATGCGAGCCTGTCTGAGTGCTCTTCGCAATATCCTTCGCAGCACATAACCCCTACCTTCATTTGAAGGCACCACACCTTCTGATGATGCAAATACAATCCCCCTGATATGGTCTGAAATGATGTCCATTGCAGTGGTCGCATCACTATATGTAATCCCAAATATTCTCTCTATTTCTTCTATGATTGGTTTAAACAGGTCTGTTTTGAAGTTAGAATCTGTGTCCTGCAGAATAGTCACGAGTCTCTCAAAACCCAGTCCTGTATCGATACCTCTATTTTTCAAAGGAGGGCGGGAGCCATCCTCTTGCTGGTCGAACTGGGGAAAGACCAAATTCCATATCTCAACATATCTGTCACATTCGCATCCTACACTACAGTTGGGTTTCCCGCAGGATTTCTCCTCTCCAAAATCATAATAGATTTCAGATGATGGACCACACGCACCTGTGGTCCCGGCAGGACCCCAGAAGTTATCTTCTTCTCCCAGTCTAAATATCCTTTCACTCTCCACTCCAACCTCATCTCTCCATATATTATATACCTCATCATCCTCTTTAAAAACGGAGATATAGAGTTTATCTTTTTTTAACTTTGAAATTTCTGTCAGGTATTCCCATGCCCATTTAATTGCCTCTAATTTAAAATAGTCTCTGAAAGAGAAATTTCCAAGCATCTCTAAGAATGTATGATATTTCACACTGTGTCCGACATTCTCAACATCACTTAACCTCAAACATTTCTGACAGGAAGTTGCTCTCTTATATGGCAGTGGCACTTCACCTGAGAAGTATTTTTTGAACTGAACCATACCTGCTATGGTGAAGAGTAGGCTCGGGTCATCTGAAATGAGGGGCGAACTCTGGACCAGAGTATGTCCTCTCTCGCAGAAAAAGTCAAGAAAAGATTTTCTTATCTCATTGGCTCGCATCATCTTATTTACCGTTGCAATTCAGACACTGATTATCACTTGTATTTTTTAGACGCAGATTAACACAGATATTCACTGATTAAATTTTTTAACAATTTGTGTTCACCCCGCACCAAATCATGGTGCGGGGTTCATCAGTGTAAATCAGTGTCTGTTTGAATCATTGTTTATTTGCCGAGCATTCCCTTCAAGTCCATAATCGTCCTCTGGTCGCTCACTATCACCTTCACATCATCTGCGAGTTTATCAACATAGAGGTAGTTTATATAGTCTGGACTCTTTCTCAGTACACGGTTGACTATCTCAATCGCATTAGCCTTTCCTTTTGCCTCTATAACCCTCCTCTCCGCCTCTTTTTTTTCTTTGTCCAGGACATATTCCATCTTCTTTGCGGTCTGTTCTGCCACCTGTTTCTCTTCTATCGCCCTTTCAAACTCTTTAGTAAAGGTGACATCTCTTAAAATGACATCATCTATTATGAAACCGTCTTTGGCAAGTGATGTTTTCAACCTATCATTTATTGCCTGTTCTATCGCCTTCCTCTGAGCGGAGTAGACATCCATCACCCTATATTCTGACACCACATGTCTAACGACTGACCTTATAGAGGGTCTTATGACCTTCTCTTCATAGAGTGTTCCAATCTTTCTATGTATCTCAGCCACCCTTAAAGGGTCTATTCTGTGCCAGCAGGTGAGGTCCAGTCCAATCTGGAGACCTTCTTTTGTTGGTGACCAGAGGGCATCGTCAACATTCGCCCTTCTCCCTTCCCCTCTCTGTTTTGCCATAGTATATTCCTGCCGCCTCAAATCATACTGGATGGTTTGATTAACAAACGGGAAGATGAAGTTGATACCCTCTCTGGCAATAGAGTAGTTTTTGGTCATAATATTGAAAACCACGAGACAATGTCCGACTGGCACCACTTTGATAGATGCTGGCAAAACGAGCAAAACGAGCAGTCCAACTATTATGATGGGGAGTGCCTTTAACCATGAGACCTTACTCGTTGTGAATACCTCCCCGCCTCTCTTCTCTTTAACAGTAATCTTGACTGCAAATTTCCAGATCAGAAGGAGAATCACTCCAAGTACGATCAAAAAAAGTATAAAGTTAACCATAAGTTACCTCCTTGTTTACTGGATCCTGGATGCTTGTCATACGATCCCTACGGATCCGTATGGACCCTTATGGGATCCTGGATCCTTGTTCAGTTCTTTTTGCTAACTACTAAATACTAACAACTAACTGCTGCCTTTCTCACCTCCTTTTAATTCTTCTCCTGTTTTGCAACTCTTCACAGGAATTTTATATAAAAGTTAGAGTAAATTGTCAACACAAAAGACACGGAGCACCACAGATACTGACATCTCTGGATCCGTTGCGCAGCATCCCATATCCATACGGATCCGTACGGACGGGTCTGTGACCGTATGGAATGGACGGATAAACCCCGCACCATGATTTGGTGCGGGGTAAACACAGATATTTATCGTGTTAGATGTTTACCATTTAACAGAGTGAACCCCATTGCTCGATATGAATAGTTCATACATCTAAATGCTTTCTTTTGGTGAAGTATATTATATCTGAGTGCTTCTTGTATCCCAATTTTTCAAATACTTGCATAGATTTAGTATTCCAGTCCTCTATCAAACAGGCCATTATTTCAATCCCAAGTTCAGAAAGCCTATCTTCTACCTCAGATACCAGCCTTCTTGCAATACCCTGTTTTCGAAATTCAGGAGCTACTGCAAGTCTATTTATCCAACCTTTTCGTCCATCATGCGTACCTAAAATAGAGCCTGCCAGTTTCCCATTTATTTCAGCAACCAAGAATATAGCGTTCCCTCGTTCAAGTTCGGATTCAATCTTATCGCGTCTATCCCGACCTTTTGGTTTGTATTCAAGTTGTGCATCATTCCACAGTATTATAAGTGCATCATAGTCTCCTATACAGAATTCCCTTATCACTATATCTGATGAGTTCTTATGAGATGATTTCATTTTATCTCGATTATACCCTTGGCTAATTTCTCCTCATCTTTTTTTAAGCAGAATGGGTGAAAGGAGGGAATCTGCAAACTTCTATCTACCGTCATTTCTCCATCTCCTACTTTCTCCCTTTCTCCTTTGTTTTTTTGTCCTTCTTCAAATGTCGGTCAAACCAGCGCAGAATATGGTTCAACCTTTCAATGCGCCTGTCTGTGCGCCCTCCACGAGAAAGACCATGCGGTTCATCTGGAAAACGAACCATTTCGGTTTCTACGCCTAACTTCTTCAATGCTACAAAGATTTGCTCGTCCTGCTCGATGGCGCAGCGCAAATCTTGTTCGCTGTGGATGACGAGGGTGGGTGTTTTGGCATTGCCGATGTATTTCATCGGGGATTGGTGCCAGTAGTTTTCAAGATTCTCCCAGGGTGGCTTGTCTCCAAACTCTCTTTGAAAAACCCAATTGAAGTCACTGGAGCCATACATGCTAATCAAGTTGCTGACACTCCGCTGTGTCACCGCCGCCTTGAACCGGTCCGTGTGCCCAATGATCCAGTTCGTCATGTAACCACCATAACTGCCGCCGGTGACGCCCATCCTTTTGGCATCAATATATGGTTTTTGCTGGACGAAATCAACCCATGTCATCAAATCGTCGTAATCCGCTGTGCCCCAGTTGTTCCAGATGGCTTTAGAGTGTTCCTCACCGTATCCTTGCCCACCGCGTGGATTGCAGAAATAGACGACATAGCCGTGTGCAGCCAGATAGTAGAACTCGTGCATAAAGAAGTTGCCATACTGCACCCGTGGTCCACCGTGAATTTCCAGAATCGAAGGGTATTTTTTCGATTTGTTAAAGTTAGGCGGTTTGAGAATCCAACCCTGCAAATCGTTGCCTGCAGCGCCTTTGAACCAAACTTCCTCTATTTCCCCAAGATCCTGAGTCCGCAGCAGATTCTCGTTGATGTGTGTCAGTTTGCGTGGGCGTCCAGTGGCTAACTCTTTCACCCAGATCTGTCCAGGGTCGGTCATATTGGCATAGAAATAGGCGAATCTTGACTGGTCTTTATCAAAACTGATATAACCCACGACTCCCTTGTCCCCGATCAGTGTTTGTAAACTTCGCACCAAATCTGATTTGGTACGGGGTTTACCGCCATCAAGAACCACTGATTTAAGAACGGTATTCCCGTGCTGTGATACCTGAAAATAGAGCCTACTCCCGTCATTCGACCAGATAGGCGGCACCGTCGGCAGACCACCCGGCAGATCATTGATGGTATCGCTCGACACATTAATATCAAACTTCTCTGTCAGATTTTTTGCCTCTTTGCTGCCGTCCGCCGGGACAACCCACAGACAAATGTTCTTCCACCACTGCCCTCGTCCCTCTCGCCCTAAATACGCCAGCCATTTTCCATTTAGTGAAAAAGTGGGATAGCCTTTTGGCCCTAAAGGCGTCTCAATCTTGCGGAGTTTTCCACCCTCTGCCGGAATAACAAACAGGTCTTCTGCCTCTGGGTCGAGATCAGGGTCTTTACTACGGTTAGAACCTAAGACGATTCTCTTTCCGTCCGGTGACCAGCTTGGAGACCACTCGTCGTAGATATCACTGTCAGTCAATTGCTTGGCTTTGCCTGTGCGGGCATCAATCGTCCAGATATGCCAGCGTTCTTTTGGCAAAAATCCCTTTCCATCTTCTTTATAGAAAACGCGACTGATGTGACGCGAAACGACGCCCAGTTTTTTCTTTCGTTCGTCTTTCTCCCGTTCGATGGCATCTTTGTCTTTTTTACGAAACTGACAGACAAGGTATTTCCCGTCGGGGGACCATTCAAACCCGCTGAACTCGCCTTTCAGGTTAGTGAGCGTTCGCGCTTCTCCGCCGTGAAAGGGGATTATGTAAATTTGCGGCTGCTTTTCATCATCTCGATTGGAAAGGAGGGCAATCTCATTACCATCGGGTGACCATCTGGGTTGGCTATATACTTGATTACCATAAGTGAATTGCCGGGTACGCCCTCCATCAGTGGGCACGACCCATAGGTTGGAGTATTTTTTCTTGGTCTTTTTATCCACCCGCTGTACGCAAAAGATTAAGTGGCGTCCATCCGGCGAGATTTCGCAACTGGTAATCAGTTTAAAACGATACAAATCTTCCGCTGTGATACGATGCTTTTTTCGTGTTAACATATTCTCCACCTTTATGTTTCGTATTTGTTATTTTTCCATCAGTAAATGTTATATCATAATTCGCATAGTATGTCAAGTAGTGTAGATGGTTCAATGTGCAGGTATCCAGGGCTCACTTTCTGATAAGGTGGATCCAGGCTAACCAAAAAGCACCGACGAGAATTACGCAGCCTCCAAACAGTTCTTTTCCAGCCGGCAACTTTCCAAAAACTAAGTAGGCAAGGGGTAGAACGAATAGAGGTTGTACTGTCCTGACCATACTTGAGCGCGAGAGATCCCAATAACGATACGATCGAAAGGTCAGAAGAAAACTTGCGCAGGGACCTAAAAAAGCACCCAATAGGGTAATGTACCAATAAGATGCTTCAACGTGAAAGTCGATCTTACCCCTAAGAAGAGCCCAAAGCATGATGACCACCGCCCCGATGCCGACTCTGTAAACTACAAGAATGTTCGGATGTATTTCATGCACCCTTGCTTTGGCTATCAACATTTGCACAGCGACTGCAATGCAGGCAAGAAGCGTAAGGATTATGCCAATGCCTACGATATCCCATCTGCCAATGGTACTTAGACAGCCGCCGAGGATCATGACTGTAACAGGAGCAATCTCTTTTATTGACATTCTCTCTCTCAAAAGGAGCACGCTGAGCACGATGGTTAGCACGGATTGAAACCGCCACAAGAATGCTGCAAAAGATGGGTCCAGTCGGGCAAGCCCGGTCCAGGCTAAAATCATTGCTGCACCGGTTGCCAGCCCCATTAACACTACGTTCCTAATATCACGTGAAGATAATGCCATCTGCCGCCACTGGCCGCAGCTAAGAACGATAAGGAGTGAATAAACAACTGCGGCAGTCGTCCAGACCAAACTGAACGTTACAGGATTAAACCCTTTCAGCCCGTACTTAGCCGTGACAAAGTTTGTGGAGACAAGAATGGTACCTCCCAAGGAATAAAGGAACCCCTTGAGGTAATTACTTCGAGTCTGGATATCTGGACACATTTTCCGCTACTCTTTTTACAATGAGATACACCATTAAAGTTATCCATCTGCTTGGTAACTCTTTTTGACCAAAGTCGAAATCAGACCAAACTTTGTGGATAGATTCTGCGTAGAAATATCCATTTTTATCTTGCTTTGAAATGAGTAAATCTATCATTGCGCCTATTCTGGGGTCGTTTCTTGTAAACCCTGTTAGAAATCTCGGGTGGGGCATTAAACCCAGCTTTCGCTGTTGAATTTGTGGAGGTTCCATCCCCATCCTTTGGGCGGGGCTCTCTAACTGGGTAAACTCAAACTGGGAGAGGATGTCTAAATATTTCAAGATTCGATAATCGGTAAAGGGATATTTGAGTTTCTCCCAGCCTTTGCCGATTTGGGAGTTATGGCCAGCATATTTTATCTTTTCTCTATTTTCCCAGCACTTGAGCAGAAATTCTGCACTCCTTCTGGCAATTTTACTATTCTTAAGTTCAGGATTTTGGGCTAATGCACCCAAAACACACAGTGTTGCAAATGCGCAACTCGGTTCTCGTTCTCTTGGTCTACCAGGTTGCCCTGTATTTTTGCACCAAAAACCACCATCGAGACGCTTTCGCTGTACGAGCCACTCATAAGCTTTCTTCAATCTTGGGTCAGCAGTGTATCCTGACTTTGCCAACGATTCGGTTAAGATGCCAGTGAAACAATCATACGGTTTGGGTGGAGGCGCGCAACCAAAGCCTCCGCAAGAAAGCTGTGTACTGAATACATATTCACAGGCATGGGCAATTTTTCTGTTTTCTTTTCTAAAGCCAAAATCAGCCAGCAAACTTAGTAACCAGAATGTGGTATCTTTCTTAGGCCACCAGGTATAGATATCCTTGGGAGTCCCCCAGTATCCATCTTTATTCTGTTTATCAAAAATTCGTTTAACCAACTTGTATTTATAAACTAATTTTTCAGTTGCAACAACCTCTTTATCTTCCCTTTCCCTGCCTAAAAGATCTATCAGGGTTCGATATTTTACAAAAGGTTCCCCACCAAGAAGCCAATTGATAGGCGTTAACTCTAAAAATCTTTTCAATTTGTCCACCATCTATCCCCTTTCTTGTGATTCGACAGTTCTTCACAAAATTCTCTTTTTAAAAAACTGTCGTCTAATGGTAACTATACAATAAAATTTTGTCAAGAAGAATCAACCTATCTCTGGATCCGTAGGAACTAACCCCACGCCTTATACCTCCTTCAAGGGGGTCAAGTTCAAAAATCAAGGTCTCTGAAAAACCACAGAGGTCACAGTCGCAGACCCGTATGGGAGACATCAGAGGACACAGAGCGAGATTCAACCTCTGTGTCCTCCTATACCCCACAGAACCATGTGGGTGGAAGGGGATTTCTTTTTTCTGCGTTCTTTGTGTTCTCTGTGGTTTCCTTTTTTCCTTGACAAGTTTTTTTTTATTTTCATATATTGAGTATGATCAATAAGATACTATACATCTTAGGGCTCGGTGTTATAGCGGTCTCAGTAATCTTTTTTAACCAAATTACATTCGCTCCACTTCCCTTTTTCCTAATCATCGCTCTAACCGCTATCATGGAGATATTCCCTGTCTATGTCTTTGCCGATAGAAAGTTGAGAACGGTCTTTATTCCGATTTTTACAGGAGGAATGATATTCGGTCCTTTATATCTCTGTTTGCTCATAACCCTTGTGGGATTCATTGATCTGATGAAACATCAGAAATATTTAGCTTCTAAGCTTTCGGAGATGTTGATTGTCTTCTTTCCTGTAGGGCTCTTCCCCTTCGTTTTCAAAGTTGATTTTTCCAGAATCAGAGGATTTGATGTTTTAGTTCCATTTCTTTCACTCATCGCTTTCTTTGTGCTTGAAATCATCATAGGAACTATACGCATGTTGGCTGAAGGCGAACCGAACAAAAAGGATTTCTGGGTGCGTGTCTTTGATGAGATCATTCTTGCCTATATACTCTTCACGCTTCTTACCTTCTTGTTCTCACTTACGGCACTCAATCTTGAGATACTCGAGATCTCACTCTTCTCCTTCTTGCTTCTCGCATACCATGCAATCTTAATCATTCTGAATAGAGAACGGCTCATTCAGTATGACCTGGTTACAGCCACAGCAAAAGCCATAGATGCAAGAAATGAATATATGGTAGGACATTCAGCGTCGATAAAAAGATATGCGATTGCCATTGCAAAAGAGATGAATTTTGCACCGAGGGATATTGAAAAAATTGCATTTGTGGCTCAATTGCATGACCTTGGTAGAATGGATGTAGAGAATGTTGTCGTTGGTAAGAAAAGCAAATTATCCAAAGCTGAGTATAGAGGTGTGAAGGAGCATGTTTTAACTTCTGAGAAATTCGTACGAGATACAAAACATTTCAACGGGTTTACCAAGATAGTGAGACACCACCACGAGTTTTACAGTGGGCTCGGCTATCCAGACGGTTTAAAAGCCGAGGAAATTCCTATTGAATCGAGAGTCATTGCAGTGGCTGATGCGTTCGACGCTATGACCAAACCGAGACCACATAGAAAGACAAAATCTTATGAGGAGGCACAAAAAGAACTATGCAACTACTCAGACACCCAGTTCGACCCGGAAGTTGTCAACGCTTTCCTGCGGGCATGGGAGAAAGGGATAGGAAAACAATCTGAACCTTATGCCTACATATTAGGATATTAAGAAATCCCCAAGCACATCTTCTAAATCTGGCTTCCCAATCTCTTTCAGTTCATAGTGTAACCTGACAGTAGGTTTGTTCAATTTCAAAACTTTACCCAGATCTATGGGGGTAGCAGCTAAGACCACATCACAGGGGGTCCCATTTATCGTAGCTTCCAGGTCTTTAATATGCTGTTCACCGTAACCCATCGCTGGTATGAGGTTTTCAAGGTCTCTATATTTCACAAGGGTCTCTTTAATAGTGCCCACAGCATAGACTTCAGGGTTCACAATCTCCTCTGCGCCAAATCTTTTCGCAGCGACTATCCCTGCACCATATTTCATACCCCCATGGGTGAGGGTAGGACCATCCTCTACTACCACAACCTTCTTCCCTCGTATCATATTTTCATCGACGAATATGGGTGAGGCAGCCTCAATAACTCTGGCACCCTTATTGATAGCCTTAATATTCCCCTTCACCATCTCTACATCTTCTGCCTTTGCAGTATCAACCTTGTTGATAATAACTACATCCGCCATACGCAAGTTGGTTTCACCGGGGTGATAAGCGAGTTCATCACCCGGACGATGGGGGTCCACAACCACGATATTTAGGTCTGGTCTATAAAACGAAAAATCATTATTCCCACCATCCCATACTATTATGTCCGCTTCCTTTTCTGCCTCTTTCAAAATTCTACCATAGTCACACCCAGCATAGACCACCGTCTGATTCCTAATATGAGGTTCATACTCCTCTCTCTCTTCAATCGTTACCTTATGCTGATCGAGGTCTTCTACTGTCTCGAACCTCTGCACGATCTGCTCTTTTAAATCTCCATAAGGCATAGGATGACGTATGACAACAGTTTTCTTTCCTTTATCTTTTAGAATCTTACACACCCTTCTTGTTGTCTGGCTTTTTCCACTCCCTGTTCTCACGGCACAGATTGAAATGACAGGTCTTTCAGATTTTATCATTGTAGAATTTGGACCCAAAAGGAGATAATCTGCACCGCAACTGAGCACCTGTGCGGATTTATGCATAACATAACTATATGGCACATCACTGTATGCAAAGACTACAACATCAACCCCATTATCCTCTATCAGATGTGGAAGTTGGTCTTCTGGGTAGATTGGTATACCGTTTGGATAGAACCTTCCAGTAAGTTCTTTCGGATATACTCTTCCTTCTATATTAGGAACCTGGGTTGCGGTGAAGGCAACCACCTCATATTCTTCATTATCTCTGAAATATACATTGAAATTATGAAAATCTCTGCCCGCTGCCCCCATTATTATGATTTTTTTCTTTCTCATATTAACTTACTTTCTCTGAAATCGCCTTAGCCTGGAGAAAGAGCAACAGATAGTCACTTCCACCCGCTTTAGAATCTGTTCCTGACATATTAAATCCTCCAAATGGATGTGAACCGACAAGGGCTCCTGTGCACTTGCGATTGAAATAGAGATTTCCTACATGGAAGACTTTCTTTGCCTTTTTTATCTTTGCTCTATTTTTTGTATATACCGAACCTGTAAGGCCATAGATGGTATCATTACCTATTTTAATAGCGTCATCGAAATCTTTAGCCTTCAAAACAGCGAGTACAGGGCCGAATATCTCTTCCTGGACAATGGTAGATTTAGAATCTACATCTGCTATCACCGTCGGTTTTATGAAATATCCATCTCCTGGCGCAACTTCTCCTCCGCAGAGAAGTCTCCCCTCTTTTTTGCCAATCTTGATATACTTAAGGATCGAGTTGTATGCATTCTCGTTAATCACCCCTCCCATATAATTTCCATAATCCTTCACATCTCCTACCTTAATGGTCTTCACCTTACTAATGAGTTTTTCAAGAAATTCGTCATACACATCTTCAACCACTATAGCACGGGAGCAAGCGGAACATTTCTCTCCCTGATAACCGAATGCAGAGGACATAACACCAACTGCTGCACTATCGAGGTCTGCCTCTGAATCAATGATTATGGCATCCTTGCCACCCATTTCAGCAATGACCCTTTTAATCCATTTCTGACCAAGACGGTGTATTGCAGCTACCTCATTGATTCTGAGTCCAACCTCCATAGAACCCGTAAATGCTATAAAACGTGCCTTTGGGTGGGCTACCAATATCTCACCTGCAATCGCACCTGGACCTGTGAGAAGATTCACAACCCCTGCTGGTAAATTAACCTCTTCAAGAATCTCCATAAATTTGGCAGCGATACAGGGTGCATCACTTGAAGGTTTCAATACTACAGTATTGCCGCATACGAATGCAGCGGATGTCATACCACACAAAATAGCCAGGGGAAAATTCCATGGTGGAATGATAATCCCCACACCTAAAGGTATATATTCGAGTTCGCCCTTCTCAGTAGGAATCTGTGGCAAAGCGGGTGGCGAACCGTAGCGGATCATCTCTCTGCCATAGAACTCTAAGAAGTCAATCGCCTCAGCTACATCCGCATCTGCCTCTGCCCATGATTTTCCAACTTCAAAAACCATCCATGCGGCGAGTTCGAGTCGTCTTCTCCTCATCACTTCTGCAGCTTTGAAAAGATACCTGCTGCGCTCTTCTGGCAGGACAAATTTCCATGTCTCAAATACCTTATATGCAGTCTCAATTACCCTGTTCGCCAAATTCGCATCCGCTTTCTGAAAGATTCCTATTAACTGTCCTTTATTTGATGGGTTATAAGATTTGAAGGTATCTTTTGCCTTAACCCTCTCACCGCCTATAATTAAATCGTATTCTTTACCAAGTCCCGATTCGACTTTTGCAATCGCATCCTCCATCGCCTTTCTGTTCTCTCCTTTTGTAAAATCCGTATATGATTGATTTTTAAACTTTCTCATCTTGCCTCCTTCGTTTATGCAGAGATATTTCTGTCCATACCACTGCACCGAGACCAAAAAGTAAGACTAAAAACCGTATCAACCATCCTACATACGGTATCATTGTCAGAAAGAACAACACTACCAATCCTGAAATTATGGACCAGTAAGGGGAAACTTTCAATTTAAAGATTTTAAAAATTCCTTCACCGATAAAAAGACCAAAGAATATTCCACTCAAATATAAAAGAATTAAATAGAGTGAAAATACTATAATCCCGAGTGGCAGTCCAACAATGGTTATAGAGACCAACACCACTGCAATTGGAACACAGAATAGAACAATGAAACCTGTCAACAGGCACTGCCACCATCCTTCTTTGATACTATTTGCAATCGTCAGGCAATGTTTTGGTGATAGGGCAATAGATATAATGCCAACGATTACAGCGCTGATTAGAAAGAGTATTCTGAAGAGAATCTTTGGAAAGGTTGGAAATTTGAATTCCCATTTCTTTTCGGGTAAAGTGTGAACAATCTTACCCAACACCTCCGCATCCTCTTTCACTAGAATCTCTTTCTTACTCTTGTAATATAAATCGCCATCTATGACTGCAGAGGGAAGGATGATGAGTTCCCTACATGTCAATTCGACATCGCCTTCTATGTCCCCACCTATTTTGATTTCGCCTCCTGCACCTTCAACCCCTTTCTTTATTACCCCGAGTATATCTGCCTTTCCACATCCAAATTTCAAATCGCCTTTAATGCTCGAGTTCTCATCAAGCATCAGTTCAGAGCAGAATATGATGGCATCATTCTCCACAACCCCTTCTACACTTATTTCACCTCCAGCGACTCTAACATCACCTTTTACCTTACCTTCAATCTCAACATCCTGTGCGATGCCCCAGAAGTCTCCTTCTATTTCACCTTCTATTTTGATGCTATGTGCTCCTGCCATCAAGTCCCCTTTTATCTTCCCTTTTACAACTAAATTTCTACATCCTATGGCAACATTACCGTCAACGACCTCATCTTTTCCTATTACGACCTTTGCACCACTTCTCAATTGGGTAGCATACAGGTTAAGAGGAAAAAGTATCAAACCAAAGAGTAAAATTATTTTTCTCATGTTACCTCCTTTTTGTTACTCAAAACCTAATAAATTCTAATAAAATTGTCAAGATAAAAGAGATTAATGTTGGGGAAAATAGGGACAGCGCCCATTTTTTATTAACAAAATAAAACTTGTATAATAAGATTAATTTATTATGCCAAGGATAGCAAGAATTGTAATACAAGGCATTCCTCATCATCTTACACAGAGAGGCAATTACCAACAAATAGTTTTTCAAGACAAAGAGGACATCTTTGGCAGAAAAAGAATAATAATTTTGTTTATTTTAATAACCGTGCTTGGTGTGACCCAAGTGTCAAAGCTTACAGCAGTATTAGATAGTTCTTAGACAGAATGAGATCCAAGTTCTGGGAAATTAGTAAAAAGATAGGGGTAATCCAAAGTTTTTACCCCAAAATCGATATGTCAAAGAACAAAACAGAGTATTTTTTCTAATTATGACACAACCTTTTTAGACCCTGTTTTTTTAGTTTTCTTAAAAAAACTATTGACAAAAAAGATGGAAGTCATTAAAATATCTTAATTAAAAAATAAGGAGGGAGGATGAAAAAGTATTTATCTTTCTTACTATGTAGTTGTTGGTTTTTGCTGGTTTCTACCAGTTTATTTGCTGTATCTAAAAATTCACTGCAGCAAAGGCAAAAATCTAAAGACAGACCACCGATGGATTTTAAGGTTCATAATGTCGGTGAGGTATGGAGTGTAGTAAGTAATTTTGGTATCTATGGTGACCCTAACTGGGTTCTTCCTGGATATGACTGGCCTGGAGGGACTGATGCCTTCTACCTTTGGGAAGGGAGAGTCTGGGTTGGAGCGATTGCCTCAGGAGAGACCCTGACAAGTTGTGCCGAATATGGAGGGTATGAGTGGATGCCATCTGAAGAAACTCAGCCCTCTGGCTGGGTCTATGAGGGTAGCGGCACATCTATGCAGGATATTATCTGTATCTACGATGACTGGGATGAAGGCGCAAATACAAAACCACTCGGATTGAAGATAATTCAGAAAGCGATGTCATGGAGTGTCTCCGGTTTCGATGATTTTATTGCATACGAGTATAAACTTATCTATGATGGAAGGCATGGTGATAAACTTACCAATCTTTTCTTTTGTATATGTTTCGATGATGATTGTGGTGGACGGGTTTCACCTGATTCATGGCTCGACGATCTAGTATCATACGACGGCTGGACCAATGGGGAGTGGGAGAAATCTTACCCTGAACCTACTTACCCCTATGATAAAGTGACACTAAATCCAGATGGGACAATTATCACCGAACCAGATGGTATCTATGACCAGTTCACAATTTTCGGAGATGAGCCTCAAGAGCGCACACTCCACGGGGACACACTCATATTCTGGAGAAATGTCTCATACTGCTATGATGGGGATAATCCAGCAAGGCCGGAAGATGATACAGGTGAAGATGGTAAAGCCAGAGGGTATCTTGGTGGCAGAATGCTCTATGCGCCCCCTTCACCAAGAGACTCTATATGGGTAGATGAGTATGGAGATACCTGCAGGTTCCTCAGACCTCATTCCCATACATGGTGGAACTGGGAAACCGATCCCGGATCAGATAAAGAAAAATACAGATATATGCTTGGCACTCATAACTTCTGTGATGTCTATGATATCGGTGTATATTATAAATTTATGCCACATCCATTCGATTCTAATGCACCTGTTTTTGACTATCGTTTTCTCCTTACATACGGTCCTTACGAAATATCAGCATGGGAT
The DNA here is from genome assembly GCA_030619885.1 of bacterium. Classification (GTDB taxonomy): domain Bacteria; phylum Hydrothermota; class DG-26; order JAUXAN01; family JAUXAN01; genus JAUXAN01. The sequence continues at coordinate 54,254 of JAUXAN010000010.1, forward strand.
ACACTCGAATTTGTCTTTGCTGGGATAATGGGATATGGTTTAGATGGCGGAGATGAAGATTACTGGAGACCGGGTCAATGGATTGCAGGTCTCAGACACAATGCAGATAATGCTCTTAAGGCATATTATATGGGTAGCCAGCATTCAGATCCATTCCATCCGAGTACACCGTCAGAAGATATTCACTGGCTAATACCCATGCCTCCAGAAGTTCCAAACCTTGTATATAGTGCTGGTTTGGGATGTGTGACTTTAACCTGGGATGATATCGCTGAATGCATACCAGATCCATTGGATAAAAAATATGACTTCAGGGGATACAGGGTCTACAAGAGTAAGTTTAGAGTTGGCGAATGGGAACTTGTGAAAGGATTTGTTGATGCGGATTTTGCTGGGGCGAATCCAGACTCTTTTCCCCAACCACTCTATGACTACATAGAAGAAGGAGAGACCTTTTCTCACAGTTATGTTGATAGGGATATAATTTACGGCGTTCCCTATTTCTATGCGGTTACTTCTTTCGACTCAGGAAGAGATACATTGGAAGCACTAATAGCTATCCCATCTTTAGAAAGTGGTAAGACCAATTACAAGAAAACCCCCATAGGAGCCGAGATACAAATATTTGCGAAAACAGAAGGGGCAAAGGACTTGAGTAAGGTGACTGTTGCACCGAATCCCTACCTCGGTTCTGTTGCATGGGAGAACCAATATGAGAACAGAATACAGTTTATGAACCTGCCCGGCTCATGTAGAATACTCATATATACTCTCAGTGGGGACCTGGTTAGAGATATTGTCCATAGAGATGGCTCAGGTGACGAATACTGGGATCTTCTCTCAAGAAATGAACAAGAGGTTATGAGTGGTCTATATGTATACAAGATAGAGACGGATGATGGCAATTATAAGATTGGCAAACTTATGATACTGAGATGAGGACATACTTTAAACCTTATTGGAAACTTTATTGCTATCTGTATATGTTCTTTTTTGCTCGCTATGAGATCGTGTGACGGCAGGAGGGGTTAAAAAGGAATAAATGGGGACGGTTCTCTTTTTTTCTTGAAAGGACTCTTCTATGGATCCGATAAATTCATAGATGAGATGGAGAGAAAATATGGAGTCAAGAGATTCCATACCAAACGAGACAGACTCAAAAAGACATGAAAAGGCAAACCAAAAAGAGAACCGTCCCCTATTTTCGCAAACTCTTAACCCTATTACTTTATTACTTGAATTTTGAAAAATACGCATCAATTTCGGGTCTTAATTCTATACCTACTCTTTCAAAACAATTTAATAATTCTTCATAGGCACCACCATTCCCAAGAAAGTCCCACAATTCTTCTGCGACTTTTAACTCATTATCCAAATCTAACATACCTTTCAATGTCCATCTTTCATAAGGTCTTGGTTCGTATGGATTGTAAGGAATCGCAATATATGACTTTACCTTTACATTTGGATTTTTCGCTAAGAAAATTGCTATCCATTCTAACAATGTCCTTTTGAAATCTTTAAAATTGCTAATATTTGGTTTTGCTGTTTTCAAGTCAAATAAATACACTGTTCCATCCGCACTTTGAACAAACAAATCCACTTTTACAGTTTTTAATTTGTTCATTGCACCCTTGTTGCAAACTTTTCTTATCCTTTCGATTTCTTCCGCCTTATTTGGATTTTTTCCAATTGTAAGTTCATTCATAATACGTTGAATTTCAGACTGGGCTTGTTCGCTAATAGTATCACCAACCACATACTTTTTTTGTGCAAATTCAAAGTTCAAACTTGCCAAAGTTTCCGCAACAGGTTCAAAAATAGATGTACCAAAAGTAGTGTTTAATGAGTGGATAAAGGAAAATAATGCCATTCTATCACGACCGAGTAAACGATAATGAAAAGGCATATGACTCGTTTCTGGCTTATATGTCTGAAACTTTTTCCGTAGGCTATCTTTGATAGTATTCTCGATTAATTTTATTTGTTCTTTTGTAAGCGACATTTTATCTCTCCTTTAGATGAAATATTATTTCTGCATAGGCATTAGATCTATCTTTTTCCACTCTATTCAACACAGGCCGCTTAAATTGATTAACGATTTTCATATCTGATAACTGTGCAATATCAGGATAAAGATTAAATTTGTCATTGGCTACTAAAAAGATGTCATAATCTTTTTGAAGATATTTTTTACAATTTCTTAAAGATTCCGCTATACCTTTAACATAAGAATCCCTTGCTTCTTTTCCCTGACCTTTAGAAAGGGGTCCGATTTCTAATTCATCTTTTCGATCAAATCCAAATATTTCATATGAATATGCATGCTGTTCGTGATAATCAATAAGTCCGACATAAGGTGGACTTGAGAAAATACCTTTAATCTTTTGTTTCAGCAATAATTCTGCAAACTCTGAATTTCTTTTTTTGATTTCTTCATAAATATCTATCGTTCTGCTATCTCCTGTCAAACATATTTGAAATGTTTTGGTTCTTAATCTATCAAATTCTTTAAGGCGATTTAATGTGTCTATGGTATATCTTTGCCACCATCCTTTAATGGAAAAAATCGGTTTGCATATTTTACCGTGTTTCTTACAGTAATATGTAGTTGTGACAGGCTCTTTTAAGGTTGCTAAATCAGCATGAGTAGTTGCTCTGCAAGAGCGAACGGTTCTGCTCAAGATTATTGCTAATATTTTTTTAATATCCTTATTATCTACTTTTTTCAATTCCTTAAATACAAAATCGATTTCTCCTCTCACTGAAAATAAGAACCACATATCTAAGAAAGAATTATTTTTATCTTGTTTAATTTTGATTTTATATTTTTCCACTAAATCATAATAAATGCTTAAAATTTTTTGTTCTTTATCTTTTGTATATTCTTGTTCGTTAATCTCACCTTTCCTTACTTTTCTTTTATATTCTGGCGATGGAAAATACTTGTAGTTAAATTTTGAAAGTTCTGAAAGTAGATGTTCTTCAAAAGCAGTATTATTTTTTGTTTTCTGAAAATTTTCCAAGTTTAATGTGATATTGCGAATAGCTTCCCTAATCTCTGGGATATTATGCTTTTCAACCTTAGTGTTACTAATCATTGCATTAAACGCAGAAATATCTACACCAATGGCATGCATCCCTAATTCGTTTGTTTGAACTAATGTTGTTCCACTTCCACAAAATGGATCCAACACAATATCACCTTTATGAAAATATATTTGTTGCTTGAATTCATCGGTATGAGAATCAAGAAAATATTCTACTAATTGAGGAATAAATTTACCTTTGTACGGATGTAACCTATGAACATGTTTTGTTCTTTCCGATTCTTTGTATTCTACAAATGACAAATGCCAATTAAGGTCTTCACCTAATTTCTTTTTCCACTGTTTTTCTTTGTCATAAGAGTCATAATATTCTTTTAATTCTTCAATATTTATCAAGGGATTCCCATTACTTACATACTTTCTTATTCTTCCGTATTGCAGTAAATACGAAATATTAGAAATTGTAACTTTACGATTTAAATATTGCGAAGCCCATTCGCTGGCTTCTCTTAAATTGATTAGTTTTTTTTCTTCTTTTTCAAAAAATGTTAGTTGGTTCATATCTGATTACCTTCGATTAATTTTTAAATATAACATACCTTGATATTTGCTTTTTTCCCTGCCCGCAATTGCAGATAACGGTTCCAGCATATACGACGTTGCGACCGTAGGGAGCAATATCCCGAAGGGCAAGGGCGTAAGCCCGCAGCGTATATGTTGTGTTATCTGCTGTTGCTTCATTTTAAAATATATGAAAATCCTTTGCTATTTATTGTTTCCCATTGTAGGAACTATTTTATTTGTTTTCAAATCGACCATCTCCATCATTTTTGCTAAATCCAGTGGTTTTAATTCTTGTTTATAGATTTTTTCGCAAATAGTAGAGGTAGTATTTATAAAAAGATTAGGTGTATTATCTTTCTCTCGATACTCTATTATCACCTGCTTTGACTCTGTAAGAAGCCAAAGATGAAATAAAAACTGTGAAGCATGGAATCGACGTTGATCTGGGTTTAAATTAGATACATCTTTCACCACAAGTTTTGCTTCATCAGCATTCTTTTTGAACTCTACTATTTCAAATCCTTGAGATGCTAAACCAGTAGCAAAATTTAGGAACGCTGCATCATCTCGTACTTCAACGGTAGGAGAAAATCTATTGATTTCCTTTAAATTATCTATGAAAAATAAAGTATGAGCTAATCTTATGGCTCTATAGACATCGAAAATGGTTTGCACTGCTTGCAGAAGTTCGCTCCTAGAAAGTCGACTCTCTTTTATATTTGGAGTCTTACCATACCAGCAAATAATTTTACTATTTTCAATTCTTGCTGTATGATGATAAGCAATATTTCGCCATTGGTTCAATGTAATGTTCCATGGCGGTGGCATGAAAAGTTCAGCATATCCACTCTCTTGTTTCAATTTATTTACAATTATACCTAAATCTAAAGAATCGATATCTTCCAAAACAGTTTTAATCCCATTTGCAATCCTTATTTGATGAAGAAGTGCTTTTAAATAAGGCTTTGTCAAACCTTCTATTATATCTCCAATATTTCTAAGACATTCGTGCAAAAATTCTTCAATTTCAAGATTGTTCTTATCAATTTCTAAATATAGAACACTCCAGTATTTTGATAAGCTCTGAAGAATTTGAGGTTGCCATAGAACACATGATTTAAAACAACTTTGTGTATCCTTTGCTTTTGCTGAACGATATGTATCCAGGCACTTCTCAAATTTTCTAAAAAACCAGTTTTCTTTTTGAAGTTTTAATAGATTTACACTCTCTGGAACAAGAGTTTCTATAGCAAACTGCTCAAGAATATCTTTATTATCAAAATATGGTTCAAGTGATTCAATTACAGATTCTTTTATTTCCTCTAGATTCATCCCTGATTCGATCAGTTTTAGCAAAGGATTTTCTTCTTTTACTTTTGATATGACTTTTTCATATTTTTTCATGTTAAAATCACCTTAAGGAGCAATGGCAGATAACTTGTGCATTTATGAAATAAAGGTTCGTAAATGCACTCGAAACTGGTATATTAGACGAACTATTTCGTAAATTCATTTCATTGCAGACGAGCAAAATATTTCTAAAAAGGGACATAATTTCTTCTTTCATTGATGATACAAATTTCGCTATAGTTGAATGATCAGGTTCTGACCATCCTGAAAGTGCTATAAATGTTAC
>JAUXAN010000016.1 GCA_030619885.1 bacterium
AAGAATTGCAGAAAACAAAGTGAAATGGGATCAAGGTCGACGGAATTTACCTCACTTGGCTTTGACTTTGCGAAAGTTGCTGAGAAATCTAATGACTCTATTAAATCCAAGTGCTTCCAGGTATGTGAGTTTTTTGCCAAGTTGTCGACAAGCCTGCGTTCGGTAAAAACCGTCTCCTTGGATTGGTAAAAATGTTGAGGTATAACGGAGAATATAGCTTAGAATCGCTTATATAATGAGTGCTTGCAATTAAAGACATTTAAATGATTTAAGGAGGTAAAAATGGGACATAGACACAGATGGTGGTATAGATTGACAGGACTGCCGGGTTGGATGAGGTTTGGATTCTCACCAGGATGGGTTGGGAGGAGTTTTTTGGGATTTCCGATGCCTGGATTTCCAACCCCTTACGACCCTTATGGGGCCGCACAGATTACACCTGAGCAGGAGTTGGATATGCTAAAAGGTCAGTCAGAGGTATTGGAAGACGAACTTGATGGAATCAGGAAAAGAATTACAGAATTAGAAGGAGAGAAAAAATGAAGATAGCTATTACATCAGCTGGAACCGATCTATCTGCTCAAGTGGACCCCAGATTTGGACGATGTCCATACTTCATTATAGTAGACTCTGATACCAACGAATTTGAGGCTCTGGAAAATCCTAATGTCCAGGCTATGGGTGGAGCAGGCATTCAGTCTGCACAGTTTGTTGCGAACAAAGGTGCAGAGGTGGTGCTTACAGGTAGTTGCGGTCCAAATGCATTTCAGACCCTTCAGGCTGCTGGCGTGAAAGTAATTGTAGGAGTGGTTGGAACGGTTCAGGAGGCAGTGCAAAGATACAAGTCAGGACAACTTCAGCCGACTTCGGGGCCCAATGTGCAATCCCACTATGGTATGGGTTATGGAGCTGGGATGGGTATGGGCAGAGGGATGGGACAAGGCATGGGTAGAGGAATGGGAATGGGGAGAGGTATGGGCGCTGGAATGGGCTATGGACCGACGCAACAGCCCACTGGAATGGGCACTCCACCACCAGGTATGGCACAGCCTGTACCAGAGCAGGAATTGCAGATGCTAAAACAACAGGCAGAGTTATTACGACAGCAAATGGACGCAATCAATAAAAGAATATCTGAATTAGAAAAGTAAAAATCAGATGACCGTGGAGGCATAATTATGGGTAATGAAGAAGATAGAAAAATCAAAGCAGTATTATCGAAGATTAAAAACCGACTTCTGATTTTCAGTGGGAAAGGTGGTGTTGGGAAGAGCACCGTTGCCGCCAATTTGAGTTTGGCTCTTGCTGAAAAAGGGATGCAAGTTGGACTTTTAGATGTCGATATCCACGGACCAAATCTTGCAAAGATGTTGGGGGTTGAAGGAAAGAGGATGGGAGCTGTGGGTAAAGATAGAATTATGCCAGTATCTATTACTGACAAATTGAAACTCGTCTCGATGGCGTTTCTTTTACAAAACCCTGACTTGCCCGTGATATGGCGGGGGCCCTTGAAGATGAAGGCTATCCAGCAATTTCTTGGAGATGTTGAATGGGGAAACTTGGACTGGCTGATAGTCGATTCACCCCCTGGGACTGGCGATGAACCACTTTCGATTGCTCAACTCATCCCTACTACAGGAGCTATAATCGTTACGACACCTCAAGATATCTCGGTTTTAGATTCAAGAAAAGCGATCAATTTTGCACGGAGACTCAATTTACGAATAGTGGGAATAATTGAGAATATGAGCGGACTCATCTGCCCACATTGTGGAGGAAGAATCGACCTTTTCAAAGACGGCGGAGGCGAGAAGGCTGCAAGGGAGTTAGGGGTGACATTTTTGGGCAAAATCCCTATTGACCCGAATATCGTAGAATCTGGTGATAACGGAAAACCTTTCGTTTCAAATCAGCCAGAATCTGATGCAGCGAAGGCTTTTATCAAAATAGTTGAAAAAATTATGGGGGGAGGAACTAAATGAAAATTGCGATTTCCACAGATGGAGAGTTCGTATCCCCCCATTTTGGACGCTGTCCTACTTTTACTATTGCTGAAGTCGAAAATGGGGAGATATTGAATACTGAAGAGATCACCAATCCAGGGCACCATCCAGGGTTTCTACCAGAATTTCTCTCAGAGAGAGGGGTAAGATGCATAATCTGCGGTGGTATGGGGAGGAGGGCTCAATCACTGTTCACAGAGAAGGGAATAGAGCCGTTCTTTACAGGCGGAAGAGTGGATGAAGTGCTAAAAAAATTCGCCAAAGGGGAATTGGAACGAGGAACATCTGAATGCCAACCTGGAGCAGGAAGAGGATATGGGGTAGAGAAGGGTGAATGTGAACATCCTGAAGAACGAGAAACACATGAATAAACCACAAGATTACACGAGATTAGAATATCAGAGTATCCAATCCTCCATGACTTTTTATCTGATTTTCTGATACTCTGATTTTCTGATACTCTGCGATATCTGTGGTTAACGCATTGTATAGAATAAAATTATAAGGGGGGTATTATGCCAAGGGGTGACGGAACAGGACCACGAGGAAAGGGTCCTGGAACAGGAAGAGGGTTAGGAAGAGGCAGAGGTATGGATCAGAGTCAGGGACGTGGACAGGGAAGAGGGCGCATGGGTCCTACGACCCCTGAGGGTGGTAGAGGTTTGGGACCTGGTGGAGATTGTGTCTGCCCATCCTGTGGAGCGAAAATTCCGCATCAGATAGGAATTCCCTGTTATGAGATGGTCTGTCCGACATGCGGCGCTAAAATGACGAGATAATAGAAGACACAAGGAGGTAGCGATGAAAGTAAAAATTGATGAGGAACAATGCACAGGGTGTGGTATCTGTTCTGATACCTGTCCTGAAATATTTGAACTGGGAGATGATGACTTGGCTCATGTGAAAAACCCCAATCCCACCGATATGAATTGTGCAAAAGAGGCAGCCGAGAGCTGCCCGACCGAAGCGATAATTATAGAAGAATAATCTAATAACCCAATGACCAGTGACCAATGACAATATCCAATTGCTTGGGATTTAGAAATTGGGATTTACTTTGGATTTTGGTTTTGGATGTTGGGATTTCTTAAGGGAGGTATCTATGCCAATATATTCCTACAGATGTAAGGATTGTGGCGCAGAGTTCGAGCTTTTAGTTGGGATCACACAGAGCTCGAAAAAACCAAAATGTAAAAAGTGTGGGAGTAAAAATTTAAAGAGGTTGTTCTCTTCATTCGGGGTGAGAATGGGAAGTTCGTCCACTGGTAGTTCAAGTTGCCCGACTGGAACCTGTCCAATCACAGGTAAATGAGATGCCTATATACGAATATAGATGTGAAGACTGTGGAAAGGTAACCGAAGTATTTCAAAAAGGTCTGAAACAAGAAGAACCTATAGTATGCTCAGATTGCGGCAGCACCAAGCTCACACGATTGTTCTCAACCCCTGGTATGGTTAGAATAGGAAGTTCTGCTCCAAAAGGAACTACCTGCTGTGGAAGGACAGAACGATGTGAGACACCTCCTTGTTCTACTGACGGTACCTGCAAAAGGGAGTGAATGCTCCAGGTAAAAGATGAACTCTGTATTGGCTGCACTCTGTGTGCTACAGTCTGCCTATCAGGGGCAATAATTCTACTGTACGGAAAAGCACGAATAAATCCCGCACTATGTACTAACTGCTACAGATGTGTCTCAGTCTGTCCCCAAGGGGCTATTCAGGAAGAGGCACGGATTACCATCTATAATCTGAAGTCGAGTCTCATTGAACTCGGAGAAAAAATCAATCAACTTTCTGCAAGACTAGGCCAGTTGGAAGTAAGGAGATGAATATTACAATCTTGTTTGACAATTATCCATATAAAGAGGGGCTTGCCCCGTTAGATAGTAAACTTCTAACGGGGCTTGAAACAGGTTGGGGATTCAGTTGTCTACTCAAAGGCTTGGAAAAGACCATCCTGTTCGATACGGGGGCAGATGGCAGGGTTTTGCTCTCAAATATGGAAAAACTTGGAATAGAACCCAAAAGTATAGACACGATCTTTCTTTCACATGAACATTGGGACCACACAGGTGGATTAACCACGCTGCTCAATAAACGTTCAGATTATTTCATCTATCTACCAAAATCTTTTTCAACGGGGTTCAAGTCGAGCGTAAGAGAGTATGGAGCAAAGATTGTGGATGTGGACAAATCGGTGGAAATTTGTAAGGACGCATATTCTACTGGTGAAATGGGTGTATCCTTGAAGGAACAATCTCTCATTGTAAAAACTGCACATGGTCTCATAGGAATTACAGGCTGTGCGCATCCTGGTATTGTAAATATTCTCAAGAAGATAAAACAACTATTTACAGAAGAGATATACCTGATTATGGGCGGGTTTCATCTTGGTGGCTATTCTGATAAAGAATTGAAAGAGATTGTTAAAGAGTTCAAAACTATGGGGGTTATGAAGACTGCTCCATCCCATTGTAGTGGTGATAGATGTATGAAATTATTCAAAGAAGAATACGGAGACAATTTTGTTGAACTTGGGGTGGGGATAAATTTATCCACGGATTGCACAGATTTCACGGAATAGGAAACATGGATAATAAATTAATATTTGAAGATCTGAGCTACAAAATTATTGGAGCAGCTATGGAAGTGCATAAGGTTTTAGATCATGGTTTTAAATAAGAAATACAAAGCAAATTATGTAGTAGAAGGTAAAGTGATTGTAGAAATCAAGGAAACGAATGGTCTTATAAAATCAGTGCAATCTGTGAAATCAGTGGATGAGATCGAATGATAGTTTCGATTGCCAGCGGTAAAGGTGGAACTGGTAAAACGACAGTAGCCGTAAACCTTGCTCTATTGTTGAGCAGGAACGGGTCACAGAATATCCACTTTTTAGACTGCGATGTGGAGGAGCCTAACGCCCACATCTTCTTAAAACCTCATATTGATTCGTTTGAATCTGTGGGTATCCCCATACCTGAAATTGACGAACAGAAATGCACCTACTGTGGGATATGCGCTGAGGTGTGTGTCTATAATGCAATTGCGGTAGTTCACCCCGTTAGAAGTAATTCCACAGAGCAGGATGTCTCGTCTTTGACGAGAACTTCTAACGGGGTAAAAGATAAGGTGCTCATCTTCCCCGAGTTATGCCACGGGTGCGGGGGATGCAGCCTCCTCTGTCCAGAAGAGGCAATCAGTGAGAAAGAGCGAGAGATAGGTGTTTTAGAACAGGGAAGAGCTGAGGGAATTAAATTTGTGCACGGAAAACTTAATATTGGTGAACCTATGGCAGCACCGTTGATAAGGGCTGTTAAGGAAAAGATTACTTCACATGGTATCGCTATCATCGATGTTCCTCCAGGAACCTCCTGCCCGGTGATTGAGGCGGTTAAAGATAGCGATTTCACTATTTTGGTGACTGAACCAACCCCTTTTGGTCTGAATGACTTGCAATTAGCGGTTGAGACGGTGAGAAAACTCGGGCTTCCTTGTGGAGTCGTCATCAATTGTTCAGATGTAGGAGATGAAAAGGTAAAAGAATACTGCAATGAAGAAGGTATTCCAATTTTAGCCGAAATTCCTTATGACAGAACAGTAGCAATTCTCTATTCACATGGTATCCCAATATTGATTGAAGGGGAGAAGTACAGAACAATTTTCCAGCAGATGTGGGACTCGATTGAGAAAGAAGCTAAACAGATTAAAAAAGAAAAAAGATGAATCCCGCTATAGAAGTAGAAAATTTGGCCAAATCTTATGGAAAGTTACTCGCCGTTGACCATATATCCTTCCAGGTAAAAAGGGGAGAAATCTTTGGATTTCTTGGTCCCAACGGTGCGGGAAAGACAACTACCCAGAGGATATTAACTGGGGTCCTGGAACCAACCGGAGGCAGAATAGTGGCATTGTTCTCACCACTTACATACACTACGGATCTTTTGCGGCATTCGCTTCAGCAGCACCATCACTATCAAATCGCTTTGGATGTGTTGATGCTCCTTGCATTCATAATTCTATTTTTGATTCTCGGAATGGGGTTTCATAAGAAGAGTTTGTCAAAGAGGTTATAGGATGAAACAGATTGTTGTCATAAGCGGAAAAGGTGGAACAGGAAAGACGGTGCTCACAGCATCCTTTGCTGCATTAGCCAAGAAAAAGGTGATGGCGGATTGCGATGTGGATGCGGCTGACCTCCACCTTCTGCTCCATCCACAGATAAAAGAGAGGCACGAATTCAAAGGAGGGTTCAAACCAGTAATAGATGAAGAGAAATGCACGGAATGTGGCAAGTGTGTAGAAGTATGCCGATTTTCCGCGATTACCGATCACCCGATAACCATTGAACCAATCTCCTGCGAAGGGTGTGGTGTATGCTCACAGATTTGTCCGGAGGGGGCGATACGGATGGAAGAAAATATCTGTGGTGAATGGTATATCTCGGATACTAAATACGGCCCTATGATTCATGCGAAATTGGGAATTGCTGAGGAGAATTCTGGAAAACTCGTAACGGTGGTGAGGCAGAATGCCAAATCGATTGCCGAAAAGAACAAGCTGGGTTTAGTGATCGTTGATGGTCCACCTGGAATCGGCTGTCCGGTAATTGCATCCCTTTCAGGAATTGACCTTGCTCTCATAGTTACGGAACCGACCCTATCAGGCATACATGATATGGAAAGGGTAGTCGGGGTAGCAAAACATTTTGGTGTGAAATCCGCCTGTGCAATCAATAAATACGACATCAATCTGGAGAAATCAACCGAGATTGAAAAATGGTGTCGGTCAGAAGGTGTACCTGTAGTGGGAAAAATTCCTTATGAACCCGCAATAATAAAAGCGGTGGTCCAAACTATGCCTCCGGTAGAATATTCTAATAACAGCGCATCCGAGGAGATAGAAAATATCTGGACTCAACTGGCAAAAGAATTGGGTTTGAAATGACCAATGACTAATGACCTTTTTACTGTAATGTTGGAATTTTGAAATTGGGATTTACTTTGGATTTTGAATTTGGTAGTATTTGGATTTCTTAATTTAGTGCATAGTCTATGATAAAAGGGAGGTATTTCTATGAACTTTCTATTGATTTTAATGTCCATCATCTCTTTGAACAGGGAGATAAGTTTCACCATTACCTACAATAATATTCCACACGATACTGCACTCAAAACTTCATGGGGAATGAGTTGTTATATAGAGGGTTTTGAAAAGAATATTCTCTTCGATATTGAACCTGATAGTATAGATATAATCGTCCTCTCCCATATTCACGGTGACCATACAGAGGGTATATGGGAATTGCTCAAAATAAATCCAGCAGTAACGGTATACCTACCGTCTTCATTTCCAAAGGGATTTAAACATAAGGTTAAATCCACAGGAGCGAAGATTATAGAAGTGAGTAAGCCCTCAAAGATTTGCAAGGATGTCTGGACCACAGGAGAGCTGGGAAGGTTTATCAAAGAGCAGGCGCTCGTGCTCGATACTAAAAAGGGAACTGTCATAGTAACGGGCTGCGCCCATCCAGGAATTGTGAATATAGTAAAGAAGGCAGAAGAGATGATGCACAGAGATAAGACATACCTTGCACTTGGGGGTTTTCATCTTATGGCATACAGAAAAAGCGGGATAAAAGAGATTATAAAAGGGTTGAAAAATTGTAAAGTAGAGAAGATAGGTCCCTCACACTGCACAGGTGGAGAGGCTATAGAGTTATTCAGGAAAGCATGGGGAGATGATTTTATTGATATGGGATGTGGAAAGAGGGTATTTATCAAATGAAGACATACCTCGACTGCATCCCGTGTTTCTTGAAGCAGGCACTCTGGATATCCCGTAGGACGACAGACGATGAGCCCAAGATAAAGCAGATACTGGGTGAAATCGGAGCGCTCATAAAAACCATTCCTCTCAACAGTTCGCCCCCTGAAACAGGAAGGCTTATATACAAAAAGATACGGGAAATAACGGGTATTTCGGACCCGCTCAAGGATTTAAAAAAGAAATACACTGAAATTGCACTGGGGCTCTATCCATTCTTAAAAAGAGAAATTGAAAAATCGGATGATAGACTCCTCACGGCGATAAGGCTCTCCATTGCTGGAAATGTGATAGACTTTGGTGCAAGCAGAGGATTCGAACTCGAAAAAGAGATAGAGGAGATACTGAAAAAAGAGTTTGCAATCTTTGATTATGAAAAGTTCAAAGAATGTTTTGAATCTGCTGATGAAGTCTTATACATTGGAGACAATGCGGGTGAGACCGTTTTTGATAAAATTCTGATAGAAGAAATGAACAAACCCGTAACTTATGTTGTGAGGGAGCAGCCTGTTATAAACGATGCAACTTACGTGGATGCAGTTGAATCGGGGCTCGATAAGGTTGCAAAGATTTTATCCTCTGGCACGGATGCCCCGGGTGTTATTCTCGAAACCACGGGTGAGGAGTTCAAAAAAGTTTACAACGATGCGCAATTCATAATAAGTAAGGGGCAGGGAAATTATGAGGCACTCTCTGAGGAGAAACGTCCCATATTCTTTCTATTGAAGGTAAAATGCCCTGTCATTGCAAAGGACATAGGGGTGGGGGATGGGGATATAATACTCAAGAAATCTTTTTAATAGGACGCAGATTTCCGCAGATAACCGCAGATTCATTCAAATTTAATACCAACCCAACAAAATATTCTCCAATTATTTGCAAAAAAACCTTGATAATATTGTCGTTTATATATTTTAGAATCCTGAAAATCTGCGTTCACCCCGTTAGATAGTAAACATCTAACGGGGTGAATCTGCGTCCCTGTTTTTAAATTCTTATTGACATTTTTACTGGATTTGTTATAAAGGCATTGGAGGAAGTATGAAAGAGTGCAATTTAGAACAGAATCTTAAAAAGTGTAATTGCTCCTATGAACCCTGCGACAAAAAAGGGGTTTGTTGTGAGTGCATTCAATACCATCTGAATCTGGGAGAGTTCCCTGCATGTTTATTCCCTGACGACATAGAGAAAACTTATGACCGCTCAATAGAGAGATTCATCAAGGTCTATCAGAAAAGGGGAATGGATATATGGAAGAGATAACCAAAGATACGACTCAAAATTCTCTCTTTAGTATGTGGAACATAAATTTATTATCATTTCAGTATTTTTTGGGTGGCTTTCTGTGCTTAATGATTATAAAAATCGCATACAAATTTGTCGAAAATACAAAATTGTCGAACTTTTGTGGGAAAACTTGTTGAAATTTCGGCACTTTCGGCTGGCACGGAAATTGCGTGTTATAGTAGTAAAAGGAGGTTACCATGAAAACGATGGCAAACATAATAATAATTATTATGGGGATAGGAACCCTACTATCCGCAGAGGACATAGAATTAAAAGGGAAGATAGGGCATGTTGAAGAGATTGCATCCCCATCAGACAATACAAATATCTTACAGGTGCGGTTGAAAACTCGGAGCAGAGAAAGAGAAATGGTGATGGCTCATCTTTGCCCGACCTGGTCCCTGGATATGGAGTTGAAAGAAGGTGATGAAATAACTGTTAAGGGCAAGTTTAGAGAGGAAAATCAATTCATGGTGAGAGAAATGGTGCGCAACAATGTAAGATATCGGATGAGAGATGAAAATTACGAACCACTCTGGTTAAGAACAAGATTGAGACAGAAAAGCCACTTTTACAATCCTCAGACAGAAAAACAGATGAAGGGGAAATTAGAGGATCTCTATATAGACAGACCATCTTCAATGATGGAGGCAAAGGTAAGATTGGAGAATGGAGAATTGGTCAGGGTAAGATTTGCACCGGAATGGTATCTACGGAACCGTTTGAGGGTAGGGGATAAGTTAGAGCTGAGAGGCTCAGAGGTGAAATCTGATGGCGAGACGATGATACTGGCAAGAGAAATGAGGAATTTTAGAACACGACAGGAGGTTGCATTAAGAGATAGACAGGGATTCCCTATGTGGAGTGGAAAAGGAAAGGGTTTTCATAGAAGACAGCCAGGCCATATGGGCAGGAAAAAAGGCCGAGGTGAAGACTAAACTTGTAAGGATGGGAGGAGGAATTTTGCTTCTCCTCCCTCTATCACTCTACTCCTTTAGTACTAAAGGAGTATTGTTTTCTTATACTGTCACCGACAATCTTTATCTGTCAAATATAAAAGAGCATGGAAACATAACGAACATTAACCCTTTTTTGCATCAAGGCAATTTTTTCGACTTTAAATATAACGGTAATGTATCTGTAATTAATTTTGAAACTTACAATTTGGTTTTTGAAAATTATTTTGAACTCCATAAGAGGATATATCTGCCCGGTGTCGGCAACAAAAATATATTATATTCAAATCTTTACAGTTTTTTACCTTTTTCTTATGAAATCTACCGGCTCATCGAGTTTGCTCTTGGTGACTCTTTAAATATCTACTTGGGGAATAAATACCTGTTCTCTCCAGAGGTGAAAATAAAATACAAAAATTTCTATTCGGATTCAATAAGTGATTACTTGGAACCGAGTATTAAATCCTCAATTTCAATTCCGCTACCTTATGTATTTTTTATACCAGGTGTTGATGCGGGTTTCAAAGTTTTCGAGAATGAAGCGTTCTCTTTTTATAAAACATCTTCACACTTTTATTTCCCCTTAACCTTTGATTTTTCCTTTACCCTTTCATTGACCTACTACTACTCACAATATGTTGAAGCTGCGTATCCTATTCCTGTCTCTTATGCAGACGACCCATTCTTTGAACAAGAGAATTTGAATCAGATGTTAGACCTCAAGATATTTTTAAATAAATTATTCCACAATCATCGTTCCCAACTCAGTGTAGATCTGCAGCTTTTTAAAAAAGAGTTTTTTGAGGTAGAAAATCAGACAAGAGAAGATTCAGGTCTGAAAGTAAATGTGGGATTTACTAAAATTGTTGACAAAAATTTATCCTTCTCTTTACAAATTGAATCACTTTACAACTTGTCATCAATCCAAGATTTTGAATATATAAAAAATAGTTTAGAATCAAGTTTTGGGTTGATTTTTTAATAAAAATGTTATATAAGTAATCACAGTGAGAGCACATAATTTTACCCTGATATTTATTCTCCTATTTCTAATAATTTTTACAGTTTCCATTGTAAAGTTAACCAACTGGAACATTGAGAGGATGTACTGGAGAAGTTACGAAAATACCTTTTATCTTCTGTCTTTAATTGTAGATAATTATCTTCAGGAGAAAAAGGAACTCGAAGATATTGAAATAGGAAACGCCAAGAAAAAGAGCATCGAAGTTGCAAAAAATCCTCAAGGTTTAAATGAATCTTTTTTCTCCGAAACGCTTCAGGGGATCTGGATTTTTAAGAAAGACTTGATAAAAGGAATCACCCATTACAGTGGTATTGAAAATGAAATAATTCGATTTTACGAAGGAAACTTGAAAGGTAAAAATGCCCATACCATGATTATCGTTGAAAACAAACCATTCTGCCTGATCAATTCTACGGTTGGTTCGCTTGATGTTTTGCTTCTTTCAGATGCAAAAGGTATTTCTGGAACAAGGCTCAATCAATTACTCGATTTCCTTGTCTCGTCTTCAGACCTTGTCTATTTTTGCATTCTGGATGAAAACCAGGTACCCATTCTTTACAGTTCCCTGTACGAAAACTTCCTGCCGTTGAAGGGAGAAGGTTTTCATATAGTAAAAACTCCTGTGGGCAGCATATTTCAGATTGAAGAAAAAAAATTCAACAAAAATTTTGTAGCTGGTTTTACAACGAGTTCTCTGGAAAAAATAAAATCTGGAAACATTTTATTTCTCATATTAGTAATTGTTATCTTTATAATGCTGGAGGCAGTGCTTTTTTATAATTTTGTAAAATTTGAGAGATTCAAGGTCAAAAAAGAAAAAGAAGTTAACCTTTTTAAAGAAATCGGTGCACTCTCCACTGGGTTCGCGCACGAGTTCAGAAATCCACTGCACACCATTTCGCTCCTTGCCCATGATCTCAATGGGGAAAACAGGAATATTTTAACTGAGGAGATTGAAAGAATGAGGTCGGTTATGAATTCGTTGAAATTACTGGGTGTAACGGAGATAGATAAAAAAGAAGTCGAAATCTCGAGCCTCGTGGGTGAATCAATTTCTTTGCTTAAAAAAACAATCACCAAAAATGATGTAACCTTTAAGAAAAACATAGATGAGAATCTAACGGTTTATGGAAACAGAACGTTATTTGTAACTGCCTTCTCAAATTTAATTAAGAACAGTATTGAAGCGCACGCAAAGAATGTGACGATAACAGGATTGAAAAAGGGCAACAAGCTTACCATAGATTTTATCGATAATGGCAGGGGCATTGACGCTAACATTATTGATAAAATCTTTGAACCGTTCTTTTCGAAGAAAGGACATAGTGGACTCGGACTCTATCTTGTAAAGAAAATCATTGAAGTACACGGTGGTGCACTGGAAGTTCAAAGTAACAAAAACACGATTTTTAAAATTATATTAAAGATAAGGTGAGTGGAATGAAAGTATTCGTTGTAGAAGATGAAAAGAATCAAAGGATTCTTTTAAAAAAAATTCTCGAAAAAGAAGGTTACTCAATTGTAGAAGCGGTAAATGGAAATGATGCACTCAATACATTCGACACACATGATTTTGACCTTGTTTTGCTCGACCATCGGCTACCTGATATAACCGGTATTGAAGTTTTACAGAAAATCAAGGCTATCAATCCGATAATCCCGGTTATTATTATAACTGCTTTTGCAAATGTGAAGGATGCAGTTAAGGCAATGAAACATGGTGCCTTTCACTACCTGACAAAACCTGTCGAGCCTGATGAACTATTGCTTATTATGCAAAAAGCCGCAGAGACCTTAACCCTGAAAAGAGAAAATGTAGAACTCAAGAAATCTCTTCAAGAAAAATATAGCCATGAAAAGATTATATATGCATCGGGTAAGATGGAAGAGATAATGTCTATGGTAGTCAGAGCAGCACAGAGTGATGCACATGTATTGATTACAGGAGAAAGTGGAACAGGAAAAGAACTTATTGCCGGAGATATCCACAATTTATCGAAAAGAAAACAAAAAAACTTTGTTAAGACACATCTGGCGGCACTTCCTGAAACACTTATTGAAGCAGAACTCTTTGGACACGAAAAAGGGGCATTCACCGGTGCGGACAAACGGAGAATAGGGAAATTTGAATTTGCATCAGGCGGAACGATCTTTCTTGATGAAATCGGAGAGTTGCCTCAGAGTATCCAGATAAAATTACTCAGAATTATGCAGGAGAAAAAAATAGTTAGACTTGGTTCAAACGAGGAGATCCCGGTTGATATAAGACTCATCTGTGCTACGAATAAAAATATAGAAGAAGAGGTAAGGAAAGAAAAATTCAGGGAAGATCTTTACTACAGACTCAATGTGATAAGAATTCATGTTCCACCGTTGCGAGAAAGGAAAGAAGACATTCCTCTTCTCGTTGATCACTTCATTAGGTTTTATTCGGACAAAGAGAATAAGAAGATAAACGGTATAACCGATGAGGCAATGAAAAATGTCTTAAAGTATAATTTCCCTGGGAATATACGCGAACTTGAAAACATTATTGATAGAGCCATCGTGTTCACAAGGGGAGAATATATAACAAAAGAAGACTTGCCCATTTCTATTATTCAAATACCAAGATATTCTACATCTGGGAAATTGAAGGATGCGACTGAGAAGGTTGAGAAAGAGATGGTTCAAGAGGCTTTGAAAAGGAATGAATGGAATCAGACAAAGGCGGCACTGGAACTTGGAATTTCCGAAAGGGTTTTGAGATATAAGATGAAGAAGTATCGTATCAAAAAATGAGAGACCTTGTCCCAATGACATGACAAATATCAAACAAGCAATAACTTTCGAGAACCGTCCCCAATAGATGTTTGTCCCCAATAGATGTTTCTTGATTGGATATCTTAATCAATCTCGAAACCCAAATTCGTCAATCAAACGTTCAAGTAGTTTAATATCCTCCGGAGAAGATTTGAGCAGTTGAAATCCAGTAGCGTAAAAGTTAGGATTGACGTCTTTTTTGCACCAAATGCTCTTGGCATCAAAAGTGATTTCCTTACTTCCCTCGATTCCTTTGGGTAACACCATTTTTGATTTAAAAATGGTGTTTGTTTCAATAGGATGTTTGCTAATTAGCATTACACCTTCGGTTGTAACATCTACCAGATGTCCAATGAGTTGACCACTATTCCTGTCAAAAACTCTCAAGTAGTAAATCAAATGCCTTCGTTTAAGTTTTCTTTTATTTAGCACTTTTTCCTCCTTTGTGTTCATTTGACATAAAAGTCATTGGTTTGCTATCCAGTCTAAAAGACCGTGATAATGCCACCTAACTATTAAGTAAATCCTTGTGGGGTCAGCCATGAAAAGACCTCTGTCCCTTGATAGAGACGATAATTGATTATGATATTTCTATTATACTATAAGGGTTGTAAAGTGTCAAGTTTTTGTCTCCACGAGTTTACAACATCTCTTGAACCATAGTCAACAATTAGGGTCAGACTTAAAGTTGAATGTAGTTTTTCAAGTAAATTTTATCCCTACGGTCTCAGACCCGTATGGGATCCGTATGGAAAGCTTTAACCCCATCATTGTATCTGGATGGATTCTCACCTCCTCGAATTTCAAAGGATTAAAGTCAGCTTTTATTCTTCTTCCAAAAGCGGCTCCCAGATTGCATATCTTCGGACCATAAAGTTAGTTCGGGGACCGTAATCTTTAATTTTTTCGTTAAAATTATAACTCCATTCAAGATACTCAGAGTCACCTCCACCTATAGTGGTAATAAGATATCTGTTCGACCTGTGACCGATGGCCAGTGCTTTTCTTCTCGGATAGGGTGAATCTGCTACGCCTGGATCTACCGCAACCCATCCATATCCTGGAAGATATATCTCTATCCAGCGATGAAATACACCATCTATAGATGCACGGTCTCCTCTCTCAACAACTGAACCTACATACCTTGCTGGGACTCCTGCAGCCCTCATCATGGAAATGTAAACGTATGCATATTCAGAGCAAGAACCCTTTCCTCTCTTTAATACTTCCGGGGCGACATCCCATCCTCTAATCCGTTCGTAATCAATTTTATCTGCTACATAATTTAAGACCTTCCTCGCTATCCAGTAGGGATTTCTCTCATCTCCGATGGCTTCTTTTACTGCCTTTTGTATGAATGGGTCTTTTATTCTGAACCTTTCACTGTCTCTCAAATAAGTCTTTTTTATCTCTTTAGGTATTTCTTTTGAACTTTTTACTCTCTCAGGCATAATAAAGTAATTAACAGATGAAAGTTCTGCCTCTATTATTGCTTTAGCTGTGTGGTGTTCCATTGGTTGTATATCCTTTAGCTGATAGTAAGCTACTTTCTGTCCGTAACGATCTGTGAGAATATCATCAGGTTTTGGGGTAAATTCTGGCTCCTTTAGCAAGCGTTGATTCGGTAAATTCTTAGGAATTGCTATGTAAACTTCTACATCTCCTACATTACCGGGCCCGGGATTTACCATTTCCCACCGAAGCGTTACACGGGACTTCTTTGGCATTTCAGTGATGATGTAATCAGTTGTAGGCAACAGGTGAACGAAGATGCTGTCTTTTTCAAAATCAGAGACATATATACTGTCATCCATTACAAAGATTCCAGAAGGATAGGGACCGGGTGAGGGTAGTATATTGACCACCTCTCCGTTTTCAGGTTCTATCATATAAATCTCATCTTTATACCTGCTTGTTGTCCAGAGATACCCATCTGAATACCCAAGTCCGTTGATCCTGCCTTCTGGACCTTCTAAAGTTTTTATTGTGGTTCCGTCATCTGCTGAAATACAATAAATTTTACCTGTTTCTTCAGTTATCCAGATGTAATTGCCATCTGAGGCAAGCCCAGTGATTGAGGATGCTGGAGAATTTATTGTCCTGTAAATTTTCCCATCGCTATCAATAAAGCATATTTCGTCATCGTTTGAAACTATTAGTGTATCTTTAAATACAGAAATAGAGTAGGGATTAAATCCAGGTGTGGTAATGCTTTTTACATACGCACCTTTTTCAAGGTCAAAGATGGAAATGCTGTAGAATACAATGTCCACCTGCCATATTTTCCCCTGCCAGATTGTAAAATCTCCACTGTAAGATGTTATGGGTATACCTTTTATAGGCTTAAACTCTGCGTTTAGTAAAATAGGCAAAGTCACGATTATTAAAAGAGTGATAAAAACTACCTTTTTCATAAAAACCCCCATTTTAAGATTTTTTGTTTAACTTTTGAATACATAATGCCAAGTTTTGACTCTTGACAAAAAAATTTGGACCATCTCATAGGTTTATTATGAAATGCAATAAAAATTTAGTCAAGAGAAAACAAACTACCCATATTCCTACGGATCAGCGCGGACGGGTCGTATGACAGCTTACATCTCAGGATCAGTTGCACAGCATCCCATACGGGTCTGTGACCGTATGGAATGGCCAGATATTACAGACTAAAGCACAAGAGAAGGACATTGGGGTCGGATCTTGACAAAGTTGACACCAACCCTTACCAGATAAGAATAGAGAAGAGAGAGTAAAAAAATTCCCTGATTTTGCTTGACAAAGAAGGCCAATAGGGATCAAATCTTTATTTTTTACTTTACACAGAGCCTTTAATATGTGTTAGGCGATGTTGCTGCCAGTTACTCATTATTTTTATAAAATTCAGAATAAAATTCTTTAGCACATTCAGGACAAAGCCCATGGGTGAACTTCACTTCAGAATGATCACGAATATAAACTTCAATTTGCTGCCAATGTCCGTTATCATTGCGTATCTTTTTGCAGAAAACGCAAATGGGCAAAACTCCTTTCAAAGCCTTAATTTTGGTAAGAGATTCTTGAAGTTCGAGGATAAGTTTCTCTTTCTCGTCTTCTATTCGCTTCCGCTTGGCGATATCACGCACGATAATAGTGAAGAAGATTCCCTCTTTTGTCTTCCAGGTAGTCAGGCAAAACTCCATAGGGAATTCACTGCCGTCTTTTCTAATCCCATAATACTCAATCGTTTTTCCAATAATATTTGATTTTCCGGTTGATAATATACGATTCATTTCATTTTTAAGGTCTTTCTTAAGTTGTTTAGTTAATATAAAAGTAAACGGCTTGTCTACTACTTCATCGGCCGAATAGCCAAACATAGTTTCCGCCGCACGGTTCCAGGAAGCGATGTTTCCACGGCTGTCAACAGTGATGATGGATTCGATGGCGGTATCTATCACTGAACGATACCTCTCTTCTGACTCACGTAGCTGTCGCTCTATATCTTTTTTATAAAGAGCGAGTTCAATAGCCGCTTTTATTTCTTTTTCTTGAAACGGTTTTACAATATATCCAAAAGGTTCCACAGTCTTTGCTTTCTTTACGAATTTATCATCTGTATAGGCGGTCAGGAATATAACTGGAATATCCAGTTCTGCCTTAATCATTTCGGAGGCTTCAATACCGTCTAACCTTCCCGGCATAACAATATCCATCAGGATTATATCGGGTCTGAGGCGTTTGGCCATGTCTACGGCTTCTTCCCCAGAAGAGACACTCTCCACAACTTTGTATCCTATGGATGTAAGGAGGTCTTCCAATAGCTTGGTTATGATAACGTCGTCGTCTACTATCATTATTCTATACATATTTTGCCTCCTCTTCTAAGGTAAATTCTGTACCCTTATTCCGTTTAACCTGTAATTTCCCCTGTAGCTGTTTCTGAACTATATTTCTGACCAACTTTAGACCCAGGCTCTCAGTTTTATAAATATCAATTTCTTCCCAGATACCGATACCTTCATCTTTGACTCTTACAAAAATCGTGTCCTCGGTTGATCTCTTCATGGAAATTTCAAGTGTCCCTTTTTGCCCCTCCTTGAAGGCATGTTTCAAAGCATTGGAAATCAGTTCGTTCATAACAAGGGTGCAGAGGATAGCTTGCATGTTTGCAATTGGGGTCGGGCTTGAAAGGCTGAATATGTAGGTTGAATATACGGGATGTAGTTTCCGCTTCTTCTGGATTTTTTCTCATAGTAAGGATAAAAAAAATTGACCATCTCATAGATTTATTATAAAATACGATAAAAACTTAGTCAAGAAAAAACAACCGCTGGCGCAAATGTATTACGCCATATTTTTTCTCAATTTTAAAGGTTTGACCCCATCATTGTATTTGGAAAAATCGTTATGGGAGGGCATTTTATTCTTGCAACCGAGCCTTTAATATGTGTTAGTCGATGTATGACGCAGACATCAGCTCCCCTGAATCATAATATAATTGGGAATAAAGAGCGAGGAGTACCATCATTTTTTTCTCAAATTATCAATGGTTTTAACTTCGCCATCATAGAGAAATCTACAAAAATGCCAACCGTCAATAGGGTAACTACAGATTGACTTGGTAGCACCAGATGGAGATTCGAAAATTTTTCCGTTTAATTCAACTTGCTTTAAATTGATTAGTTTAGCATTATACCGCTTTCCTTTTGTGATCCCAAAAATATCAGGGATTTCACAGATTAAAGCACAGGAGAATTTCTCCCTTTCTAACTTTCTCCATTTCTCTTTGAATTTATACTTGGTCTGTCATACGACTCTGTTTGCGACCGTAGGGGTAGGGAAGAGCACTATTGGACTGCTTGCACTTCTTTTATTTCTGGAAGTTCATCTTTGATCGCTTTTTCGACATAGGATTTCATAGTCATTTGCGATATAGGACAGCCAGCACAGGCACCCGTCAACCTTACCTTCACTACTCCATCGTTCACATCAACTAATTCTATACCCCCTCCATGTAATGTCAATCCCTTATGAATTTTTTCGATTACTTCCTTCAATTTTTTCTTCATCTTCCCTCCTTAAATTACCATTTACGATGGAATCCTTCTCCAAAAACTTCGTGGATTTTAGTGATTATGACGAAAGCATCTGAATCTACATCCTTGATAATTTCTTTGAGGTGGGAAAGTTCCCTGCGCGTGAAGACACAGAAGAGCACCTCCCTATCCTGTTTACCAAACATTCCCTTTCCGTGAAGGGCCGTGACTCCTCTATTCATATCCTTGAGCAATCTTTCTGCAATTCTTTCCGATTTATCAGATATAATATAGGCACCTCTTGCATAACTCCATCCTTCGAGAATCAAGTCAATTACCCTGCTTGAAAGGTATAGCGCAACATATGCATATAGAGCCAGTTCGATAGACTTGAAGGCAACCCCGGCAAAGGTGATGACAATAAAGTCACAGAACATAATACCCATACCAGTGGTAAAGTTCGTATATTTTCCTATAATCTTCCCGATAATGTCGGACCCACCTGTGCTACCTCTCCCTCTAAACACCAGACCAATTCCAGCACCTAAAAAAACTCCTCCGTAGAGTGAGGCGAGGAGTCTATTATCCGTAGCCCTTGGCAGTTTGATGTAATAAAACATAAAATCGATGAAGAGTGAGAGCAGCACTGTTCCAATAATAGTTCTCACACCAAATTTTCGTCCCAATAACTTTACCCCGAGCAAAAAGATTGGAATATTAAAAACAAGCATGGTCAATCCTACTGGAACATAAATAAGATAATGAAGCACCGTTGCCAGACCGCTGACACCACCGGGTGCAATCTTGTTTGGTATGAGAAATAAGACAAATCCAACGGACATCACAAAAGAGCCTCCAGCAATGAGAGCCAATTCCCTCACTTCTTTTAAAATTTTCTGTCTTAACATAGTTCTACTGAACTGGAGAACCAGTTCTTTCAGGATATTCAGGACGTTGATGGTATACCCCTAATATAATTGGTAGGAAACTCTCACCGATTTTATGAAGGTCTCTCATCGTAAGTCCTGCCTCATCGAGCTCAAAATCATTGAATCTGTTATTTATAACCTGTCTTATAGCGCCCTTCAATCTACTCGGTGTTGGATTCTCCAGACTCCTGCAGGTAGCCTCAACAGCATCTGCTAACATCACAATAGCACTTTCTTTTGAATGGGGACGGGGACCTGTATACCTGAAATCATGTTCGGAGACCTTACCCTTTGGATTTGTTGCAATCGCTTTCTGATAGAAAGGAACGATTAGAGTTTTTCCATGATGTTCTTTTATTATATCAATGACCGGTTTTGGTAATCTATTCTTCTTCGCTATCTCTATCCCATCTTTCGCATGTGAGATAACTATCAGTGCACTCATCTTGGGGGAGAGTTTGTCGTGAGGGTTTTTTATACCAATCTGGTTGTCCGCATAGTATTCGGGCTTTTTAAGTTTTCCTATGTCGTGATAGTATGCACCAACTCTTGCAAGCAGGGAATTTGCTCCTATCCCCTCAGCAGCTGCTTCTGCAAGACTGCCAATTACAATGGAGTGATGGAAAGTACCTGGAGCCTCCATTGAGAGTCTTTTCAACAGGGGTCTGTTCAAATCAGAAATTTCAAGCAGGGTTAAGTCGGTGGTCACACCGAAAAATCTTTCAAAAACAGGCAATATTCCCATCACGAAGAATACAGAGAAGACACTGGCTAGACCGCCGAATTCGACATTTCTTATTATTTCTTTCAGCTCGCTCAACCTCAAAAGCTCTATCGAAGTTATTCCTATTAGATAGACAGCGAAGATGAACAGGATAGATTCGTAGAATTGAGCCCTTCGTCTCAATTTGCGCACACTGAAAGCCCCCGTGATACCTGTAAGAAGTGCTATCAAGAATTCGGGGAATCGGAGTCCTGTATATATCCCTATGGCCAGGCTCAGAGTCAATGTTACAGCTATCGCAATCTCTGTATCTAAAAGGAGAGCCAGGGCAAGTGAAGCGATAGCCACAGGTATTGCGTAGTTTGGAAGCCATTTTATAGAGAGAACCAGATACCCAAACCCGAGTGATATAAAAAAGAGGACTACAATCAATAACAAGGATAAATCATTCCTGAACACCGCCCTTTTATATGAATAGAGATAGAAAAATAGAAAAAGCAAAAGAAGTGAAAATAGGAAATTTCTTCCCAAGATAGAAAGTCCTGCTGAATACCTCCTTTTGATTCCACGCCTATCTTTTTCAAACTCCAGAGATATGATTTTTTCCCACGCACCCTTGGTTACAGAATAGTGAGCAGCTGCTATCATCTCGCCCTTCAAAACCGTCCCTTTCTTTTCAGAAACCTTCGCGACTTGAACCTCTTCCCCTAACTTCGTCTTCTCAGTATCGATGGAAAGAAAGGGCTCGATGAAAAAGATGGCCAGTTCGACCATAACTTCCATAATATCTTCCTCATCAGAATATTTGAATTTGCTTCTGCGAATCTCTTCTGCAATCTCTTTCGAATCGAGAATGTCATCCGGTCGGATAAAGGTCTCTTTTTTACCAACTAACAGTATCATACCCCCTCTCTGTAATATCTGTGTTTTGTCAGCTATTACGCCCTTTTTGATAATAGCAGAAGCGAGTTTCAAAAACTCTTTTTCAATGCTCGCCCCTCGGATTGAAAGGAGTTTTTTATAAGTGGTTTCGGAGATGAGGGGATTCATTTCTCCAAGTTCTTTCAATTTTTCTTGCAATTCTATATTTTTATTTTTTATCCTTTTGACTTCGGTGAAAAAAGCATTCATCACCTTCTTAATCTGTTTCACCTTAGCACTCTCGCGGATGACAACAGGCATTACACTCTCTCTCACCTTTTTCTTCTCCTCTTCTAACTCCTCCTCGGTTTTGAGAATGGGAAAAGTGAATGGTGCGATCACATCTTCTAATGCGATGTCGCCCTCTTTCAGTGTAATCCTCTTATACTTCTTATACGGGTATAGGAGATTAAACAGCAGAAAGAAGCTTGCAATAATTGCTATCTTAAAAAGGGGTAATCCTTTCGCTCTCTCTATCAACTTATTTATTCGAATATTTTTCATAAGCTTTTATGATTTCTTGCACAAGCCTGTGTCTCACCACATCTTTTTCGGTAAGATAGACAAATTTTATCCCCCTCACTCCGAGAAGTAATTTCTGAATTTCAAGAAGACCTGATGAATTATTGCCGGGTAGGTCTATCTGGGTAATATCTCCGGTTATGACCGCCTTCGATTTTGGACCCAGACGGGTGAGAAACATTTTCATCTGTAACTTTGTTGTATTCTGTGCTTCGTCGAGAATTACGAATGAGTCGTCCAAAGTTCTACCCCTCATATATGCCAGAGGTGCCACTTCGATTACCCTTTGATCAATGAGTTTCCTCACCTTTTCGGGTGGAAACATCTCATACAGTGCATCGTAGAGTGGACGAAGATAAGGGTCTATCTTCTCCACATAATCACCCGGAAGGTAGCCGAGTGCCTCCCCGGCTTCCACTGCAGGTCGGGTCAGAATAATTTTACTCCATTCGTCTCTCTCCAGCGATGCAAGAGCAACCGCAACAGCGAGGAAGGTCTTTCCAGTTCCAGCAGGACCAATGCTCACAACGATATCGTGTTCTTTCATTGCATCTACATATTCTCGCTGACCCTCCGTTCTCGGTCTTACCCTCGCTTTCCGCGAAGTCAGTATTATATCCTCTTTTACCTCGGATAATTTCTCTCCCTTTTTTAACAGATAAGAGATATCCTCAGTGGTCAATCTTTCTCCTTTTTTTACTCTCTTTATAAGGTGTGAGAAGAGCAGATTCAACCTTTCCAGTTCTTCTTTTGCACCCTCCAAAAGGAGTTCTTCGCCTCGGATGATAATCCTACCATTAAAAGACTTTTCTACGAGTCTAAGATTATTATCGTGTTCCCCAAAAAGTAAAATCTGGTTCACACCATACAAAGGTATCTTCAATTTCATAGGATAAATTTTAATTAAAGAAAAAATCTTGTCAAGTAGTCATTACGCAGTGTGAAAAACCATAGAGTACACAGAGATGATAAAAAGAGATTCACATTAAAGATAGGAACGCAGATTTGCTGGATTTTAAATATAGAGATATAAACGATGTATTCAGTCGCAGACATGTATGGGAAGACTTTATTAGAGATCTCAACACGGATAAAAAAAATTGAGTAAATTCTGCGGATAACTCTTTGATTGTCAATAAGTTTTGAGATCCGTCCCCAACAGATGGTCCCCAATAGATGTGTTTCAATACCTGTCATAAAAGAGAATTTCTTCGAGCCCAAGCCTTTTTTTATCTTTCTCTTTCAATTCCTCTTCTGGATAGCCAAGGGTTATTAATGCCACTATCTTTGTCTTTTTTGGTATTTTTAATAATTTTCTAATAGACTTTTCTTTAAACCAGCCAATCCAACAAGTACCCAACCCCAATTCTGTAGCCATCAATATGAGATGTTCTATCGCACACCCCATATCTAAAAGGTAGTAATCGATAGCAGAAATTTTTGCCCCAAGTCTATGGGTAAGAAAATTTAACTCTGCGCAGGCTACAATTATGACCGGTGCGGTCCTTGCCCATTTATTCTTCACAGGTATTTTTTCCAGCCCCTTTTCTACAAGTTGTCTTAGCACTTCTTTGTCTCTTACAACTATGAACCTCCAGCACTGGGAATTGCAGGCAGATGGTGCAAGTCGTGCCGCTTCAATGACCTTCTCTATCTTTTCATTTTCTACAGGTTTGTCCAGGTAGCTTCTAACACTGCGCCTCTTTTTGATAATATCCATCACACTCTTTTTTTTCATGGCAGATTATACCCTAATATAAGAAATCCCAATACTACCAAAACCAAAATACAAATTAAATCCCAATTTCCAAATCCCAAGTAATCTAAGCCTTTATATCTATTTGCAGTATTTCGTTTAATTCGTGGTTCATCTCGAGTCTTCATGCCACTTTGGTTTTCTCTTCTGTAAAAAGGCGTTCATACCTTCCTGCCCTTCATCACTTATCCTTAATGATGCGATTACCTGAGCGGTGTATGTTTTTGCCTCATCAAGTGTTAGCCCCGGAACCTTTTGCAATAGCTCCTTGCAGGTAGCAATTGCATTTGGACCGCTCGTCAAGAGAAGCCTTACTACCTCATCAACAGCCTCATTTAGTTTTTCAAGGGGAACGACTCTATCGACGAGTCCAAAATTGAGCGCTTCTTCGGCTGTAATTCTTTTCCCTGTTAGAAAGAGTTCTCTGCATCTACTCTCACCCGCCCGTTTTATTACATAGGGAGAGATACAGGCAGGAACCAATCCTAATTTCACTTCACTCAAACTGAATTTGGCATTCTGTTGTGCGATTGCAATATCACATCCAGCAACCAATCCCATACCACCACCGATGGCTGAACCGTTTACCCTTGCAATGGTTGCTTGAGGAAGGGTATAGAGTGTATACATACATTCAGATACCAGGTTGGAATCTTCTATATTCTCCTCGTATGTGTAGTTTATCATCTTCTTCATCCAGTTCAGATCTGCACCTGCACAGAAAGATTTCCCGTTACCGGTAAGAATTACAACCCTTGCATTTTGGTCTTTGCCAATTTTTTTAAAAGCATCTATCAACTCGGAAAGCATGGTGTCATTGAATGCATTGTGTATATCCGGCCGATTCAGAGTAACTGTGGCAATGCGCCCCTCTAATGAATAAAGAATAGTTTTATAATCTTTCATCTACAATAAGGACTTCAAATTTTCTTCGAGTCTGTGCAGTTTTTCTTCATATTCAATCTTCTTCACTTTTGTTTTTTCTATAACCTCTTTTGGTGCCCTGGAGATGAATGCTTCATTCAAAAACTTTTTATTCACTTTTGTCAATTCTCTTTTTATTGCATCCCGTTCTTTCTCTATCCGCTTACGCTCCACTTCAAAATCTATAAGACCCTTTAGCGGCAAATATATCTCTGCACCAGATATGACGCTTACAGCCGAATGTTCTGGCTTTTCTGCATCGGAACCTGCTTCTATGGATTCTACCTTTGATAGACCGAGCACATAATCTCTGCACTTTTCTATCAGTTCTTTTATTTCACCTCTATCCGTCTTTATCAAACATACGCCCTTCTTATTGGATGGTACTCTTAACTCGCTTCTTATGTTCCTGATTGCACTTACTACATCCTTCACTATATTCATACTAACTTCACTCTTGTTATCTATAAATTTTTTCTTGAAAACTGGCCAGGATGATACCATTATGCTCTCCCCTTTATGAGGGATTTTCTGCCACAACTCCTCTGTTATGAACGGCATAATGGGATGGAGTAGTTTAAGGGTCCCTTCTAATACATAGTAGATTACATAAAGGCAGGTAGTGTCTTTTCTATACAATCTCGATTTTGCAAGTTCCAGATACCAGTCACAGAATTCGTGCCAGAAAAAAGAATAGAGTGTTCCTGCGGCTGTGGAAAAATTGAAATGCTTAAAGGCATCCGTTACCGATTTGATAGTCCTGGTATATTCTGAGAGGATCCATCTGTCTGATAGCTCGTAGTTCATACGTTCGTCCAACTTTGGTTCGAAATGGGAAAGATAGGGTAAAACGAGTCTTGTTGCATTCCATATCTTATTTGCAAAGTTTCTACCCATCTCAAATCTATCTTCCCACAATCTGAAACTCTGTGACTGTGATTCTAAATAGGTTAGAGTAAATCTCAATGCATCTGTTCCAAATTTATTGATAAGGTCTAATGGGTCAGCGCCTATCCCTTTCGAGCGGCTCATCCTCTCACCCTTCTCATTCAATACCGTGGAGTGGATGTATACATCTTTGAAAGGGATCTGATTCATAAATTCCAATCCTGAGATTATCATCCTTGCAACCCATAGATAGATGATGTCAGGGTCCGTGGAGAGGATATTTGTAGGATAGAACTTGGCGAGGTCTTTTGTGGCTTTTGGCCAGCCAAGTGTGGATAATGGCCATAGGGCAGATGAGAACCATGTGTCTAATACATCCGCATCCTGATATATGGCTTTGCTCCCACATTTTTCACAGCCCTTCGGTGTATTGATTGTCACCATTATATTATTGCAATCTTTGCAATACCACACAGGTATTCTATGTCCCCACCATAACTGTCTCGATATGCACCAGTCTTTTATATTATACATCCAGTTTAAATAGACCTTTGCCCATCGTTTGGGATAGAATTTCACCTTACCATTTTTAACGACCTTTATTGCTGGTTCTGCAAGGGGTTTCATTTTGACAAACCACTGTTTAGAGACCATGGGTTCAACAGTTGTCTCGCACCTTGCACAACTCCCGACAGAATGTGTGTATGGCTCAATTTTAACGAGTAGTTTCTTGCTTTTTAAATCTTTCACAATCTTATTTCTTGTCTTTTCTATTGAGAGTCCCTTATACAGTGGGTGTGTGATTCTTCCATTCTCATCTATGACTTTTATGAAATCCAATTTTTCCCTCTTTCCGATTTCAAAATCGTTAGGGTCATGACAGGGAGTAACCTTCACAGCGCCCGTTCCAAATTTCGGGTCTACAAGTTCATCCTCGATTATAGGGATCTCTCTATTCACCAGAGGTAACATTGCAGTCTTGCCAACCAATTTCTTGTATCTTGAATCTTCTGGATTGACTGCAACTGCGGTGTCGCCAAGCATAGTTTCCGGTCTTGTTGTCGCAACTGTAATGAATTTTTTACTCTCAGCAATCGGGTAATTTATATAGTATAATTTCCCCTCTACTTC
This sequence comes from bacterium, assembly GCA_030619885.1. Lineage (GTDB taxonomy): Bacteria > Hydrothermota > DG-26 > JAUXAN01 > JAUXAN01 > JAUXAN01. Next base: position 26,709 of record JAUXAN010000016.1, read on the forward strand.
ATTATACCTCACTTCCAGATCAGATATGGCTGTTCCACATCTTGAACACCAGTTTATGATTCGCTCGCCCCTGTAGATTAATCCCTTTTTGTAATACTTTACGAACGACTCTCTCACCGCCTCTGAAAGCCCCTCATCAAGGGTGAACCTTTCCCTCTCCCAGTCACACGAAGCTCCGAGTTTTTTAAGTTGTTCTATGATTCTCTTTCCGTATTTTCCCTTCCACTTCCACACCTCTTCTTCAAATTTCTCTCTTCCGAGGTCGAATCTCGTCTTCCCTTCTCTTGCCAACTTCCGTTCAACCTGATTCTGGGTAGCGATACCCGCATGGTCGGTCCCTGGTACCCACAGACTCTCATATCCCTGCATCTTTCTCCACCGTATCAAGATATCCTGGATGGTATTATTCAATGCATGACCCATGTGGAGTGAGCCTGTAACATTGGGGGGTGGGATGGCTATACAGAAGGGTTTGCGTGGAGAGTTCTCGTCTGCAGAGAAATATCCCTTTTCTTCCCAGAACCTGTACCATTTCTCCTCTACCCTGTGCGGGTCGTATACCTTATTTAGCATAGAGAAATTCACTTTATTTAGAAAAGTTTGAATGTCAAGACTTTTCTTTATTATTTGACAGGATTAACAGGACGCAGATTTTCAGAGATGTTCGCAGATTTATTCAAGTAGGAAACCAGTGTGCGAGAGAAGAGGTCAAAATTTTGAGCAAGTTATGTAGATTCAAGAACTTCCGAGAACCGTCCCCAATATCCACAATATCCAACAATTGAAATATTTCTTGAAGACAAGCAACTTTCTTTAAATGAAATTGCTTAGCGAATTAATAGACCGTATAAAACTGTTACTGGGCATCTCAAAAATTTAGAGAAGGCAGGATTGCTCAAAACCCAGCGATTGAAAGGAGAAATCCTTTACTCGTTAAATACAGGTGGCAATCTATATTACAATCGGCAATTAATTACTCTCATTAAAAAGCGAATGATGAAAAAATAGGTTTCTTTGTTTCTTAAGAAAGTGAGAAAGAGAAATCAATGTGTTGATTTTTTTTAGAATAACTTATATGTTATACTCCGTTGTTTAGAATTCAATAAAATAAACCAATTCCTCATCAATTTTTTCGAGATCTAACAGTACTTTTTCTCTTCTCGGTTGCCCGCCAGCATTTCTAAAATCTCTTTGAAATGAACCACATTTAACCAAAGTATTGTCTGTTATTCTGATGAAAGAAATCTGTTGTAAATCAAAGGTAACTTTTCTTAATCTTGACCAAGCACCTCTTTTTATCCTTTCTATTACATATTTTGATTTTCCACCTTTCAATGCTTCGTGCCATTTTTGAAATGTTCTATCCTCATCATTATATAAAACTTTCCCAAGAGCAAGAATTAATCCAACTGCTCCGTAATCTTTAATCCCATTCGCCGTTGCTTCACTATCATTAACAATAATCTGATGACTGCTTGTATTCATAGCATGAGCCTTGAAATCCTACTGAATGTTTTTAAAAGCATCAAACTCAACTCTGCCATATCTTGGTCCAGGAATTTTCATTTTACTCGATAAATGTTTTTCCCATAGGAATTGAAAATAAAAGCCAATCCATCTTTATTCATCATATTTTGTATAAGTGATTTTGTAAGTAAGGTTATCTTTAAGCACTGATAATAAATTGGTAGTTGCAGTTTTTGTACCCTCTATAAGTATTTTGCAATATCTTTTGCTCTCTACAATATCATGCAAAATAAAACTATACAATTTTCTCGTTTTTCGTGCTTCTTCGCTTACAAGTTCTGCTATAAAATCATTATCTTTATTCAACAAATTTCGTTTCGAAATGATTGTTATTAACCACATCATTTGTTTATTTAACTTGTTAGATGCCATTTTTCACCCTTTAAATAAATTAATCTTTTCTTCTTTAGAGACTGTTGAGCATCTCTAACTAAATGTTTCCATTTCTTACCAAAATGCTGCCCGTCAATCACTCTATCGATAGAATCGTCACAAATATCTGGATGTATTGATTGAATTAAAGGATGAAGTTCGCTTGTACTTAAAGGACCTTTCTTTTTTAAAATATAAAGAATCGTATCAGAAAATATTGCATTAATTGTTTTACCTCCTTTTATTCTGTTTTTTAATAATTCAAAATCAAGAATCTCAGTAGTTTTCTTTAGTAATTGTGCTAATCTTGTATTTTTTTTAACAAAATTATCCGCTTTATTTTTAATCCTATGTAACTTATTAGACTCTTCACTAATTTTTTCTAATAAATCTTTGCTAAATATATTGCCTAATGAATAGTATTTTAACATGTCCTCTTTTATGGTAGAAATAACATTCTTATCATCTATCAAAACTCCATACTCAAAGTTACTAACCAACCCACCACTTGTAAGATTCGCCGAAGTAATTATTCCTATCTCGCAATCTATTAAATACACTTTAGCGTGCAATCTACCAAGACTTGAAATTTTAACTTGATCAAATTGTTTATATAATTCCAATAATGCTGCTGGCTCAGTAATTCCATTTACTATGTTTTGCGTTGTAAGGTTTGTAACGAGAGATATTTCTATTGAACTTTTCGTTTGAACCGCATCCGATAATATTCTTACTCCTTCTACGTTTATAAAAGGTGAAGACATAAACAACTCTTTCCTTGTTTTGCTGATAACATCAATAAATTCATTTTTCCATGGCGATAATAAAAACTTATATTGCATATTTATCTCCCAAATTGATATTTACAAATAATATGATTTACAGTAATAAAACCTAATTCATCAATTGCTATTAAAATATCTTTCAAATTATTCCATCCAGAAAAAACATACATACTTCCAGACTCCTTAAGTATCCTATATACCTCTTTCATCCATTTAACAGTAAAATCATAATATTTTTCTTTAGGAATTTCATTATACCCTTCCAGAACCCTTGACGCTGTTCTATGATAGTTACTTCTTTTTGCCTTAAAATCTATGGCAAAAGGTGGGTCTGTGATAACAAGGTCTATTGTATTATCAGAAATATGCTTCATTCCTTCAGTACAATCCAGATTGTGTATTTTATTGACTTGCAAGTTTTTCATATTTTCACATACTTATCTTATTATAGACAACATCATCTAACATTTATATTATGAAGATGCAATAAATCCGGACCAAAGTCAACTCTTTTCTTCATCATTTTGACAGGATTAATCCACGTAATCCGTATGGACAGGATTCTTATTCAATAGGATGCCCATATGGGTCTACGAGAGATAACCGCAGATTTATTTAAGTAGGAAACTTGTAAAGTCGGAGGTCAAAAATTTAAGCAAGTTGTAGAGTTTCAATAACTTCCTAGAACCGTCCCCAAAATTTAATGCAGTTGCTACTGCAATATGCTCAGCGTCTTCAGGAAATTCAATCGGTATGATTTTTCTCGTAAAAGTCATTTTCAATTTTGTTTATACTTCTCCCACCTCTAATTCAACCTTCTTATTTATAAAATTTACTAAAAAATACGAAAAGAGGTCTGAAGCTAACTCCATTCCCAGAAGAAAATCTCCTTCAATAAATAGCGCCTCATATTCATACTTACCTAAAACAATCCAGCCATACCATAGATCTTTCCAGACTACTTTTCCATCTGCTAACTGAAAAGGCATTGTACCTGAATATTCTACATCAAGGAGGTCTAAAATTTCAGAAGGTACACTCATATCCCCTGTAAAACCCGAGTCTACTATAAGAGGATGTTCTCCATGCCCAACGATTAATTTTTCCTCGTGCGATATGCCTGCTTTAATTACGGGACTAAAGTCGATAAATTTACCTCTAATCTTCATTTTCTATCTTTCTTAAACCCCCAATCTGGCGATGAACATAGGGATACCCTATGCGGATGAAATAAAAAACTTTTCCTGGAAAAGCCTTACGGGCCTCGTGAGCAGCTTCCAAAAGAGTCTGTCCCAGAATGTATTCACCGCTCTCAGATTCCACTGCTGCAATACAACCTTCCTTTGAAGAAAGTTCTGAATGCAATCTACTCACAAACTCAGGCAGAGGCCCTCTCAGAAACTTCGCTTTTTTTTTCATCTTAACCTCCTATTTTACTTTTTGCTTTAGTTTTTTCTCAATAACTTTTGCCAATTTTGGATATCTTCTCCAATACCAATTTTCAACCTCTTTTATATCATCTTCATTAAGATTATACATTTTATAAACAAGCCTGTCAATCTCAATCTGCTCGTTTTGGCCAAGTAATCGTAGTGGAGATTTTGTTTTTAACGTAACTTATATTCAGCGAAGCTTCCCAGCCACTTCTTCTGCTACCTCTAAGGTTGTAGCTATTCCACCCATATCATAGGTCTTCACTTTTCCATCTTTGATAACGGATGCGATCGCGAGTTCTAACTTTTTCGCGAGTTCTGATTCTTTAAGCCATTCGAGCATCAATTTTACGGCTAAAAGGGTAGCCGTAGGGTTCACTTTATACTGCCCCGCGTATTTGGGTGCCGAGCCATGCGTCGGTTCAAAAACCGCATAGTCGTCGCCTATGTTCCCAGAATTTGCAAACCCCAGACCTCCAACCAACTGAGCACACAGGTCTGAAACTATGTCTCCAAACATATACCATCTCCTGGCAGTACGGCTATCCTATATTTTGCCAAATCCCCCCTTCTATCTGTTTGATAGGACGCAGATTTCCGCAGATATTCGCAGATTACACGAAGATACAATTCACTTTTAGTCGCTCGTTTACGTTAATCGGTTACGATGCCCGTTTCGTCCTTCGGTGATGGAGTCCGTACATCCGTAACCCTTAACCGCTCCACGATACGGGCTTCGTTACCGCTAAACTTTTAACAATTCCGAATCTGTGTTTATCTGTGTTCATCTGTGGTTAGAATTAATTTAATCTTGTCTATCCTGTTCATCCTGTCCATTCCATACGGTCATACGACTCGTAGGGGATGCTGTGCAACGGATCTTGAGATCAGAATTTTCCTGTAATTCTTTTTAATAGTTCTGTATACCTTTCTTCTGTCTTTGTAACTATATCCTTTGGTAATTCGATTGGGGTCTTATCCCATTCTATTGATAGAAGATAGTCCCTGACAAACTGTTTATCGAAACTCTTCTGCACCCCCCCAGGTTCATACCCTTCCTTTGGCCAGAACCTGGAAGAGTCGGGCGTTAAAAGTTCATCAATGAGAAGCAACTCGCCATCGCGTGTTCCAAATTCAAACTTTGTATCAGCAATTATGAGACCCCTCTTATCCGCTATCTCACAACCATGGGTATATATACTCAAACACACTTCCTTGATTCTTTTTGCTATAGAAGAACCAATCATACCACTCATCTCATCGTAACTTATGTTTCTATCATGCTCCCCATATTCGGCTTTTGTAGTAGGTGTGAACAGGGGAGGCTCCAACCTATCGGCCTTCTTCAAACCTTCACCTAGTTCTATACCACAGACCCTACAGGTCTGTTTATATTCTTCCCATCCAGAGCCGTAGAGATACCCCCTTACAACACACTCCACAGGAATGGACTCTGTCTTTTTTACCACCATACTCCTTCGGTGAAGAATTTCTCCATATTTTTTAAGATTTGGAAAATCCTCTACTTTGCAGGATATGAGGTGATTGGATATGATGTCTTCTGTTTTCTTGAACCAGAACTCTGAAATCTGTGTTAGGATTTTTCCCTTATCCGGTATGCCGTTCAATAATATAACATCGAAGGCGGATATTCTATCTGTGGTAACGAAGAGAAGATTTTCGCTCAGGTCGTAAATATCCCTTACCTTTCCTCTTTTAAACAGTTTTAAAGAAGGAAACTCGGTGTGCAAAACTGTTTCCATATACTATTCCAATCTGTATATGAATGTTATTATCCCTTCCTGGTAGAGTTGGGGCGCCTCTTTCGGTAGGAGCGAGAATCGCCATTGTGATAGGGAGGAAATAGTCAATCTCTCCAATGTTGGGTCGCCTTTCATTAATGGGATGATTTCCCCCACATTACCTTCTGGTGAGACCGAAAATCTGAATTTTAAAATCACCTCTTTTTGGAGCCCCTCTGGATATTGAGGCAGTACCTTCCATACTATGGAGCGTTTAGAGATTTCCCCTGAAAGTGTGAAAGTTGAACGTTCACCAATGGTTTCTATTTCTCCAGTTTCTTTCTCACCCACATCTATGGGTTTTGGTTCAAGTTTGCTTTCGATTGCCATCTTCTCATAAACAGGGAGTGGGATCTCCTCTTTATAAAAACTTGATAGAGGGAGGTTAACCGCCCCCTTACTCCCCAGCTTTTTTATAGGTTCTTCGACAGTTTTGAACTCGAGTGTTATAAAAGTGGGAGCCTCTTTCTTCATCTCGATGACTACAAAAGAGAAAACGACCAGTAGTAGGATATGAAAAGAAAAGGATGCGAAAAAACCTATGCTCGTTTCTTTTTTTATCTGCATCTCATTCTGCCTTCGGTTGGGTTGCTATAATGAATTTCTCTCCACCGGCACCTTTCGCAATGTCGAGGATTTCAACTGCACGCTCAAGGGGCACCTCTCTATCTGCCCTCAATACTATCAACTGCTCGGGTTGTTCTATTAACCTTTGATAGATCCTACCCGGGAGGGTCGCGATGTCTACCGGTTCATCCTCCAGATATATCTCTCCACTTCCAAGCAAGGTTATTGATATATTTCTCTCAATCTCGGCATCTCTCGTTATCGCCTTTGGTAGTCTAACCCTTATCCCTGGCTGGACTATGAAGGTAGATGATAGGAGGAAGAATATAAGAAGCAGAAGCACTATATCTGCGAGAGAGATGAAAGTGAAGGATGTTTTTATCCTGTGCGTTGATCTGATATCCATTGTTTTACTCCTTTAAAAGATTTAGAATATCCTCTGAGTTTGTCTCCATATCGAGGACGAAGCTGTCTACCTTTGACACGAGGTAGTTGTAGAATATTAAAGCAGGGATACCAACTGCCAGTCCTGCAGCAGTTGTGACCAGTGCCTCCCATATCCCACCGGCGAGCACAGATGCATTAACATTACCTCCAAGGACCTGGATTTTCATAAATGCCTTGATCATTCCGGTAACGGTTCCTAAAAACCCGATAAGTGGAGCAATCGCTGCAATAGTTCCTAATATACCAAGATTTTTTTCCAACTTATGCACTTCTACCTTTCCAGCATTTTCAACCGCAGTTCTTATCTCTTGTTTTGATCTATCTTTCAATTCGAGCCCTGCTTTGATGAGCGAAGCAATCGGGACTTTCATTCTCTCACATAGTACCTTGGTCTTACCTATACCTCTTTTTCCGATTGTACTTTTAATCTCATAGATGAATGTTTTTGTATCCACACTACTATGATGCAGGACTATTAACCGCTCTATGAAAATTGCGATCGCAATGACAGAACATATTCCAATCGCTATCATCAACCAACCACCTTTTGCAATTATTACAAACAAGTTCATTTTCCCTCCTTAATTTTATTTATTGTTTATCGAACTATATCAATTCTCTACCAATTTGTCAAGAAAAAAATTGCAACCGAAGAGTTCGCAGAGAACACAGAGTTTTAATAGGACACAGATTTACGCAGATAATCGCAGATTAAACCACTTTCTCCTTTCAGAGCAAAAACTGCAGCGCCGCATGACCGCAGCACTGCAGCACTATAGACACCCTTCTATCCTTCATCCTACATCTTACATCGTACATCTCTTATCTTCATTCAGGTAATCACTGCTTATACAAATTCAAGTGCTGTAAGTTGCCTTTATTGTCACGGGATTCATTTCCGATGATTTGGTCGGTCTCTAACTCATAGTTGCAGTTGGAGTTGTACTTTTTGAGTTCCTCGGTCTTTGCCGTCTTTAGTTCCTCAAAAAACGCAAGAATATCCTTTTTCCCAGGAGGTTTTATGCTCGTCACTTCAGTACCTATTGCATCGAGTACATACGCCTTGAGGAGTTTTCCTTTTACCTTGGCAAAGAACTTGGAATTGGCAAATATGTCGACGCATACTATCTCGCCATTGAGAGTCATTATCATTCCTACCATATTCTTATCTTTGAGACCGTTTTTCATTGCTTTGAGGTAAGGCTTGCTTCTTTTCTCAATGTCTTTGCTTTCAACTATCGCATTGTAGGTCCCGCTTGTAGTTTCCGCCTTATTCACCTGACATGCTTTACTCACTTCTCTCCATACTTCTTGCTGGTCTTTGAACTGGAGGGCGCTCCTTACTTCTTTGCATCCTACAGCTTCAGCTGATTTAAACTTTGTAGATTTGCCGTGCCATCTTCCGTGTTCAACGCACTTAACTGAAACTTCTACTTCTTTACCTGCAGGAATGAGGACATCATAAGAGATCATTCTATCCTGCTTTCCACCGATGATAACCTCTCCTGCCATAATGTAGATGGGTTTTCGTCCAGTATTTTTTATCACCACAACTGGGACTGATTCCGACTCTTTCTCAGTTATTATAATAATCTTGGATTCTTGAGCCTCATCTAAAGTGAGATAATTTTCTACCTTAATCGTTGTCTTCTTGAAAACCGGGAATATGGCAAGGTGCTTGTACACTGCTGGTTTTTTGACTACAAAGTCTTTCTCAATCTCGAATGGGAAATCATCCGTTCCATCCTTTATCATATAAGCAATAAGGTCATCGTTCGCTCCAGCCTTTTTAAGTTTAATAATATCCTTAGTTGATAGATCGAAAATCTTACCCTTTTCGGCAATATGCGTCTTAATGACTTCTTCACCAACCTTTGCCTTGAGAAGTTTAATAATGTCACTGACGTTCTTATTACTATCAATTCCGAGTGACCACATAAGGTTCACGCCTACAACTATGACGCAAAGCATTATTACGATTTTTCTAACCATTACTTTCACCTCCTTTCTTTTTAACTTTTATACATCCTTTATCTTCTCATTTGTATATACAACCAAAACAGTCTGTTTATTCCAAAAACTATAATAAAATTATGTCGAGACAAGCAAGATTTGATTACGAGGGACAATTCATGAACGAACAAACGAACGCCTGCCCCCGGGGATATAAAAATCTTGACACAATTACTTTCAGTTAATAAACTGCTATAAGGATAAGGAAAGGAACATCTACAGAGATGTATGGAGTTACCTGACAGGTCGACAATGGGGGATAATTTAAAAAGTTATTCAAGGAGGAAATAATTATGAAAAAAGAAGAGGCTATCGAACAAGGGTTAGCACTAGTAAATAGATCTGAATTCGCAATGTTAGGGACTAATGGTAGTGAAGGTTATCCTAACATTAGAGCAATGATAAAAATGGAGAATGAAGGTTTAAAGAAAATATGGTTTAGCACAAATACCTCTTCAAAAAAAGTAGCACAACTCAAAAAGATCCCAAAGGCGTGTGTTTATTTCGTTGATTTTGATAAATGGATGGGATTAATGTTAGTTGGAATTATTGATATACTCCAAGACCCAGAATCAAAACAACGACTTTGGCGTGAGGAATTTGAAAAGTATTACCCTTTAGGTGTGGGTGACCCCGATTATTCTGTCCTACATTTCACAGGACAGTGGGGGGAGTATTACCATGGTTTGGCTACTATAACCTTTGAACTTTAGATTGTTTAGAAAGCAACAAAATGGTTGTGATGATTAGTCGGCTCGGATCAGATAACAGGTGGATATGCGGTTCGCACCTTCGGTGTTTTCTCAAACTCTTCACTATGTTCGAAACTTCGCATATCCCCCCAGCCGTTAAACGAAATTATTTTAAAAAATTAAAAATTCGAGGATAAAATGTTGGTATTAAAAATATGTATTATCATTGGAGGAATTTTATCAGTTTTTATGATTATTTTTCATAGTCAATTTTATAAACTTTTTAACTGGAAAAAAGACTTTGAAAGAATAACTCAAGGTAACCAAAAAATATTTTATACAATACATTTTGCATTGATTTTTTTATTTATTGCCTTTGCTTGTTTTTCATTGATTTATACTGATGAACTTAGTCAATGTACAGGAGTTGCGTTTGGAATTACTCTATCTTACTCTCTATTTTGGTTATGGCGTACTATTTGGCAGATAATTTATTTTAATCCTCACAAAAGCAACAATGTTCAAAAATTAGTATTTCTTCATTATTTTTTGGTCTTCATATTTTTAATGCTATTTATTGTGTATCTTATTCCAGTCATATTTAAAATATTTGGAAAGTACTGAGGGTCAGGTCTTTAATTTTAAATTTTTCTTTGCCGCAGGTTTTGCTTTTGGGGTTATTACTTTTATCATAATATTTATGCCTGACTCCTCTACGGGTCAAGTTCGATAACCGATTACCGATAGCCGACAACCGAATGAACAACGTCCGGCACCATTTATCTTTCTGTATTGACAAGTTGATTTTTGTTTATATATTTCATAAAAGAAAGTTTAATGTAAAGGAGGTAGTATGAAATTTGATAAATTGAAAGTGCCCGAAGACGGTGAGAAGATAGAGATAAAAGACGGCAAGTTACAGATCCCTGATAACCCGATTATTCCTTTTATAGAAGGCGATGGGATAGGACCGGATATTATGAGCGCAGCAAAAAGGGTCTGGAATGCAGCAGTGGAATACGCCTACGGTGGAAAGAAGAAGATAGTGTGGATGGAGATATATGGTGGTGAGAAGGCTCAAGAAAAATACGGCGAGGTGCTGCCCGATGATACATACAATGCTATAGAACATTTTATCGTGGCTATAAAAGGACCACTCACTACGCCTGTTGCAGGTGGGTATAGAAGCCTCAATGTGAGTATGAGGCAGAGATTGAATCTGTATGCATGTATTAGACCGGTAAAACATTATAAGGGCGTTCCTTCTCCAGTAAGACATCCAGAGAAATTGAATGTTATCGTATTTAGAGAGAACACCGAAGATGTTTATGCGGGAATAGAATGGGAACAGGGGACACCCGAAGTAAAGAAAGTGCTCGACTTCTTTAAAAAAGAGATGGGCGTAAACATACGGGATGATTCAGGAATAGGCGTGAAGCCCATAAGTATTACAGGCACGAAAAGACTGGTTAAAAAGGCGATACAACATACTGTAGAGAGAAAAAGAAAGAGTGTCACACTGGTTCACAAAGGAAATATTATGAAGTTCACTGAAGGGGCTTTCAAGGACTGGGGGTTTGAAGTTGCTAAAGAAGAATTCCGTGACCACATCATAACAGAAGATGAACTCTGGGACCAGGTGAAGGGACCTGATGGGGTTACGCCTACAACAAAACCGGGCGCCTTTGCTGAGTTGAGGGGTGGAAAGGAAGCAGGAGACTCAGGAGGGCGAATTATCGTTAAAGACAGGATTGCAGACCAGATGTTCCAGCAGGTTCTACTTCGTCCTGATGAGTATGATGTGATTGCCCTGCCAAATCTCAACGGCGACTATCTTTCAGATGCGTGTGCCGCACAGGTGGGTGGACTTGGGATGGCACCAGGGGGGAACATTGGTGACTACACAGCACTCTTCGAGGCAACCCATGGCTCTGCACCAAAGTATAGGGGTATGGATAAAGTGAACCCATCTTCACTCATCCTATCAGGTTTTATGATGTTGGAATATCTGGGATGGTTTGAGGCGGCAAAATTGATAGAGGATGCTATTGAGAAGACCATCACTCAGAAAAAGGTTACTTATGACCTTGCAAGACAGATGGAGGATGTTAAACCGATAAAAACATCAGAGTATGGAACCGCATTGATTGAAAATATGAAATAATTTCCATTTTCTTATTTTCTCTTTAGTATCCAAGACAATCAGTGTCTGATTGTAATTACTAACATTAGACAGGAGGCATTATGAAGATACTTATCCTTTTTTACGGTGTTTTTGGCGTGGAATATACGCTTTTTGAAATGGAAGGAGAGAGAGAACTCGCAAGGGGGATAATAGAAGGGATTGGTACAAAGACTGCCATCAATACATATAAATACCCTGATGGAGAGACAGAACACACAGTCAAAGAAGTGAGCAACCCAGTTTCTGCTATAAAATGGATTTTGCATACCCTGACCTCTAAAACCGTTATTAAGAATGTTGAAGAAATAGATGCAATAGGTCACCGGGTGATACATGGAGGAACAAAATATAGTAGAGCAACCATTATAAACAATGAGGTGCTGAACGATGTGGTCGATTTTTCGGACCTTGCACCTGAACATAACCCCTTTAACGCACAGGGAATAAAAGCATCGAGTCAAGTTTTTCCCAGCACGCCACAGGTTGCCGTTTTTGATACCGCCTTCTACTCCACTTTAAAACCAGAGGTCTATCTTTATGGGTTGCCGTATCAATTCTATACCCAGTACGGGATAAGGAAATACGGTTTCCACGGAATCGGACACCTCTGTGCTGCGGTTGAGGTCTCAAAACTGATACACAGGTCGCTCAAAAGAATGAGAATCATATCTTTGCATATTGGACGTGGGTCTTCAATAACGGCAATAGATAAGGGTGAGGCGGTCGACACCTCTATGGGCTTTTCACCCACAGGTGGACTTTTGATGAAGACGAGGTGTGGAGACATCGACCCGCTGATCGTTATATACCTTGCAGCGAAGGAGAATCTCTCTCTAATAGGTGTTGAAAATATTTTGAATAAAAATAGTGGAATTTTAGGGCTTGCAGGAACTACCAGTTTAAAAGAACTGGCTGAAAAGGCAGAGAAAGGAGAGAAACGAGCGGTCTGTGCTCTGAACGCATTCGTCTATCGGATTCAAAAATATTTTGGGGGGTATTATGTCTCTATGGGTGGAGTGGATGCATTCGTTTTAACATCGAGAGACGATGATTCAGTTCCACTCATTAGAAGCAAGATTATAAAAAAGTTGGAATTTTTAGGTTTAAAACTGGATGAGAAGAAAAATGAGAAATGTTGTGATAAAACCATGGAGATAAGCACCCGGAACTCGAAGGTGAAGATATTTTTCGTTCCCAGGAACGAGGAATTGTGCATCGCTCGTGAGACAAAAGAGGTAGTGAAATGAGAATACTGGTCTTAAACTGCGGTAGTTCTTCGGCGAAATATCAACTTTTTGATTACGAAGAGGTAGCAGCGAAAGGTTCGGTTGAAAGGATTGGTGAATCGGTCTCTCTCTTCACTCACTACTCTGAAACATTCCAAACTAAAAAATCGCCGATAGATGCACCTGACCATACAAAGGCGATCGACAAAATCCTCGAAGCCTTGAATGCTAAAGAGAAGAAGATAGATGCTGTAGGCCACAGGGTTGTGCATGGAGGTGAGAAATTTTCATCATCGGTCCTCATAGATTCAGAGGTAATGAAAAGGGTCCAGGACTGCATCCCCCTGGCACCACTGCATAATCCATCAAATATAAAGGGGATAGAGGCATGCAGTGCCCTCCTTCCCGGTGTGCCTCAGGTTGCAGTCTTCGATACCGCTTTCCACCAGACACTGCCCGACTATGCCTATATTTATGGGATTCCATATTCTTACTATAAAAAGTACCGAGTCCGAAGGTATGGATTTCACGGCACCTCACACTACTATGTTTCAAACAGGGCTGCAAGACTCTTAAACAGACCTATTGAGGAGTTGAAGATAGTTACCTGCCACCTTGGAAATGGGTGCAGTATTGCAGCGGTTAAATATGGCAAATCTGTAGACACATCTATGGGCTTCACACCCCTTGAGGGACTTTTGATGGGGACGAGGTCGGGTGATTTCGACCCTGCAGTAGTCTTATTTTTGATGGAGAAAGAAAATTTAGACACGGTTGGAGCGAATTCAGTCTTCAATAAACGGAGTGGTCTTTTAGGTATCTCACAGACTGCAAACGATATGAGAGAGATATTGAGGGAATCTAAAGAAGGGAATGAACTTGCTACCCTTGCGTTCGAGGTATTTACCTACAGACTGAAGAAATATATCGCTTCTTATTCTGGTGTAATGGGTGGGGTGGATGCAGTTGTATTTACAGGTGGCATCGGAGAGAATGCAAAAGAAGTTAGAGAGAGCAGTCTTTCAGAACTCGAGTTTATGGGGGTGGAATTGGATAGAAGGAAAAATGACGAACTCTCTGCCGGAGAGCATATAATCAGCAAAGAGGATTCTAACGTTGCTGTATTGGTCATTCCTACGAATGAGGAACTTGTGATTGCTAAAGAGACGGAGAGGATATGTATTTCTTAAATGAACTCAAATAATGTGTAAAAAAACACCGAATGACATTCACCCCGCACTTACACACAAGTGCGGGGCGGGTTATCACGAATAAATATAAGGGTTTAGATTGCTTGGGATTTGGGAATTGGGATTTATTTTGGATTTTGAATTTGGTAGTATTGGGGTTTCCCAGGTTGAGGCATAGTTTAATATGAATGGGGGATTTTTATGAATAGAATTTTGAAAAAACTTGAACTGGCGCCAGAGGTGAAACTGTTTGAGATCAACTCCCCGCTCATAACAAGGAAGACGCTTCCCGGTCAATTTGTTGTCGTGAGGATATGCGAAGAAGGGGAGAGGATTCCATTGACGATTGCCGATACGAAAGAAGATACTATCGTTTTAGTAGTTCAGGAGGTAGGTAAGACAACGAAACATATGGGAACTCTGGAAGAGGGTTATGAACTTTCAGATGTGATAGGTCCTCTCGGAAAACCGACACACATAGAGAAATTGGGGACGGTCGTCTGTGTGGGTGGAGGAATTGGCATAGCACCAATATATCCAATAACGAAGGCAATGAAAAATATTGGTAACAAAGTAATATCAATAATAGGTGCAAGAAGTAAAGACCTCTTAATATTTGAAGAGAAGATGAAAAAAGTTTCAGACGAGTTATACATAACAACAGACGATGGAAGTTATGGAAGAAAAGGATTTGTGACAGATGAGTTGAATGGACTAATCGATGAGGGTAGAAATATAGATTTCGTGATGGCGATAGGTCCTGTGGTGATGATGTATGCGGTGGCAGAGGTTACAAGACCCCATAATATAAATACTATGGTGAGTCTCAATCCGATAATGGTGGATGGCACAGGGATGTGTGGTGCGTGCAGGGTTGAGGTTGGAGGGAAGACAAGATTCACCTGTGTTGACGGCCCTGATTTCGATGCGCATCAGGTTGATTTTAAACTCTTAATGGATAGACAGAGGATATACCTGAAACAGGAAGAAGAGTCTATGAGACTGTTTAAGAGACATTGATTCAAACAGTAGATACAGAAACTTGACACTATAAAATAGAAATTGGAAATTAAGAAATTTATCCGTTCATTTTTACAATTTCCATTTTCTTAATTTCTTAGTTTCTTGTTAATATCAGTGTCTGAATTATAATTTAAAAAAAAATTATGCCAAAGGTACGTCCCAAAAAGACCCCTATTCCCAAACAATCACCTAAGAAAAGGGTTAAAAATTTTAACGAAGTAGCACTTGGATATTCTGAGAAACAGGCTGTGAAAGAGGCAAAAAGATGTCTCCAGTGTAAAAAACCTGTCTGTATCTCTGGATGTCCTGTTGAAATAGATATACCAGGATTTATCAAATTAATTGCAGAGAAAGATTTTAAAGAGGCAATACGGTTAATGAAGGAGAAGAATGTACTTCCTGCTATATGTGGGAGGGTATGTCCTCAGGAGGATCAGTGTGAGAAAGTCTGTGTGCTTGCAGAAAAGTTCGAACCCGTTGGTATTGGAAGACTCGAAAGGTTCATCGCCGACTGGGAAGCAGAACAGGGGGAGATGGCTCTCCCGCCAAAACCTTCCCTTACGGGCAAGAAGGTTGCCGTGGTTGGCTCGGGCCCAGCAGGTCTGACCGTTGCAGGTGATTTAGTTAAATTGGGTCACAGTTTGACCATATTTGAAGCACTCCACAAGACCGGGGGTGTATTGGTCTATGGGATTCCAGAGTTCAGACTGCCCAAGGCGATCGTTCAAAGGGAAGTAGATTATGTGCATAAATTGGGTGCCGAGATAGTTACCAGTTTCGTAGTTGGAAAGACAAAGACTGTTGATGAACTCCTAAAGGAATATGATGCGGTATTTTTAGGGACGGGTGCTGGACTGCCATGGTTTATGCAGATACCCGGTGAAAACTACAATGGTATATACTCTGCTAACGAATATTTGACAAGGTCGAATCTGATGAAGGCATATCTATTTCCAAAGTATGATACACCTATTGTGAGAGGAAAGAGGGTTGCAGTTATCGGCGGTGGTAATGTAGCGATGGACTCGGCACGAACAGGGCTAAGACTCGGTGCAGAAAAGTCTATGATAATATACAGGAGGTCGAGGAAAGAACTTCCTGCGAGGATAGAAGAGATAGAGAATGCGGAAGAGGAGGGGATCGTCTTCGAATTTCTCACCTTACCTGTCAGATATTATACCGATGATAAGGGATGGGTAAAGGAGATGGAATGTATAAGGATGAAATTGGGTAAGCCGGATGCATCTGGAAGGAGAAGACCGCTTCCGATAAAGGGTTCAAACTTCAAAATACCTGTAGATACCGTTGTAGTAGCGATAGGTCAGAGTCCGAACCCGTTAGTTCCATCTACAACGCCTGGATTGGAGACAGGTAAGCACGGTAATATAATAGCGGATGAGCAGACAGGAAAGACGAGTAAAAAAGGTGTATTTGCAGGAGGGGACATAGTAACAGGAGCGGCGACAGTAATATTAGCGATGGGTGCAGGAAGGATAGCAGCAAAATCAATGGATGAATATTTAAATACAGGGGAGTGGTAATTTAAGATAGATATGTATGAGACTTAATGTCTTTATATCAAAAAGTGGCATTACCTCAAGAAGGAAGGCGGATGAACTTATAAAAAGTGGAAAAGTGAGAGTGGATGGAAAGGTCGTAAAGGAATTAGGGGTAAAGGTAAACCCTGAAAGCAACAGAGTAGAGGTAGATGGAAAGGAGATTAAAATTACGCCTACTATTTTGATTGCACTCAATAAGCCTCGTGGCTATGTGACATCGCTTTCTGACCCACACAGTTCCCATACCGTGAATGAACTTGTAAAAGGGATTGGACGGGTTTTCCCTGTGGGGAGGTTGGATAAAGATGCGGAGGGACTTCTCTTGCTCACAAATGATGGTAAGGTTGCCTACAGATTGACCCATCCTAAATTCGGAATAGAAAAGGAGTATATAGTAAATACAGACAGAAAACTTTCAAATGAGAAACTGAGAGTGATAGAAAATGGAATCTATTGGAAGGGAGAGATGCTAAGAGCAAAAAAGGTAGAAATTGTTGGTGAGAAAAGGGCTAAAATCATATTGACAGAGGGGAAGAAGAGGGAGATAAAAAAAATAATGGAGTCCATCGGCTGTAAAGTCACAAGACTTGTCAGGGTGAGGGTTGGGAACATAAAACTTCAGTCTCTCAAAACTGGTAGATACCGCAAAATAGACCCAGATATGATAATTTGAAAACCCATCAATGGGCAATGAGAAAGAATACCAGATTACCAGAATACCAGGTGGAGAATTCAGATACAGGAAGATGTTATTCGTTCAGTTAGTCGCCGATATTTGCCTCGCTTATCTTTTGACTTTGCGTCTGTTGTTGGTAAGTACGTAAATATCACAAACTAACGAGATTGCATGAATAAAAGCATAGTATACGCTTATCGAAAAGGTTGCGCTCGACAAAAGATCGGCTCCTTTTAGGCATATAGTAAGCAGGCCTTGTGGCAGTATGCGATAACCGCAAACCGATAACCTATAACCGATGCTCAATGACTAATGACTCAATAACTCAATGACTAATACTGTCACCGAAAGACGAAACGGGCATCGTGACCGATTAACATAAACGAGTGACTTTAGATCTTTGTGTTTTTTTCTTGACAAGATTCTTTTACTATTGTAAATGAATTTTGAAAATGAACCCCGTTAGATATTAGCTATCTAACAGGGTGAAAGGAGGCGAAAAGAAAAAAAGTGATTCCAAAAAATTTGGGAATATTCCCATAAAAAACATCTAATATGAAGGAGGAAATGATGGCAAAAATAAAAGAGAAATTAGCAGAAAAAATTCCTGTACTACGGGATGAAATTAAAAGTTTTATAAAGGAAAATAAGGACAAGGTAATATCTGAAGTTACCGTAACTCAGGCATATGGTGGCATGCGAGGCGTCAAGGCTCTTGTCTGTGATACTTCAGTAGTTCCCCCAGATAAGGGTTTAATAATTCGTGGCAGACCTATTGCAGAACTGAAAGATAAACTGCCTGAGGCAGTCTTTTATCTTCTTGTTACCGGCGAGATGCCGGATGATGAGGCACTCGAAGACATGAAGAAGGATTTGAAAAGCCGTTCTGAAGTTCCTGATTATGTTTGGAAAGTTCTCGAAGCAATGCCTGAGGGTTCCCATCCAATGGTGATGTTCAGTCTTGGAATATTGTCAATGGAAAAGGAATCAGTATACAAAAAGAGATATACCGAAGGTATGAAGAAAACAGAGTACTGGGACCCAACACTCGAGGATTGTTTAAATCTGATTGCTAAATTACCAACGCTCGCTGCAGGAATTTATCGTATGCGTTTCAAGAAAGGTCCGCGCATTGACCCTGACCCAAAACTTGACTGGGCTGGTGATTATGCACGCATGCTTGGTATCGACGACCCTAAAGGTGAATTTGCAAATCTTATGCGTCTTTATATGGTTTTACACTCAGACCATGAAGGGGGTAATGTAAGTGCTCATACCTGCCATTGTGTTGGTTCTGCACTCTCTGACGCATATTATGCTGTTTCAGCTGGACTTAATGGCCTGGCTGGACCTCTCCATGGCCTGGCAAATCAGGAATGTTTACGATGGGTAATAATGGTTAAAGAAAAGTTTGATGGTGTTCCAACAGAAGATCAGCTCAAACAATTTGCCTGGGACACCTTAAACTCTGGACAGGTCATTCCTGGATATGGTCATGCTGTTTTAAGAGTAACCGACCCCAGATTTGAGGCATTCCATGAATTCGGTGCCAAGGCATGCCCTGATGACCCTCTATATCAGATTGTTGACAAGGTTTATAAAGTCATTCCGGATGTTTTAAAGGAACACGGTAAGGCAAAAGACCCCTGGCCCAATGTTGATGCACATTCTGGTTGTTTGCTCTATCACTTTGGTCTAACTGAATTTGAATACTATACTGTATTATTTGGAGTCTCAAGGGCACTGGGTATGTGCTCACAACTTGTTGTCAGCCGTGCTATGGGTGAAGCGATTGAGAGACCGAAGTCGGTGACAACAGAATGGGTCAAGCAGGCAGTCAAGTGAGAGGAAACCACAGATTAACATCATGAATAAATTTCTATTTTCTGGGATTAATCTTGTGGTTCATACTTCCATTATGAGAGTGTTGAAAAATCTTTTCCCATAAAGAAGGCAGGGGTTTTTGGTGAGTGCAGATCCGTCGACAATCCTTGGCACAAAACTCGTCACTTTGGCTAACCCTTTTAGTATGAAAGACATACGGATACTAAGCGA